>JANQGU010000090.1 GCA_028282935.1 Kiloniellales bacterium
AGCCCGGGCCAGCGGCCGCTGCGGGGGTCGGCTTGGGGCGCGCTGCGGGCGGTGCAGGTGAAGCAGCCGATCGAGCGGAAGCCCTCGGCCTCCAGGGGATGCGGCGGCAGGTCGTGGCGCTCGAAGTGATCGGCGATCCAGTCCGGACGCCAGTGCCGGAGGGGGTTCACCTTGATCCGCGGGCCGTCGCTCTGGAACAGCGGCAGGCCGCTGCGGGTCGCGGCCTGAAAGGCCTTGCGGCCGGTGATCCAGGCCTCGAAACCGGACAGCGCTTCCTTCAGCGGCAGGGTCTTGCGCAGCGCGCAGCAGCGGTCCGGGTCGCGGGCGAAGAGCAGGCCGTCGGCGTCTTCCCGGGCGAGCGCCGCCGATCCCGGCGTCACGCTGCGGAGGTCCGTCAGCCCGAGCCGCGCGGCCAGGGCGTCACGGTAGCGCAGGGTCTCGCCGAAGTGCTTGCCGGTGTCGAGGAAGATCACCGGCGTCGCCGGGTCGATCCGCGCGACCATGTCGAGCAGCACCGCGGACTCCGCGCCGAAGGAGGAGACCAGCGCGATCCGCCCAGGGAAGAGGGTCTGGATCGCCAGGCGCAGGGCCGCCTCGGCGCCGAGCTGGCCGTAGCGCGCCTCGAAGGTCCCGGCGCGTTCCACCGCCAGCCGGCTCCGCTCGGCTTCCGAGAGGCAAAGGGTCATGGCGGCGTCTCCTGCCCGTGATTTTCCAGCGGCTACTCGGCGGCCTGCAGGCGCCGGCGCAGGGCCGGGATCGGCTGGCCGCCCTCGCTCGCCGGCTGGTACCAGGCGCTGAACTCGCGGGTCGCCGCACTCCAGCCCGCGGCCGCGTCCGGCGCGTCGAACTCGACCGCGTCGAAGCCGCAGCGCTGCATGAAGGCGAGCTGGTCGCGGAGCACGGCGCCGACGGCGCGCAGTTCGCCGCGGAAGCCCAGGCGCTCGCGCAGAATGCGGGCGTAGGAATAGGGCCGGCCGTCGCTGAACTTGGGGAACTCCAGCGCGATCGCCTTGAAGTGCGGCAGGTCCTCGGCCAGCTCCTGCGGCGACTGGTCGCTCCTGAGGCGCAGGCCGAGCGGGGCGTTGCGCCCGGCCAGGCGCGCCCGTGCCGAGCGCCAGAGCTCTGGCGTGACGAAGAGCGGGCCGTCCCGGTCCAGGTCCGCCTCGCTCTCGGCGAGGCGCCAGGCGTCCTCGGTGGGGAGTCCGTCCTTAAGCAGGGGCATAGAGCTTCTCCTTGAAGGGCGCCAGGCCGACCCGGCGGTAGGTTTCGACGAAGGTCTCGCGACCGCGGCGCTGGGCCAGGTAGGTGTCGACGATGTCCTGGATCGCGCCGGGCACCTGCGCGCCGCTGAAGGCCGGGCCGACGATCTTGCCGATGGCGGCGTCCTCGGTGGAGCTGCCGCCCAGGGTGATCTGGTAGAACTCCTCGCCCTTCTTATCGACGCCCAGGATGCCGATGTTGGCGACGTGGTGATGGCCGCAGGCGTTGATGCAGCCCGAGATGTTGAGCGAGATCGGCCCCAGGTCGTGCAGCCGCCGCAGGTTGTCGAAGCGGCGGCTGATCTCCTGGGAGATCGGGATCGAGCGGGCGTTGGCCAGGTTGCAGTAGTCCAGCCCCGGGCAGGCGATGATGTCGGACAGCAGGCCGATGTTGGGCGCCGCCAGCTCGGCCGCCTTCAGGCCCTGCCACACCGCGTAGAGTTCGGCCTTGCGGACGTGGGGCAGGACCAGGTTCTGCTTATGGGTCACCCGGATCTCGCCGAAGCTGTGGCGCTCGGCGAGCTCGGCCACGGCCTCCATCTGCTCGGCCGTGGCGTCGCCCGGGATGCCGCCGCTGGGCTTCAGCGAGATGCTGGCGATGGCGTAGCCCGGCTCCTTGTGCGCGGAGACGTTGGCGCGGACCCAGAGGTCGAAGGCGCGCTCGGCCGCCCGCCGCAGCTCGAAGTCCGGCGAGCTGTCTTCCAGGGTCGCGAAGGGCGGCGGCGCGAAATAGGCCGCGATGCGCTCGACCTCCGCCGCCGGCAGGTCGACGGCGGTCTCCCGCGTGTGCAGCCACTCCTCCTCGACCATGCGGGTGAAGGCCTCGACCCCGACCTGGTCGACCAGGATCTTGATCCGGGCCTTGTAGAGGTTGTCGCGCCGGCCGAGCAGATTGTAGACCCGCAGGATCGCCTCCAGGTAGGACAGCAGGTAGCGCTCCGGCAGGAACTTCCGGATGGTCTTGCCGATCACCGGCGTGCGGCCTTGGCCGCCGCCGACCACGACCTCGAAGCCGGTCTCGCCGGCCTCGTTGCGGCGCAGGTAGAGGCCGATGTCGTGGACCTTGACCGCGGCCCGGTCCTCGGCCGCGGCGGTCACCGCGATCTTGAACTTGCGCGGCAGGAAGGAGAACTCCGGGTGCAGGCTCGACCACTGGCGGATCACCTCGGCGGTGACCCGCGAGTCGGCGATCTCGTCGGCCGCCGCGCCGGCGAAGGGGTCGGCGGTGACGTTGCGGATGCAGTTGCCGCTGGTCTGGATGGCGTGCATCTCGACCTCGGCCAGCTCCTGCAGGATCTCCGGCGTCTCCTCCAGCTTCGGCCAGTTGTACTGGATGTTCTGGCGGGTGGTGAAATGGCCGTAGCCCTTGTCGTAGCGTCGGGCGATGTGGGCCAGCTTGCGCAGCTGCCGCGCCGATAGCGTGCCGTAGGGGATGGCGACCCGCAGCATGTAGGCGTGGAGCTGCAGGTAGAGCCCGTTCATCAGGCGCAGCGGCTTGAACTGCTCCTCGGTCAGCTCGCCCGAGAGGCGGCGGCGGACCTGGTCGCTGAACTGCGCGACGCGCTCCTGCACGAAGGCGTGGTCGAATTCGTCGTAGCGGTACATGGCCTCAAGTCCTTCAGTTCGCACCGGCCTGCTTGCCGAGATCCAGACGCACGGAGGGCCCGCGCGCCCGGATCGCCTCGCGGTAGCGCAGCGGCGCCACCAGGCCGTCGGTCTCCACGACCTCGATCAGGTAGGGTTCGACCACCCGGGCGGCCGCGGCCTCGGCTTGGCCCCGGGCCAGGATGGACTCGGCCCGGTCCTCGTCGACGGCCAGGGCGGCCTCGTTCAGCCACTCCGACCAGCCGCCCTGCGGCGTCAGATAGACCACCCGGCCGTCGTCCAGGCGGTTGGCGGTCAGGGCTCTCAGGGACATCGCTCTCCTCCTATTCCGCGGCGGCCAGGGCCAGGTCGGCCGTGGCTCCTCGAGGGGCCTCGGCCGCCAGGCGCACGACCTCGCCGATGACGATCAGCGCCGGCGCCTCGATCTTCTCCTCGGCGATCAGCGCGCCGAGGCCGCGCAGGGTCCCGAAGACCTTGCGCTCCTCCGGCAGGCTGCCGCGCTCGATCACCGCGACCGGGGTCTCGGGGTTGCGGCCGTGCGCGATCAGCTCGCGTGACAACTTTTCGCTGCTGGCGACCCCCATGTAGACCGCCAGGGTGTGCCGGCTGCTTGCCAGTGCCGCCCAGTCCAGGTCCGGCGCGCCCTCCTTGCCCTGGCCGCTGACGAAGGTCACGGCCGAGGCGTGGTCGCGGTGGGTGAGGGGGATGCCGGCGACGGCGGCGCAGCCGGTGGCGGCGGTGATGCCGGGCACCATCTCGACCTCGATGCCGTGGCGCAGCAGCCGCTCGACCTCCTCGCCGCCGCGGCCGAAGACGAAGGGATCGCCGCCCTTGAGGCGGACGACGCGTTTCCCGGCGCCGGCCTCGCGCAGCAGGATCTCGTTGATCTCGGCCTGGCTGTGGCTGTGCCGGCCGGGCGCCTTGCCGACGTAGATCCGCTCGGCGTCGCGGCGGGCGTAGTCCAGGATCTCAGGGCCGACCAGCTTGTCGTAGACCACGACCTCGGCGTCTTGCAGCAGGCGCAGGGCCTTGAGGGTCAAGAGCTCCGGGTCGCCGGGCCCGGCGCCGACCAGGGCGACCCGGCCGCGCGGCGCCCGGCGCCAGCCCGGGGCGTTGATCTCGGTCAGCATCCGCGCGCCGGCTTCGGCGTCCTCGCCGGCCAGCAGGTCGCGGGCGATGGGGCCGTCGAAGAAGGCCTCCCAGAAGCGCCGGCGCGCGGTCGGGTCGCCCACCGCCGCGGCCAGGGCGCCGCGGTAGCGCCGGGCGAAGGCCGCCAGCGGCCCGAGCCGGGCCGGAAGCAGGGCCTCGAGGGTCCGGCGCAGGCGCCGGGCCAGGACCGGGGCGCTGCCGTGGGTCGAGATCGCCACCACCACGTCGTCGCGATCGACGATGGCCGGCATGAGGAAGCTCGAGAGCTCGGGCCGGTCGACGACGTTGACCGGGACCTGCCGGGCCGTCGCGGCCTCGACGACGGCGCGATTCTCGTCATCCGAGGCAGCGGCGATGACGATCCGCGCGCCGTCGAGGTCTCCTTCCTGGAAAGGCCGTTCCGCCAGGGTGACCGGCTGCCCGGCGGCCCAGGACCGGAAGTCGTCGTCCGGCGCCGCGGCGACGAGTCTCAGCTCGGCGCCGGCCGCCCGCAGCAGCCGCGCCTTGGGCAGGGCGGCCGCGCCGCCGCCGACCAGCAGGGCGGTCCGGCCCTGCAGATCGAGAAAGATGGGCAGGGACTTCATCGCAGCACCTCCAGACGACAGGCGGGCGCCGGAACGGCAGCTTCAATGCACGCGCAGGTGGTGTGATTTCGGGGATCGGGGAAATGAAGGGATCGTCGGGTCACGACGCCGGCTCCTTGGTTCCACTACGGGCCCACGGAGCAATCCCCGTGGCGCTTTAGCGGGTGATAACGCGGCCGCAAGCTGCCCAATCAAATTCCGCGGGTCCCTTAGGGGGACCAGTTCCGCCGCGCCATCGAAGCACGAACGGACCAAATGTCGTCCGCTGCTCTGTGCAAGTCAATATAAAACTCTTCACATTTGTGTTTAGAAATAATTTTGCGATATGGAAGTGTGAAATTCTGGGCGCAGGCCGGCGCCGCGAGGCCCTGGCGGCCGGGATCCGCTCGGCCTAGACTGCGTCGAGGGTCAACTCAGGGTGGAAAGCCGGCCAGGGTGAAAAGCCGAAAGGACATGGACCGCCGCAGTCTGCTTCGCCGGACGCTGGCCGCCTTTCCGGCCTACGCCCTGCTTGCCGAGTTCGCCGGCAGCTCCGTGGTGGCGGGCTCCGGCAAGGCGGCCCGAAGCTGGATCCTGGACCAGCAGGACCTGGCGCTCGCCCTGGCGCGCGGCGAGATCCCTCCGAAGCGCTGGCAGGCCGAGGTCGAGGCCCTCGCGCGCCAGGTCGACCTGGCCGAACTGGTCGCGGAGATCGGCCGCGCCGAGGCCAGGCACATCGGCCGCGCCTTGCCGAGCTATCCGGTCAAGCGCAGCCTGGTCTTCCGGGACGAGACCGGGGCGCCGCGGAAGCTCAGGTATGCCTGCGCTCTCTTCGGCTTCGACCGCGGCAACGTAATCACGCCGCACGGGCATCGGCACATGGTCTCCGCGCATCTGGTGATCGAGGGCGCCTTCCGGGTCCGCACCTTCGACCGCCTGCGCGACGAGCCCGGCGCCATGATCGTCCGTCCGACCTCGGACACGACGATCCGGACCGGCGCGGTCTCGACCATCAGCGCGGAGCGCGACAACATCCATTGGTTCGTCCCCCGGACGGAGCGCGCGGCCACCTTCGACGTCATCGTCTCGGGCCTGGACCCCGGGGCTCCGCCTTTCACGATCCAGGCCATCGACCCGGTCCGGGGCGAAGCCCTGCCCGACGGCAGCCTGCGGGCGCCGATCCTCGGCTTCGAGGAGGCCAGCCGCTTCTATACCGCCGAGATCTGATCCGCGACCGGTGGCCGGCCGCGTCGGCGGCTCAGAGCGGCTTCACCAGCAGGACCCAGTCTTCGCTGGGGTTCTGCCAGTCCTCCTTGACCATGGTTCGGCGGGCGGTCTCCCGATAGCCGTGGCGCTCGTAGAGCCGGCGGGCGCCGCCGTTGGCGCCGGCGACGATGATCGAGAGGCCCTGCTTGCCGCTGGCGGTTGCGATCTCCTCGGCGCGGGCCAGCAGGGCGGCGCCGTGGCCCCGGCCGCGCTGCTCCGGATAGGTCGCCAGGACGTTCACGTACCAGGTCGCCGGCGCCAGGTTCTCGAGTTCCTGCAGGGGGACGAACATGGCCGGCATCTCGTCGCGGTCGATCGGCTCGGGCGCATCGGGCAGGGGATAGCCGATCAGGCAGGCGGCGACGGCGCCGTCCTGTTCCAGGACCACGGCGTTGCGGTAGGAGAAGGCGCCCTCCTCGCGCCGGGCCCGGCGCCGGCCGACGTCCCAGACCGTCTCGCCCGGCTCGGCCATGCGCTCCCAGAGATAGGCCGGCAGCCCCTCGCCGGCGAAGTTGATCAGCTCGACCAGCGCCGCGGCGTCCTCCGGCGTGGCAGGGCGCAGGGATGGGTGAGGGGAGGTCATCTTCTCTTCGCTTTCTTGGTGATCCTTGATCGGCAGGCGTCCCGTGGTTCGACGCAGGCCTTCGAGGTTCTTCCTTAGCTTGCCACCACCCCCGCTGTCATCACCGGGCTTGACCCGGTGATCCATGGTGCCGGCGGCTCGATGGATGCCCGGATCGCGCGAAGCGCCGCGCGTACGCGCTCCGGGCATGACAGACGGTGTTAACGCCGATATGTCTCCTGGCGGTTCTACCAGCAAGTGACCGTCGTCGCCGCGCGGCGTCTCGACCAAGAAAAACGGGCCAGACGGCGAAGGTCCGGCCCGAGTGGGGACGGCAATCCCTGGTGAAGTCAGCGTGCTTGGGATTGCCTTGGGAAACTCTGGCGTTCGGCTCCCCTCCGCCGTCCTCCGGTCAGGCGGCCCGCGAGGCCGGCTGGTAGCCCAGGTTGGGCGCCAGCCAGCGCTCCATCTCCTCCAGGCTCCTGCCCTTGCGGCGGGCGTAGTCCTCGACCTGGTCCCGTTGGATCCGGCCGAGGCCGAAGTAGCGGCTCTCCGGATGGGCGAAGTAGAGGCCGGAGACCGAGGACGCCGGGGTCATGGCGCAGCTCTCGGTCAGCCGGATCCCGGCCTTGGCCTCGGCGTCCAGCAGCTCGAAGAGCGTCCACTTCTCGGTGTGGTCGGGGCAGGCGGGATAGCCCGGCGCCGGACGGATGCCGCGGTAGGCCTCGGCGATCAGCGCCTCGTTGTCCAGCGCCTCCTCGGGCGCGTAGCCCCAGAGCTCCTTGCGCACCCGCTCGTGCATTCGCTCGGCGAAGGCCTCGGCCAGGCGGTCGCCCAGGGCCTGGATCAGGATCGCGCCGTAGTCGTCCTGCTGCGCCTTGAAGGCGGCGGCGCGGGCCTCGACCTCGGGCCCGGCGGTGACCGCGAAGCCGCCGAGGTAGTCGGCGAGGCCGCTTTCCGCCGGCGCGACGAAGTCGGCCAGGGCCAGGTTCGGCCGCCCGCTGTCGCCGCGGTCCATCTGCTGGCGCAGGCTGTGCAGCACCGCCAGGGTCTCGGCGCGTTCCTCGCCGGCGTAGACCTCGATGTCGTCGCCGCGCGCGTTGGCCGGCCAGAAGCCGATCACCGCCCGCGGCCGCAGCCAGCGCTCCTCGACCACGCGCGCCAGCATGGCCTGGGCGTCGCGGTAGACCATGCCGGCGGCCTCGCCGACCTTGGCGTCCTCCAGGATCTCGGGGAAGCGGCCGTGCAGGTCCCAGGCGGCGAAGAAGGGCCGCCAGTCGATCCGTGGGATCAGCTCCTCCAGGTCGTAGTCCTCGAAGGACCGGAGGCCGAGGAAGGAGGGCCGGGGCGGCCGGTAGCCGGACCAGTCGAGCGCGGCCTTGTTGGCCCGTGCTTCGGCCAGGGTCGGCTGGCTGCGCTGCGCGCCGCCGGCGGCGCGGCCTTCGGCGATGCGGGCGTAGTCGCCGCGCACCTCGGCGGCATAGGCGTCGCGCTGCTCGAGCGAGGCCAGCTTGCCCGCCACGCCGACAGCGCGCGAGGCGTCGGTGACGTGGACCACCGGGCCGTCGTAGTTGGGCGCGATCTTGACCGCCGTGTGGACCTTGCTGGTGGTCGCGCCGCCGATCAACAGCGGCAGCTCGAAGCCCTCGCGGCGCATCTCGCCGGCGACGTAGCACATCTCTTCCAGGCTCGGCGTGATCAGGCCGGACAGCCCGATCATGTCGGCGTCCTCGGCGCGCGCGGTCTCCAGGATCTTGGCGCAGGGCACCATGACCCCCAGGTCGACGACCTCGAAGTTGTTGCACTGCAGGACCACGCCGACGATGTTCTTGCCGATGTCGTGGACGTCGCCCTTGACCGTGGCCATGACGATCTTGCCCTTGCTGCGGCTCTCCGAGGTCTTCTCCGCCTCGATGTAAGGCAGCAGGTGAGCGACCGACTTCTTCATCACCCGGGCGCTCTTGACCACCTGGGGCAGGAACATCTTGCCGGCGCCGAAAAGGTCGCCGACCACGTTCATGCCGTCCATCAGGGGGCCCTCGATCACGTCCAGCGGCCGCGCGGCCTGCTGGCGGGCCCCCTCGGTGTCGGCCTCGATATGGTCGGTGATGCCGTGGACCAGGGCGTGCTCCAGGCGCTTGGCCACCGGCTCCTGGCGCCAGGCCGGGTCCAGCGCCTTGGCGCGCTCGCCGCCGCTGCCGCGGTAGTCCTCGGCGATCGCCAGCAGCCGCTCGGTGGCCTCGGGCCGGCGGTTGAGGATCACGTCTTCCACCGCGTCGCGCAGCTCGGCCGGGATGTCCTCGTAGACGGTGATCTGCCCGGCGTTGACGATGCCCATGTCCATGCCCGCCGCGATGGCGTGGTAGAGGAAGACCGAGTGCATGGCCTCCCGCACCGGGTTGTTGCCGCGGAAGGAGAAGGAGACGTTGGAGACCCCGCCCGAGACGTGGGCGTGGGGCAGGCGGGCGCGAATCGTCTTCGTCGCCTCGATGAAGGCGCGGGCGTAGTCGTCGTGCTCGGCGATGCCGGTGGCGACCGCGAAGATGTTGGGATCGAAGATGACGTCCTGGGGCGGCAGGCCGACGGTCTCGGTCAGCAGCCGGTAGGCGCGCTCGCAGATCACGAACTTGCGCTCGGCGGTCTCGGCCTGGCCCTGCTCGTCGAAGGCCATGACCACGACGGCGGCGCCGTAGCGCCGGATCAGCCGGGCCTGTTCCAGGAACTCGGTCTCGCCCTCCTTGAGGCTGATCGAGTTGACCACCGGCTTGCCCTGGACGCAGCGCAGGCCGGCCTCGATGACCGTCCACTTGGAGGAATCGATCATCACCGGGACCCGGCTGATGTCGGGCTCGCCGGCCATGAGGTTGAGGAAGCGGGTCATGGCCGCCTCCGCGTCGAGCATGGCCTCGTCCATGTTGACGTCGATGATCTGGGCGCCGTTCTCGACCTGCTCGCGGGCGATCTGCAGGCCGGCCTCGAAGTCGCCCTCCAGGATCAGGCGGCGGAACTTGGCCGAGCCGGCGACGTTGGTGCGCTCGCCGATGTTGACGAAGCGGCCCTGGAGGTTCTGGACGTCGCTCATTGGACCAGCGCGAAGGCTTCGAGGCCGGAGAGGCGCAGCAGGGGCGGCAGCTGCGGGACGTCGCGCGGCGCCACGCCGGCAACGGCGTCGGCGATGGCGGCGATGTGGTCAGGCGTGGAGCCGCAGCAGCCGCCGACCAGGTTGACCAGGCCGTCGCGGGCCCAGGCGCCGAGGTGCGCGGCCATGTCCTCGGGGGTCTCGTCGTAGCCGCCGAACTGGTTGGGCAGGCCGGCGTTGGGATGGGCGCTGATCCGGGTGTCGGCGGTCCGGGCCAGCTCGGCGACGTGGGCGCGCAGCTCCTTGGCCCCCAGGGCGCAGTTCAGCCCGACGCTGAAGGGCCGGACGTGGCTGACCGAGGTCCAGAAGGCCTCCGGCGTCTGGCCCGAGAGGGTCCGCCCGGAGAGGTCGGTGATGGTGCCCGAGACCATGACCGGCAGCGCCGCGCCGCGGTCCTCGAAGACCTCGTCCAGGGCGTAGAGCGCGGCCCGGGCGTTGAGGGTGTCGAAGATGGTCTCGACCATGATGATCTCGGCGCCGCCGTCGATCAGGCCCTCGGTTGCCCGGCGGTAGGCGGTGGCCAGGCCCTCGAAGGTCACGTTGCGGAAGCCGGGATCGTTGACGTCGGGCGAGATCGAGGCCGTGCGCGAGGTCGGGCCCAGGACCCCGGCGACGAAGCGCGGCCGTGCCGGGTCCTTGGCCTCGACCGCCTCGGCGGCCTGACGGGCGAGCAGGGCGCCGGCCCGGTTGATCTCGTAGGCGGCGTCCTCCAGGCGGTACTCGGCCTGGCTGATGCCGGTGGCGTTGAAGGTGTTGGTCTCCAGGATGTCGGCGCCGGCCTCCAGGTAGGCCAGATGGATCTCCCGGATCGCCTCCGGCGCCGTCAGGTTGAGGACGTCGTTGTTGCCCTTGAGGTCCACCGGGTGCGCGGCGAAGGCCTCGCCGCGATAGTCGGCCTCGCCCAGGCGGCGCTCCTGGATCATGGTGCCCATGGCGCCGTCCAGGACCAAGATGCGGTCCTCCGCGGCCGCTTCCAGCCGCGCCGCGCGTTCCGTGGTCGGGGTCACGTCGTGCAATCCTCCGCGTTCAGCCGGCCAGGGCCGGGTCCAGGGCCGCCGCGCGGACGCTGGAGGGGGTCTCGGCCTCGTCGGGAGAGCTGGGCCGTGCGGCCGGCAGGTAGGGCCGGAAGTCGTCGTCGGCCAGGGCGCGGAGCTGGCCGTCGAGGCGCGCGGTGTCCTCCGGCAGGTCGCCGCCGCCGACCAGGTTGACGCCGTCCTCAATGGCCGCGGCCAGCAGGCCGGCGCGCGCGATCGGCCCGTGGCGGTAGCGGATCACCCCTTCCGCCCGGCTCTTGGCGAGGTCGGAGAAGTCCGAGCCGGCCGGGCCGCGCTGCAGGAAGATCGGCGCCCTTGCCTTCAGGCTCTCCACGGCCCGCCGCGCGCCGCGCAGGAAGACCGGCGTGCGCCCGGCGCCGGGCAGGATGTCCAGCGTGATGCCGTCGACGCCGCCCGAGAGCAGCCCTTCGACCTGGATCGTGACTGCGGCCTCGATCTCGGCCGGCGCGACGTCCCAGCCGTCGTCCCGGACCACGCCCAGGACGAAGCGGCGCCGGCCGCGGCCGGGCAGGCTGTCCACGGCCTGGGCCGCGATCTCGGCGGCGGCGTGGTTGAGGAAGAAGGCCTCGCCGGCGAAGTCGTGGCTGGCCAGGCTCAGCGGCGAGGCGCCCAGGGTGTTGGTCCGGATCACGTCGGCGCCGGCGAGGCCTTCTTCCTCAACCACGCCGCCGCCGAGATCGCGGCCCAGGCCGTGGACAGCCTGCCCGGCCGCGGCCGGCGCCG
>JANQGU010000145.1 GCA_028282935.1 Kiloniellales bacterium
CTGAAGACCGATTCCAGCAGCCTGAGCTTCACGCTGCAGGACCAGGCGGGCGGGCACTCGGCCGCCGCCGAGGAGGAGCCCCAAGGCCGGGCGGCGGCGCAGGAGCGCCAGGCCGCCGAGGAGACGGACCCGGAGCAGGGCCGAACGCTGTACTGGTCGGCCGGCGACGGCCGGCTCGACATCCGGATCTGACGCCGCGGCCCAGGCAGGACTGAGGAGGAGCGAGGCCATGGAAATCAACGGCGCCAGCAGCGCGGCAAGCCAGACCGGCCGGCAGGCCAGCCAGGATGCCGACAACCTGGCCAACACCTTCGACGACTTCCTGCTGCTGCTGACCACCCAGCTGCAGAACCAGGATCCGCTGTCGCCGATGGACACCAACGAGTTCACCCAGCAGCTGGTCGCCTTCAACGAGGTCGAGCAGTCGATCAAGACCAACGACCGGCTGGAGCAGCTCATCGACCTGCAACTGGGCAACCAGCTCACCGACGCCTCGAGCTACATCGGACGCGACGTCGAGGCCGAAAGCGAGTTCCTCTCGCTGGACGGCGGCCAGACCACCTTGACCTACGGCCTGACCGCCGCGGCCACGCGCACCACGATCCAGATCCAGGACGCCAGCGGCCTGGTCGTCCGGACGATCAGCGGCGAGACCGAGCCGGGCCTGCACCGTCTGGACTGGGACGGCACCGACGACGACGGCGGCCAGCTGCCCGACGGCGTCTACCGGGCCGTGGTCACCGCCGTGGACAGCAACGACGCGCCGGTCTCGGTCGCGACCGGCACGGTCGGCCGGGTGACCGGCGTCGAGATCTTCGACGGTCAGGTCATGCTGTCCCTGAACAACCTCAAGATCCCGGTCAGCAAGGTGGTCTCGGTGAGCGAGACCGCGGCCGGGACCTGAAGCTGAACTTCACCAGGCAGAAGCCGACCTGAGCCAAGACAGCGCGGCGGAGACGGAGAGCCGCTCCGCCGGCGGAACGAGGGAGCAGTGACATGAGCATCTTCGGCGCCATGTTCGCCGGCGTCTCCGGGCTGACCGCCCAGAGCCAGGCGATCGGCATGATCTCGGACAACATCGCCAACGTGAACACCGTCGGCTACAAGGGCCTGCGGGCCAGCTTCTCGACCCTGGTCACACAGTCCGGGTCCCAGACCCTGCATTCGCCCGGCGGCGTGCAGTCCCGCCCGGTGCAGTCCGCCGACGCCCAGGGCTTGCTGCAGTCGACCACCTCGGCGACCGACATCGCGATCGTGGGCAACGGCTTCTACGTGGTGAACGAGGCGGCGACCCCGGGCGCGGGCGACGACTACCTCTACACCCGCGCCGGGCAGTTCATCACCGACGAGAACGGCGACCTGCGCAACACCGGCGGCTACTACCTGCAGGGCTGGCCGCTGGACCCGACCGGCACGTTGCCGGCGACGCCCACCGTCCTGTCCAGCACCGAGACGGTCAACGTCTCCTCGCTGTCCGGCAACGCGGTCCCGACCACGACCATGGCCCTGGGCGCCAACCTGCCCTCGACGGCGGCCAACGGCGAGACCCACAGCATCACGGCGCAGATCTTCGATTCCCTTGGCAACGCCCACAACCTGCAGGTCGACTTCGTCTACGACTCCGCCACGCCGGAGTGGGACATCACGATCCAGAACCCGACCCTGGCCTCGACCGGCGCGGTCAGCGGCACGGTGACCGGCCCGGTCGCCCGCTCGATCGCCTTCGACGGCTTCGGCACGCCCAGCGCCATCACCTTCCCGGACATCGACATCACCTGGACCGCCACCACGGCGGCGGCCAGCACCGTCGCCGTCAACCTCGGCACCGTCGGCCAGACCGACGGCCTCACCCAGTTCGCCGGCGAGTTCGCCATCGGCTTCATCAACCAGGACGGAGTCCGCTTCGGCAACTTCACCGGGGTCAACATCGACGACGACGGCATTGTCACCGCGCTCTTCGACAACGGTCAGCAGCAGGCGGTCTACAAGCTGCCGCTGGCCGTCTTCCCGGCCCCCAACAGCCTGCAGTTGCGCGACGGCAACGCCTACCTCGAGACCGACGGCTCGGGCAGCGTGATCCTGCTGGAGGCCAACACCGGGGCCGCCGGATCGGTCTCCTCCTCCTCGCTGGAGGCCTCGACGGTCGATCTGGCGGACGAGTTCACGAACATGATCGTCACCCAAAGGGCCTATTCGGCCAACGCCAAGATCATCACCACGGCCGACGAGATGCTGGAGGAGCTGATCCGGATCCGTCGCTAGAATACATAACCGATAAATATTTGCGCCGCCGGCCCATTATTTGGACTTACTGCCGGCGGCGCAAATAATTTAACCCTTATTTACATTAGGTAAAGATTTATCAGCCAGCTTAGTCACTGAGTTTAGGGATTTTTTAAAGCAGCGGTCGTAGCTTCCGAAGACAAGATTCGGCGGCTTTTGATTTTGGAGCCAACATGGAGATGACTCGTCCAGGTAGGTCGAACACGGCGATGGGACCGGCCGGCAAGCCGATGACCATCGACGACCTCCCGCCCCCCAACACGAAGCGTTGGGTGGTGCGGCGCAAGGCCGAGGTGGTCGCGGGCGTGAGGACTGGCCTGATCAGCCTCGAGGATGCCTGCAAGCGCTACAAGCTTTCGGTCGAAGAGTTCCTTTCGTGGCAGCGTCTGATCGATGCTCACGGCATGCGCGGCCTGCGCACCACGCGGCTGCAGCAGTACCGCCGCCCGCACGAGGAAGACGACGGCTTGGCCTTTGCCGGCGCCGGTCACGGCGAAGCCGGCTGACGCGCCGACTACCGCTCACGCAGTAACGCGCAGGCTTCTACTTACACCTCGCTTCAAAAATCCAAGTCCCACCGCCCCACACCTCCACCCATTAAGTAAAATTTCACATAAATTGAGAATTGCATCACGTCTCAGGCCGGCAGTTTTTTCCGGACGGCTAGGCAATTCTTGCCCACGTTAACCGAGATTTTACCGTCAACGCAGTAAGTTAGACCTACTCCGCCAGTCGTCATATGCCGAAGGGCGGGGATACGGAAGAGCCAAGATCTTCCCGAAAGGCCTAGCATTAATAGCGTAAGAGCTCGCAGCGCGTGACGGCACTGTTCGACACCCTCCGGAGTTTGGGCCCTGCCCGCCTGGCGATCCTCGGGCTGGTGGGCGCTGCCACCCTGGCCTTCTTCGTCTTCCTCACCGGCCGGGTCACCAACCCGAACATGGCGCTGCTCTATGGCGGGCTCCAGGCCCAGGACAGCGGCGAGATCGTCAGCAGCCTCGAGCAGCTCAAGGTCCCCTACGAGGTCACGCCCGACGGTGGCCGCATCCTGGTGCCCAGCGACCAGGTCGCGCGCCTGCGCCTGGCCATGGCCGAGCAGGGCCTGCCCAGCGGCGGCTCGGTCGGCTACGAGATCTTCGACCGTTCCGAGGGCTTCGGCACCACCCGCTTCGTCCAGGACATCAACCACCTGCGCGCGCTGGAGGGCGAGCTGGCGCGCAGCATCTCCTCCCTCGGGCTGGTCGACAAGGCCCGGGTCCACCTGGTGCTGCCGCGCCGCCAGCTCTTCTCCCGCGACCGCGAGCAGCCCAGCGCCTCGATCGTCCTGTCGCTGCGCGGCGGCGAGCTCGACCGGCGCCAGACCCTGGCGATCCAGCACATGGTCGCCGCGGCGGTCCCCGGGCTCGCCCCGGGCATGGTCTCCATCGTCGACGACCGCGGCGCGCTGCTGGCCGCCGGCAACGATGCCGACGGCGAGGCCGGCGCCAGCTCCAACGCCGAGGACCTGCGCCTGACCTACGAGCGCCGCCTGGCGCGGACCGCGGAGTCCCTGCTCGAGCGCTCGGTCGGGCCGGGCAACGTCCGGGTCCAGGTCTCGGCCGACATGGACTTCGACCGGATCACCGAGAACTCCGAGATCTACGACCCGGACGGCCAGGTCGTGCGCTCGACCCAGACCGTCGAGGAATCCAGCAGCAACCAGGACAGCGAGGGCGCCGAGCCGGTGACGGTCGGCACCAACCTGCCGGACGCGAACCTGGGCGCCGACGGACAGACCAACAGCCAGAGCCAGTCCCAGCGCGTCGAGGAGACCGTGAACTTCGAGATCTCCCGGGTGGTCAAGACCCACGTCCGCGAGAGCGGCGTGGTCCGCCGGCTCTCGGTCGCGATCCTGGTCAACGGCGCGACCGCGACCAACGAGGCCGGCGAGGCGGTCTACACGCCGCGGCCCCAGGAGGAGCTGGACCAGCTCGCCGCCCTGGCCCGCTCGGCGATCGGCTTCGACCAGGAGCGCGGCGACGTCCTCGAGATCGTCACCATGCCCTTTGCCGACCTCAACGCGACCGCGGCCGGCTCGCCGATCTGGGACTTCTTCGGGCTCAGCCAGGCCACCCTGCTGCGGATCCTGGAGCTCGGCGTCCTCGGCCTGGTCGCCATCCTCGCCCTGCTCTTCGTGATCCGCCCGCTGATGGGGCGCCTGCTGGAAGCCCAGGCCGAGGAAGCGGTCCCGGCCCTGCCCGGCGGCGGCGATCCCGCCCTGGCCCAGGGCGAGGCCGGCGCCGTGCAGGCCATCGCCGCCGCCAGCGCGCCCGCCCTGGAGGGGCCGCCGAGCCAGGCGCAGGAGAGCCATGCCGAGCTCGAGCGGATGATCGACCTCAACATGGTCGAGGGCCGGGTCCGCGAATCCTCGATGAAGAAGATCGGCGAGATCGTCGACAAGCACCCGGAAGAGGCGGTGTCGATCATTCGCTCCTGGCTCTTCGAGCAGGCCTGAGCGAGACCGGAGGAGGACTGAGCCATGCGCAGCGCAAGGGAAGACTATCGTTCGCTGAGCGGCCCCGAGAAGGCCGGCATCCTGCTGATGTCGCTGGGCGAGGAAGGCGCCAGCAGCCTCTTCGCCCTGATGGACGACGAGGAGATCAAGGAGCTGTCCCAGGTCATGGCGACCCTGGGCATGGTCAACTCCGACGTGGTCGAGCGCCTCTTCGTGGACTTCGCCGACCAGATCTCCAGCACCGGCTCCCTGGTCGGCAACATGGAGACGACCGAGCGCCTTCTGCAGCGGGTCCTCGACCGCGAGAAGGTCGACACGATCATGGAGGAGATCCGGGGCCCGGCCGGCCGGACCATGTGGGACAAGCTGGGCAACGTCAACGAGACGGTCCTGGCCAACTACCTGAAGAACGAATACCCCCAGACCGTGGCCGTGGTGCTGTCGCGGATCCGCGCCGACCACGCCGCCGCGGTCCTGGCCCAGCTCCCCGAGCCCTTCGCCATGGAAGTGGTGATGCGGATGCTGCGCATGGAGGCGGTCCAGAAGGACGTCCTGGACAACGTCGAGCGCACCCTGCGCAACGAGTTCATGTCCAACCTGGCGCGGACCAGCCGCCGCGACGCCCACGAGAAGATGGCCGAGATCTTCAACTTCCTGGACCGCAACGTCGAGGGCCGCTTCTTCTCGGCCCTGGAGGAGCGCAGCCCGGAGTCCTCGGAGAAGATCCGGGCCCTGATGTTCACCTTCGAGGACCTCGGCAAGCTGGATGCCGGCGGCGTCCAGACCCTGCTGCGCAACATCGACAACGACAAGCTCGGCATCGCCCTCAAGGGCGCCTCGGAGAACCTGCGCGAGCTGTTCTTCACCAACATGTCCGAACGCGCGGCCAAGATCCTGCGCGAGGACATGGAGGCCATGGGACCGATCCGCCTGCGCGACGTCGACGAGGCGCAGATGTACCTGGTCCAGACCGCGAAGGATCTCGCCGACAAGGAAGAGATCATCATCGCCGACAGCAAGGGCGAGGACGAACTTGTCTACTGATCGCAAGGAGCAGCGGCCGTGAGCGCCGGGTTGAGCCAAAAACGCTTCCTCTTCGACACCTCCTTCGACGGTGCGAACGGCGAGCTGGTGATCGAGCCGCCGGGCGGCGAGCCGCCGGCGCCGCAGTTCGGCGAGGAGGACCTGGAGCGGGCCCGGGCCGAGGGCGTCGCCGCCGGACGCGAGGCGGCGCTACAGGAGGCCCGCCTGCAGGCCGAGCAGGCCCTGGTCCAGACCGAGCAGCAGGTCGGCCGCGCGCTGGAGACGCTGCTCCAGCAGTGGAGCGCGACCGAGCGGCAGCTCGCCGAGGAGGCGACCGAGGCGACCGGCCTGATGCTCAGGAAGCTCTTCCCGGTCCTGGCCGAGACCGCCGGGCTGGCCGAGATCGAGGCCCTGATCGGCGACTGCCTGACCCGGGTCAAGGAGGAGCCGCGCATCGTGGTCCGGGTCTCGGCCGAGCAGATCGAGGCGATCACCGCCAGGATCGACGCGGTCGCGAGCCAGCGGGCCTACGACGGCAAGGTGGTGGTCATCGCCGACGACGACCTTGCCGCCGGCGACGCCCTGGTCGAATGGGCCGACGGCGGCGCGCAGCGCGACAGCGCGCGCCTGCTGGCGGAGATGGACGCGGCGATCGCCCGCTCGAAGATCCTGCTCGGCCTCGCCGGGCCCGCGGCCTCGGAGGAGGCCGACGGCGCGAACCCAACAACCCCCGCGACGGAGGGCAGCTCCCATGGCTGACGACGACACACAGCAAGACGCGAACGGCGGCGAGAGCGGCCTCGACCTAGCCGAGCTCGACGGCAGCCAGCCTGCCGCGGGCGAGGAGTCACGGGAGCTCGACCTCGCGGACTCGGGCAAGATTCCCGGCAACGCCAAGGACTTGGAAGCCGTTTACGACATCCCGGTTCAAGTCTCCGC
>JANQGU010000193.1 GCA_028282935.1 Kiloniellales bacterium
TGCCGGGCATCCGCCGGACGATGAACCAGGCGATGGCGTTGTCTTCGCTGCCGGCGGTGTCCAGGGTCGGCTCGTTGGCCTCCTCCGGGTAGTCGCCGACCCGGTCCAGGCGGTTGGAAACCAGCAGCAGGGCGCGGTCCATGTTGGCGCCGACCGCGAACTCCAGGGTGATCCGGCTGCGGCCCTGTTCGGCCCTGGAGGTCAGCGAGACCATGTTCTCCAGCCCCGCCAGTTCTTCTTCCTGGCGGTTGACGATCTCGCGCTCGACCTCCGCCGGGGCGGCGCCCGGCCAGGTCGTGGTCACCGTGATCACCGGGCGATTGACGTCGGGGGCAAGCTGGATCGGGATCCGCTCCAGCGCCACCATGCCGAACATCACCGTCATCAGGACCGCGGCGATCACCGCGATGGGCCGGTAGATGGAGGTGCGGATCAGGTCCATCGCGGCCGCCTAGGAGCCCTGGTCGACGCGAACCTTCTGGCCGTCCCTCAGGCGCTCGTTGCCGCGGACCACGACCACGTCGCCCTGGTTCAGGCCGCCGACGATCTCGAAGCGGCTACCGACGGCTTCGCCCAGGGTGACCGGCCGGATGCTGACCGAGCCGTTGCTGACCACGTGGACCAGGCTGGCGGGGCCGCGCTTGGTGATCGCGTCCTTGTGCACGGTCAGGACGCTGCGGGGCTGGCCCATCGGGATCAGCAGGGTCACGCTCTGGTTGGCGGCCAGGGGCTTGCGGGTCTCGCCGAAGGCGGGGATGAAGCGGACCGCGCGGGTGCGGGTCAGGGGGTTCTCGTCGGGCACGATGGCCCGGACCCGGGCCTTGTGCTGGGTGCCGTCGTCCAGCTCGACGTCGATCTCGACCCCGGGCACCAGGCCGGACAGCCGCTGGAAGGGCACGTCGGCCTCGAGCTCGAGCTCCTGGTCGCCGACGATGCGCACCGCGTCGTCGCCGACCTGGACATAGGCCCCGGCCTCGATCATGCGCTCGGTGATGACGCCACCGAAGGGCGCGCGGATCTCCGCGTACTTGAGGTTGATCTCGGCCAGCTCCAGGTCGGCCCGGGCGGTCACGCTGGCGCTCTCGGCCTCGGCGACCTCGGCCGCCGCGATGGCCACGGCCTGCTTGGCATCGTCGTAGCGGGCCTGGCTGAAGGCGGCGGAGGTCTTGAGGCCTTCCAGCCGCTTCAGCTCCTGGCGGGAGAGCACCAGCTCGGCTTCCTTGGTCTTGTGCTGGGCAAAGGCCACGGCCAGCCGGCCGGCGGCCTGATCGCGCCGGGCCTTGAGGGATTCGGGCTCCAGGACGGCGATGATCTGGCCTTGCTCGACCCGGTCGCCGACCTCCACCAGGACCCGGTCGACGGCGGCGTCGATGCGCGCCGCGACCGCGCCGGCTCGGCGCGGCACCAAGCGCCCGATGACCTCGACCGTCTGGGTCATCGGCTGCTTCTGCACGCTGTCGACGCGGACCAGCTGCGCCTGCTCCTGGGCGACCGCCGGGGCCGTCACTGGGACCAGGGGGGCCGCCGCGAGCAGCAGGGCCGCCACGCCGCCAAGCGCCAGCCTCTGGGTCCGCCGGGCCTCGGGTCTCTGTCTCAGGTCGTCCTCCATCCCGGGCTCGGCCACGTGACGAGCGGTGGAAATTGCGGTTGTCATGTGGCGTGTCGCCCGGACCCTGTCAATCCGGCTCGATCCAAGGGCCGGCGCCCCCGCCTGGCCTTGCGCCGCCCTCTCCGATTGTTATAGCAATGGCCAGGGGCAGGGTCTAATACTGCCGAGGAACCTGTCCGGGGCGCAAAGCTTTGGTTACCTTACTTTACAGTCACGAAGCCTGCTTCGACCACGATACGGGGCAGGGCCATCCCGAGCGGCCGGCGCGCCTCAAGGCGGTCTTGTCGGCCCTGGCCGAGGAGGAATTCAAGGCCCTGGAGCGGCGCGAGCCGCCGCTGGCCAGCCGCGAGCAGATCGCCCGGGTCCACAGCGAGGCCTACTACGACCAGGTCCTGGCCGCCATTCCCGAGCACGGCCAGCGCGGCCTGGACGCCGACACCATCGTCTCGCCCGGCTCCCGGGAAGCGGCTCTGCGGGCCGCGGGGGCCGTCTGCGCCGCCGTCGACGCGGTCATGTCGGGCGAGGCCCGCAACGCCTTCTGCGCGGTCCGGCCGCCCGGCCATCATGCCGAGCCCGAGCGGGCCATGGGCTTCTGCCTCTTCAACAGCGTCGCCGTCGGGGCGCTGCAGGCGCGCGCGGTGCACCGCGCGAATCGGGTCGCGGTGGTCGATTTCGACGTCCACCACGGCAACGGCACCCAGGCCATGTTCTGGGACGATCCCGACCTGCTGTTCGCCTCGACCCATCAGATGCCGCTCTATCCCGGCACCGGCAGCCCGGCCGAGACCGGCTGCGCCAACAACATCCTGAACCTGCCCTTGCATCCCGGGGCCGGCTCGGGCGAGTTCCGCGCCGCGATGAGCCAGACGCTCCTGCCGCGCCTGGCCAAGTTCCAGCCGGATTTGATCTTGATTTCCGCCGGATTCGACGCGCATGACAGGGACCACCTGGCGAACCTGAGGTTCCAGGAGGAGGATTTCGGCTGGGCGACCACCGAAATCATGCGGGTCGCCGATTCGGCCTGCGGCGGCCGGGTTGTCTCGACACTTGAAGGCGGCTATGACCTCGACGCGCTAGCTGTGTCCGCAGCAGCACACGTCCGCGCTCTTTTGCTCCGATAGGGGCTTGACAGCTTGTTCCGCTGCCTGCGGCTGCCTAAACTCGCCGACTTTATAATGGATCTAGGAACGTGGCCGATAAGATTCCTCCTGATATCGCGAAGTTGAGCTTTGAGGACGCCCTGGCCGAGCTCAAGGGGATCGTCGAAGGCCTGGAGAAGGGTGAGGGCCGCCTGGAGGCCGCGATCCAGTCATACGAGCGGGGGGCGGCGCTGAAGATGCATTGCGAAGCCAAGCTCAATGAAGCAAAGCAGAAGATTGAAAAGATAGGTCATGGTTCGAACGGCAGCATCAGCACAGAAGATTTCGGCGTCGAATGACACTACGACGAATGACCGCCTGAACACCGAGTTGGCGCGCACCGCGGAAGCGGTTTCGCAGCGCCTCGATCGCTTGCTGCCCGTGGTGCCCGGACCCGAGGGGACGGTCGTCGGAGCCATGCGTTATGCCTCGCTCAACGGCGGCAAGCGGCTCCGGCCCTTCCTGACGGTCGCCAGCGCCGGGCTCTTCGACGTTCCGGAAGAGCAGGCCCTGAACGCCGCCGCGGCGATCGAGATGATCCACTGCTACAGCCTGGTCCACGACGACCTGCCGGCCATGGACGACAGCGACCTGCGCCGCGGCCGGCCGACGGCGCACAAGGCCTTCGACGAGGCCGTGGCGATCCTCGCCGGCGACGGGCTGCTGACCGAGGCCTTCGCGGTCCTGGGCGACCCGGCGACGCATCCCGATCCGGTGGTGCGCATCGCCCTGGTCTCGGGCCTGGCGGCCGCCTCGGGCGCCGCGGGCATGGTCGGCGGACAGATGATCGACATGTCGCCGGAGCGCGCCGATCTGGACCTGGAGGGCATCAAGCGCCTGCAGGCGCTCAAGACCGGTGCCCTGATCTGCTTTTCCTGCGAGGCCGGGGCGATCCTCGGCCGCGCGAATCGGGACGCCCAGGCCGCGGTCAGATCCTACGCCCAGGACCTCGGCCTGGCATTCCAGATCGTGGACGACCTTTTGGACGCCGAGAGCTCGCCCGAGGTGCTGGGCAAGCCGACCGGCCAGGACGAAGCTCTTGGAAAGGCGACCTTTGTCGCCCTTCTGGGTATGGAGGGTGCCCGCCAGGAGGCGGCCCGCCTCGCGGCGCGGGCGGCCTCCCGCCTTGATATTTTCGGCGAAAAGGCAGACCTTTTGTGCGCAACGGCGCGCTTCGTCGTAAATCGGCGATCCTAGAAGCCAAGTTTCCCCGGATGCGACAGCAAGACGAGGTGAATGAAGTGGGTAACGTCAGCAAAACCCCGTTGCTTGATTCCATCGAATATCCCTCGGATATCCGAAAGCTGAAAGAGACGCAGCTCCGGCAACTGGCCGACGAGCTCCGCACGGAGATGATCGACGCCGTGTCGGTCACCGGCGGTCACCTCGGCGCCGGCCTGGGCGTGGTCGAGTTGACCACCGCGATCCACTACGTCTTCAACACGCCGGACGACAAGCTGATCTTCGACGTCGGCCATCAGTGCTATCCGCACAAGATCCTGACCGGACGGCGCGAAAGGATCCGCACCCTGCGGCAGGACGGCGGCCTCTCCGGCTTCACCTCGCGCCGGGAGAGCGAGTACGACCCCTTCGGCGCGGCGCACAGCTCGACCTCGATCTCGGCGGGTCTCGGCTATGCCGTGGGACGCGACCTGCAGGGCCGCGACAACCACGTCATCGCCGTGATCGGCGACGGCGCGATGAGTGCGGGCATGGCCTACGAGGCCATGAACAACGCCGGCGCGATGCACAGCAAGCTGATCGTCATCCTCAACGACAACGACATGTCGATCGCACCGCCGGTGGGGGCGATGAGCGCCTATCTGTCGCGCCTGATCTCCTCCAAGCCCTACCGCTCGATGCGCCACCTGGGCCGCGAGCTCGCCAAGGCCTTCCCCAAGCCCCTGGAGACCGCGGCCAAGCGGGCCGAGGAGTACGCCCGCGGCATGCTGACCGGCGGCACCATGTTCGAGGAGATGGGCTTCTTCTACGTCGGCCCGGTCGACGGCCATAACCTGGACCACCTGCTGCCGGTCCTGAAGAACTGCCGCGACGGCGACCAGGACGGACCGATCCTGATCCACGCCGTGACCCAGAAGGGCAAGGGCTATGCCCCGGCCGAGAAGGCCGCCGACAAGTACCACGGCGTCGCCAAGTTCGACGTCCATACCGGCAAGCAGGACAAGCCCAAGCCCAAGGCGCCGGCCTATCAGAACGTCTTCGCCAAGGCGCTGATCGCCGAGGCGGAGGAGGACCCGAAGATCGTCGCGGTGACGGCGGCCATGCCCTCGGGCACCGGGGTGAACAAGTTCGCCGACCGCTTCCCCGACCGCGCGTTCGACGTGGGCATCGCTGAGCAGCATGCGGTGACCTTCTGCGCCGGCCTGGCCTGCGAGGGCTTCAAGCCCTTTGCCGCGATCTATTCCACCTTCCTGCAGCGCGCCTACGATCAGGTGGTCCACGACGTCGCCATCCAGAGCCTGCCGGTGCGCTTCGCCATCGACCGGGCCGGCATGGTGGGCGCCGACGGTGTGACCCACCAGGGCAGCTTCGACCTCGCCTATCTCGGCTGTCTGCCCGGCATCGTGCTCATGGCGCCGGCCGACGAGCTGGAGCTGATGCACATGGTGGCCACGGCGGTGGCGATCGACGACCGTCCCTCGGCCCTCCGCTATCCCCGCGGCGAGGGCATCGGGCTGGAGCTGCCGCACCGCGGGACACCGCTTGAGATCGGCAAGGGCCGGATCGTTCAGGAAGGCAGCAAGGTGGCGATCCTGACCTGCGGCACGCGGCTGGGCGACTGCCTCGCGGCGGCGCACGAGCTCGGCCATCGCGGCCTGTCCAGCACC
>JANQGU010000202.1 GCA_028282935.1 Kiloniellales bacterium
CGCGCCGGCCTGCGCCGCCTGGAGATCCTGGGCCGGCCGGAGGTCGAGGTGCTCTATGCCCTGCTGCCGGACTTCTGGGGCCGCGGCCTGGCGACCGAGGTCGCCCGCGCCAGCGTCGAGGTCGCCTTCCGGGACCTCGGCCTGAAGGACCTGATCGCCCTGGCCCTGGAGAGCAACGCCGCCTCCCGGAGGGTGATGCAGAAGGCCGGCTTCCGCTACGACCGCGCCTTCGCCTACGCCGGCCGGCCCCACGTGCTCTACCGCTTGCGGGCGACGGAAGGGGTTTAGGCGGTCTCGCCAGGGCCGATCTCTTCGGGCTTGGCCTCGCCGCCGGCGTCCTGCAGGAAGCTGCGGGCGCTCTCGCGGTGCCGGTCCTTGACGTGCGGGGCCACCGCGTTGACCGCCAGGGCCAGGACCGTCGCGTCGTCGGTGTAGCCGAAGGCCGCGACCACGTCGGGCAGCAGGTCGGTCGGCACGACGAAGTAGGCCAGGGCCGTCATCAGGGTGGCCTTGACGTAGGTCGGGGTGCTGCGGTCGACGGCGCAGTAGTAAGCCGCCAGGGCGTCCTCGACGAAGGGAACCTTGCCCAGGTTGCGTCGGATCTTGGGCCAGAAGCCCCGCTTCACGCGCTGTCGGTTGCGCCGGTACTGGTCCGGGTCGTAGGGAACGATCTCGGTGCCGGTCATCGCCGATATATGGGGATGCGCTCCCAGTCTCCAAAGGCCCTCTCGGAAGGCCCCTGCCCTCGGCCTCTCCGCGAAGCCCCTTGGCGGCGGACTGCCGGGGCTTGGGCCGGCCCCGGGCTTCTGATATAGAGCGCCGTCATTTCTTGGATAGGCGGAGGGAGATTAGCGATGGACGTCAGGGGTCAAGCGGCGATCGTGACCGGTGCCGGCTCGGGGCTGGGCGCGGAGAGCGCGCGCTTTCTGGCCAAGGCCGGGGCCAAGGTCGCGGTCCTGGACCTGAACGGCGAGGCGGCCGGGGCCGTGGCCGAGGAGATCGGCGGCCTGGGCCTGGCCTGCGACGTCGGCAGCGCCGAGGCCGCGGAGGCGGCGGTCGCCCAGGCGCGCGAGGCCCATGGCACCGCCCGGGTCCTGGTCAACTGCGCCGGGATCGCGCCGGCCAAGCGGATCGTCGGGCGCGACGGCCCGATGGCGCTGGAGGACTTCGCCAAGGTCATCCAGGTCAATCTGATCGGCAGCTTCAACCTGCTGCGCCTGGCCGCCGCCGACATGCTGGCCGCCGAGCCGCTGGCCGACGGCGAGCGCGGGGTGGTGATCTCGACTGCCTCGGTCGCCGCCTACGAGGGCCAGATCGGGCAGTCCGCCTATGCGGCCTCCAAGGCCGGGATCGTCGGCCTGACCCTGCCGGCGGCGCGCGAGTTCGCCAAGACCGGGATCCGGGTGCTGGGCATCGCGCCGGGCCTGATCGGCACGCCGCTGCTGCTCAACATGCCGCAGGAGGTCCAGGACAGCCTGGCCGCCCAGGTGCCTTTCCCGCACCGTTTCGGTCATCCCGGGGAGTTCGCCGGCCTGGTGATGCACATGGTCGAGAACGTCATGCTGAACGGCGAGGTCGTGCGCCTGGACGGCGCCATGCGCATGCAGGCGCGCTGAGCGCCCGCTTCAGGCGCGTCTTGTCAGGCTTTGGCGGCGGCGGCCCGCTCGATCTTGCCGGCGAGGTCCAGGTCCTTCTGTGACAGCCCGCCGCAATCGTGGGTCGACAAGGTCACGTCGACGCGATTGTATACGTTGAACCACTCCGGATGGTGATCCATCTTCTCGGCGTGCAGCGCCACCTGCGCCATGAAGCCGAAGGCTTCGTTGAAGGATTTGAAGGTGAAAGACCTCTCTATCGCGTCGCGGCCTTCGACCTCGCGCCAGCCCGAAAGCGCCGCGAGCCCGGCCGCCCGTGCCTCGGCTGAGAGTTTCTCGACCATGATCCGCTGTCTCCCGGCTGCCTCTTTGCTGCGGCACTCTGCTGAGCGCCGCGCGCCGGGTCAAGGCTCGGTCCCGGGCTCGGTCCCGGGCGCGGCCCGGAAGGCGGTGGGGTCATGAAGCACTTCGGCCCGCCGCCTTCGGTCGACGAGCTCGAGAGCATCGCGCGTGAGGCCTTCGCCGCGATCCCCAAGCAGCTTCGGGTGCACGCCCAGGACGTGGTGATCCGGGTCCAGGACTTCCCCGACGACGACGTCCTGGACGAGCTGGAATGCGAGTCGGCCTTCGATCTGCTCGGGCTCTACCAGGGGGTCGACCTGACCCGGAAGAGCGTCACGGACAGCGGGCAGCAGCCGGACATGGTCTACCTCTACCGCCGCCCGATCCTCGACTACTGGTGCGACAGCGAGGAGGACCTGGCCCACGTCATCCGCCACGTCCTGATCCACGAGATCGGCCACCACTTCGGCTACTCCGACGACGACATGGAGGCCATCGAGGAGGCGGCCCGCTGATCCCGGGCGGCCTGCGCCTCGGCGGGCCGTCGACGTGCGAGAGAGGTCACTTTCCACCTTTGCTCCTCGACTGGTAGTGGCCGTGGGGTCATCCCTCCCAACCCGCGCGCAGCGCCGCGTGCATGCGCTCCATCAAGGGGGAGGGCTCAAGCGGCAGCCGTGACTTCCCCCTCCCCCTTGATGGGGGAGGGTTGGGGTGGGGGTGACGCTCCGAAAACGGGAGTTTGGCACTGCTTCGGGGCTTGCTTCGACGGTTCGCCCCGCGAGCCGCGCCTTCCGGTCACTCGACGATGTGGTGCTTGCCGACCGGGGTGATCGTGGTCGCCTGGGCGCCCTTCTCGCTCTCGCCTTCGATCATCGCCACGCGGACCTGGTCGCCCAGGGCCAGCTTCTCGAAGCCGCCGTTGACCACGGCGTTCTTGTGGAAATAGACCTCCTGGCCGTCGCTCAGGGTGACGAAGCCGTAGCCTTCGAAGCCGTGCAGGTTGGTGACCTTGCCGTGCAGCGGCGCCGCGTGCGCCTTGACCTTTCCGGCGCTCTTCCGGGAATGGTCCTCCAGCATCCGCTTGGCGGCGTTGAAGGCGTCCCGGATCGCCACGTAGACGTCCTCGTGGTCGTGGCGCTGTCCCGGGTCCCGGCTGACCACCAGCGGCGCGCGGCCGGGCACGCCGATCTCGATCCGGACGTGGAAGATCTTGCCCTTATGGTGTCGGCGGTGCGGCGCCTCGACCACCACCCGGCAGGAGTTGATGCGGCCGAAGTACTGCTCCAGCATCGCGACCTTCTCGCGCACGCGGGCCTCCACCGCCTCGGAGGAATCCATGTTGCGAAAGCTCAACTCCAAAGGAAGGTCCATTTCCTGCTCCCTTACTGCTGCTAACCCTTGATGCATATGATCGGCTCCAGCCGCGCGACTCTGCGGGCGAGGCCCGCCATCTCCGCGGCCTCCACCACCTCGACCACGTCCTTGTAGGCGCCGGGCGCCTCCTCGGCCACGCCGCGGTCCGAGGGGCTGCGGATCGCGATGCCCCGCGCCGCCAACTCGTCGACCAGGGCGCGCCCGCGCCAGGTCCGGCGCGCCTGGTGCCGGCTCATCCTCCGGCCGGCGCCGTGGCAGGCCGAAGAGAAGCCCCGGCGCTCGTTGCCCGCCGCGCCGACCAGAACGTAGGACGCGGTACCCATGGTACCACCGATCAGCACCGGCTGTCCGACTGTGCGCAGCCCTGCCGGCAGGCTCGGGTGGTCGGGGCCGAAGGCGCGGGTCGCGCCCTTACGATGAACGTAGACCTCGCGGCGCTGGCCGTCGGTCCGATGGCGTTCCGCCTTGCAGGTGTTGTGCGAGACGTCGAAGAGCAGCGGCAGATCGGCCTCGGGGAAGAACCGCCGGAACACCTTCCGGGTCAGGTGGCCGATGATCTGCCGGTTGGCGAGGGCGCAGTTGATCGCGGCGCGCATGGCGCCCAGGTAGCGCTCGCCCAGCTTCGAGCGGATCGGCGCGCAGGCCAGCTCGCGGTCGACCAGGGCGATGTCGTGGTCGGGCGCGGCCAGCACCATGTCGCGCAGGAACTCGGTGCCGATCTGATGGCCCAGGCCGCGGGATCCGCAGTGGATGCTGACGACGACCTCGCCCGGCTCCAGGCCGAAGGCCGCGGCGGCCTTGGCGTCGTGGACCGCGGTCACCTCCTGGACCTCGAGGTAGTGGTTGCCCGAGCCCAGGGTGCCCATCTCGCGCCGTTGCCGCCTGCGCGCGCGCTCCGACACGACCTCGGGGCTGGCGCCCGGCATGCAGCCCCGTTCTTCGATCCGCTCGAGGTCGGCCTCCCGGCCGTAGCCCCGGCTCAGCGCCCAGGCGGCGCCGCCCGAGAGCATGGCGGTCGTCTCTTCGTCGGACAGCGTGATCTCGCCGTGGCTGCCGACCCCGGCCGGGATCTCGGCGAAGAGCGCGTCGGCCAGCTCGGCCTGCCGCGCCTCGATCGCGGCCCGGCCCAGGCCGCTCGGCATGCAGCGGACGCCGCAGGAGATGTCGAAGCCCACGCCCCCGGCGGAGACGACCCCGCCCGCCTCCGGATCGAAGGCGGCGACGCCGCCGATCGGAAAGCCGTAGCCCCAATGGGCGTCCGGCATGGCGTAGGCCGCCTTCACGATGCCCGGCAGGCGGGCGACGTTGGTGATCTGCTCGAAGACCTTCTCGTCCATACCCTGGATCAGGCCCTCGTCGGCGAAGATGACCGCGGGCACGCGCATGTCGCCGAAGGGCGCGATCCGCCATTCGAAGCTGCCGGTTCTTTCCAGACGCCTTGTGTCCATCGTTGCCCGGGTTCCCTGCGGCTTCACCCTAGACGTCGACCACGCAGGCCGCGGTCCAGCGGCCGTCGTCGCGGCGCCCGACCTCCAGCGCGGTATAGGTCGCGCCCTTGGCCTCTGCGGCCGGCCGGTGGCGCTCGCGGTCGAGCGCCTCGCCCCAGGCGATGGCTTGTAGCTGGTGATCGTCGATGATCACGTCGAAGCGGCCGAAGATCATGCCGCGCGTCGCCATCTCGTAGATCAGCGCGTTGAGCCACTCGACCAGCAGCAGCTCCCGGTCCGGAGCCGCGCAGGCGATCCGGACCGCGGTCCGGGCCCGCACCCGCCCAGGATCGCAGATCGCGGCGGTCATGGCCGTGGCGGCCTCCTCGAAGGCGGCAGCCGTGGTCGGGCCCCAGGCCCGCAGGCGGATGTCCGCATCATGCGGCTCGTGCGACCAGCCGCGCTCGGCTGCGCCGTCGTCGGTGGCAAGGGATGCGGGCCCTTGGTCGAGAGCCGATGTCGTGGTTGTGTTCACCCGTCAATTGGCGCGCAAGCGGCCGGGAAAAGCATTGAGCAAGATCAAGGCGCTGCGCGGGAAGCGTCAGCGCGACGCCAGCCGGTCGTAGAAGGTGACGCTCCAGAGACCGCGCGCGACGTCGTGGCGCAGGATGTAGAGCGCGCCGTCGCCGCCGACGACCTTGAAGTAGCTGTGATCCGGCGACAGCCAGCGGTCCAGGACCTCGGCCACCTCGACCCGGCGCCCGTCGAAGGCCAGCGCGCGCGGCGTTTCCTCGCCGCGGTGACCGGCAATGCATTCGACCGTGACCTCCATTCCGGCTACGACCCCTGCGTGTATTTGAGACCGGGAACCTTGATGCAGATCACGCTCTGCCTTCCGGGTTCGTCCTAGGCTTTCCGCAGGTCGCCGATCCGTGAAGCTGTCAGGCTGATGGCGCCAAGCGCGACGGCGACACAAGGCCTGCCCTAGGGAGCCTGATCATGGGCCCCCGGTCGAGGAAAGGCGGGGTTCAGGGAAGGAGGGAACGCTCCTGACCTCCCGACGTCCGAGACGGCAGGTGCGGGCTGCCGCACCGCCTCCGTCACTGGACCGCCGGACGGAGGGCCCAACGGTGGGCAGCCCGCCTATCCTCCCGATCGAATCCCTCGATCACGCACCAAGTCGGTCTTCTTCCCACTCCTCGCCGGCGGTGAGGATCTCGTGAACCTCGCTTACGACACCGGACAGCGGCAGCTCCAGCTCGCCGAGCACGTCGGACTGTCCCTCGGCCCAGGCCACGGCCTGCTCCAGCTCGTCGCGGCTGACCTCCAGGTCGAGGATCGCCAGGACCCGGGCATCCGAGATATCGCCCGCGATGCGTCGGATCTCCTCCGCGCTCAGCGCGCCGCCGGCGGTCTTGCTGGTCTTGGGGGGCTGTGTCATCGGTGGTCTCCTGGCTGCGATCTTTGCGAGACCAGAGAAGACGCCGCTGCCCGGTCCGGAACCATGACGCAGGTCAAGGGACGCTAGATCAAGGCCCGGACCCGGGCGCGCAGCTCGGGCAGCAGCTCCGCCTCGAACCAGGGATTGCGCTTCAGCCAGGCGGTGTTGCGCCAGCTCGGATGCGGCAGCGGCAGGTAGGCGGGCAGGTAGTCCCGCCAGGCGCGGACGGTCTCGGTCAGGTTCGCCTTGCGCCGCGCGTCCAGGTAGCGCGCCTGGGCGTAGAGGCCGACCAGCAGGGTCAGCTCGACCCTCGGCAGGGCCGCCTGCAGGCGCGGGTGCCAGGTCGGCGCGCATTCCGGGCGTGGCGGCTTGTCGCCGCCGCGATCCTCGCGCCCGGGATAGCAGAAGCCCATCGGCACGATGGCGATGCGCGCCTCGTCGTAGAAGACCTCCGGTGCGGTCTGCAGCCAGTCGCGCAGGCGCTCCCCGGACTTGTCGTTCCAGGGGATTCCGCTCTCGTGCACCTTGGTTCCGGGCGCCTGGCCGACGATCAGCAGGCGGGCGCCGGGACGGGCGCGCAGCACCGGCCGCGGCCCCAGCGGCAGCTCGGCCGCGCAGAGCCGGCAGGCCCGGACCTCGGCCAGCAGCGCCGAAAGCCCGGCCTCGGGATCGGCGCCGTCAATAGAGGCGTTCGCGGTAGCCTTCCTGGACATAGGCCTCGGTCTCTTCGCTGTCGTAGCCGCTGACCTGGTCGGCGATCATGCGGCCCAGGCTGGGCAGGCTCTTGCGCTCGATCCGGGACTCCGGGTCCCAGAGGCGCGAGCGGATCATGGCCTTGCCGCAGTGCAGGAAGGCCTCCTCGACCGCGACCAGGATCCCGGTCTCGGGCGCCTTGTCCCGGACCGCCAGCGGTGCGAGCAAGGACGGATCGCGGGTCAGGCCGGCGCGCCCGTTGACGCGCAGGGTCTCGTCGACCCCGGGGATCAGGAAGATCAGGCCGGCCCGCGGGTTCTCCAGGATGTTCAGCAGGGAGTCGGCCAGCTTGTTGCCGCGCCGCTCCGGGATCAGCAGCCGGCCGTCGTCCAGGACCGAGACGAAGCCCGGCGCGTCGCCCCGCGGCGAGGCGTCGCAGGCCCCCTCGGCGTCCGCGGTCGAGAGGACGAGGAAGGGCGACAGGGCGATGAAGCGCCGGCAATGGGCGTCGAGCCGCCGGAGCTTCTTGCGTTTGACCAGGTCGCTGGGCTCGCCCAGGTGGGCGCGCAGGGCCTCGGGATCCTGGATCTCGTCTCGCTTCATGGGCCTTGCCCTCTCGAGGTTGCGGCCGCCGCCTCAGCCGGCGTCCGACAGCAGTCGTTCGACGAAGCTTGGCACGACGTCGCTCGCCGGGCCATAGATCCGTTCGGCGAAGGCGCTGTGGCGCTCCGAGGGTTCGAGGTTGAGCTCGACGCTGTGCGCCCGGCCCGTGGCGCGCGCGGCCTCGACGAAGCCGGCCGCCGGGTAGACCGCGCCGGAGGTGCCGATCGAGACGAAGAGGTCGCAGGCCTCCAGGGCCGCGAAGATCCGCTCCATCTGATAGGGCATCTCGCCGAACCACACGACGTCGACCCGCAGGTAGCCCTGGGCCCGGCAGCTCGGGCAGTGGCTCTCCAGGTCCATGTCCTGCCGCCAGGCGCTGACCGCGCCGCAGGCCAGGCAGCGGCCCTTCAGGATCTCGCCGTGCATGTGGATCAGGTTGCGGGACCCGGCGCGCTCGTGCAGGTCGTCGATGTTCTGGGTCACCAGCAGGACCTCGCCCGGCCATTCGGCTTCCAGGCGGGCCAGCGCCAGGTGCGCGGGGTTGGGCCGCACCGACTCCGCCAGCAGCCCCTGGCGCCGGGCGTTGTAGAAGGCGTGGACCGTGGCCGGGTCGCGGGCGAAGGCCTCGGGGGTGGCGACGTCCTCCAGCCGCACCTTGGCCCAGATGCCGTCGGCGTCGCGAAAGGTGTCCAGGCCGGACTCCTTGGAGATCCCGGCCCCGGTCAATATGACGATCCGGCCCGCGTTGCGTTGCCCCATGACGCGAGGGATGATAGACGAGCCTGAGAAAAAGGCGATACTCCTCTGGGTTAGGTCTGGCGGGTCATGTCGAAAGTCGGCGTTCTCTTCGTTTGCACCGGAAATATCTGCCGCTCGCCCACCGCCGAGGCGGTGCTGCGCAAGCGCCTCGGCGAGCGCGGCCTGGAGGCGGAGGTCGCGGTCGATTCCTGCGGCCTGGGCGACTGGCACGTCGGACAGCCGCCGGACGAGCGGTCGATCGCCTGCGGCCTGCTGCGCGGCTACAAGCTGAAACCCCTGCGCGCGCGCCAGATCCAGGGCAGCGACTTCGAGACCTTCTCGCTGCTGATCGCCATGGACCGTGGACATCTGGAGGAGATGAAGCGGATCTGCCCCGCCGGCGCGGAGGCCCGCCTCAAGCTCTTCATGGACTACCATCCCGAGCAGACCGGCCTCAGCGACGTGCCGGACCCCTACTACGGCGCGCTCTCCGACTTCGACCTGGCGCTGGAGCTGATCGAGAAGGGGGTCGAGGGGCTGGTCGAGAGCCTGCAGCGGGACCATCTGTGACCGCGGCCCTGGCCGCCGCCGTCCAATCCGCCCTGGGGCGTAGCCCCCGCAAGCTCTCGCCGCTCTCCGGCGGCTGCATCGCCGAGGTCTATCGTGCCGAGCTGGACGACGGCGATGCCGTGGTCGTCAAGTCGGCCTCCCGGGGCGACCTGACGCTCGAGGCCTTCATGCTCGGCTACCTGGCCGAGAACTCGGAGCTGCCCGTCCCGGCGGTGCGCCACGCCGCCGCCGAGCTGCTGATCATGGACTACGTGCCGGCCGGCGATCGGATCGACGCGGCGGCCGAGACCCACGCCGCCGAGCTGCTGGCGGCGCTGCACGGCATCACGGCACAGCGCTACGGCTTCGCGCGCGATACCCTGATCGGCCCGCTGGCCCAGCCCAACCCCTGGACCGAGAGCTGGACGGACTTCTTCGCCGAGCGGCGCCTGCTGCACTTCGGCCGGGTGGCGCTGGAGGTCGGCCACCTGCCGGCGGACAGCCTGCGGCAGCTCGAGCGGCTCTGCGGCCGCCTGCCGGACCTCCTCGGCGCGGTCGCCGCGCCCTCGCTGATCCACGGCGACATGTGGGGCGGCAACGTCCTGGTGCGCGGCGGTCGCATCGCCGCCTTCGTCGACCCGGCGATCCACTACGCCGATGCCGAGGTCGAGCTCGCCTTCTCGACTTTGTTTGGGACCTTCGGGGAGGCCTTCTTCCGCCGCTACGGCGAGCTGCGCCCGCTGCGCCCCGGCTTCTTCGAGGTCCGCCGCGACCTCTACAACCTCTATCCCTTGCTGGTCCACACGGCACTCTTCGGCGGTCCCTATGCCCGGTCGGTCGCGCAGATCGCGGGGCGTTTCGTCTAGGGGCCTTGGCCTTCGCCGGCGGTGCCGCCCGGTTCATCGGGCTGCGTCCGGTCCTGGTTCAAGAAGGTCGCCAGCGGAGTCTTGCCGACGTGAAACGTGATCACGCACAGCGCGATCAAATTCCCGAGGCCGTCGACGCCCTTGCCGTAACCCGGGCTCCCGCTCGTGATCACGACCAGAGTTGCGGAAAGGGCAAAGGTCGCGACCAGCCATCCGATCAAGGCAAGAGTCCTGAACATCGGCTGCGGCTGGGTCGGCCTCGGCGACTCGAAGGCGTAAACCCGTCGGAACAGCGAGAACGCGACGACCATCACGCCGTAGAGCAAGGCCACTTTGGCCAGGGCAGCGAGAAGCTGGCCAGGAATGCCGCTCTCCAGGCCGAGGGGCACCGCAAGCCTGTCGATCAGCAGCACGGCTCCGGCCATCAGCGGGCTGACCGCCAGAGCGTAGAGCAGGCAAAGGATCCAGCCGGGTGGCCGGCGGATCTCGTTCCGGGCGCCGTACAGGGACTCAAGGGACATGGCTGCGAATCTCCTTACCATTCCTGCC
>JANQGU010000210.1 GCA_028282935.1 Kiloniellales bacterium
CCCTAAAGCATAGGAGGGGCGATCCAGGATCGCAACGGGGAGTAAATGAAATATTTGCAACCAGTCTTTCCAGGCCGGAATTTGCCGAAGATTGTCGGCACCCATCATCCAGACGAAGGAAACCCTTGGTAATCGGCAGGTCAAGGCGCGCAGGGTCTCGGCGGTATACTGCGTCTCCAGGGCAGATTCCAGCGCCGTTACCCGGATTCGGGGATGGCCGGCGGCGCGCCGGGCGGCCTCGAGTCGCTGCGCCAGGCCGGCCATGCCTTCCGCGGGTTTCAGGGGATTCTGGGGCGAGACCAGCCACCAGACCTCGTCCAGGCCCAGGCGCTTCAGCGCCGCCAGGCTGATCGTCCGGTGGCCCTCGTGGGCCGGGTTGAAGGAACCGCCCAGAAGGCCGACCCGATAGCCCGGCGGCGGCAGGAAGCCGCCCAGGGCCCGGGCCAGGTCCCGCGGCGATAGATTGCTACCCTGGGTCGCTTTAGGCATCGCCGCCGCGCCCATCGCGTGCCTGCGGGTCAGGAATCGCTGCGGAGCGCCGAGAAGCGGGCATGGCGGGGCAGGTCGTCGTCGATCCGAAGCCAGGGCAGCCGCTGCGACTCGAAGGCGTGGTGCCGGGGCGGAAAGGCCTCCGGCTCGTCGAGGGTGCCGAGGAAGAAATAGATCGTCTCGGGCAACCGCGCGTCCTGGAAGGCGATCGGGCTGCCGCAGCACGGGCAGAAGCTGCGCCGGACCCCGGGCGAGGAGCGATGGACCGCCGGCTCCACCTCGCCTTCGAAGCTGACCCCGGCCGCGGCCGCGCCGACGAAGACCGCCAGCGGCGCCCCGGTCGCCTTGCGGCAATCCTTGCAGTGGCAGTAGGAGACCCAGTCCGGCGTCTCGCCGAGCCGGAAGCGGACCGCGCCGCAGAGGCAGCCGCCGGTCAAAGGGCCCGCCTGCTGCTCGGCCACGGCGCTCAGGGCCGGGTCTGGCCGCTGCCGCGGACCAGGTACTTGTAGCTGGTCAGCTGCTCCAGCCCGACCGGGCCGCGGGCATGCAGCTTGCCGGTGGCGATGCCGATCTCCGCGCCCATGCCGAACTCGCCGCCGTCGGCGTACTGGGTCGAGGCGTTGTGCAGCAGGATCGCCGAATCGACCTCGGCGAAGAAGCGCGCCACCGCCGCCTCGTCCTCGGTGACGATGGCCTCGGTGTGGTGCGAGCCGTGACGCGCGATGTGGTCGATCGCGCCGCCGACGCCCTCGACCAGCTTCACCGACAGGATCGGCGCCAGGTACTCCGTGTCCCAGTCGGCCGGCTCGGCGGGCTTCGCGCGGGCCTCCCGGGCGCAGACCTCTTCGTCGCCGCGGATCTCGCAGCCGCCGGCGATCAGGTCGTCCAGGATCGGCCCCAGGTGCGTCTCCGCCGCGCTGCGGTCGAGCAGCAGGGTCTCGGTGGCGCCGCAGATTCCGGTCCGGCGCAGCTTGGCGTTGACCGCGATGCGGCGCGCCATCTCGAGCTCCGCCGCGCCGTCGACGTAGGTGTGGCAGAGCCCTTCCAGGTGGGCCAGGACCGGCACCCGGCTTTCCTGCTGCACCCTCTCGATCAGGCCCTTGCCGCCGCGCGGCACGACGATGTCCAGATAGCCGCTCATGCGCAGCAGCATGCCGACCGCGGCACGGTCGCTGGTCGGCACGCGCTGGATCGCCGTCGCGGGCAGCCCGGCTTCGGCCAGGCCCTGCTGCAGTCCGTCCAGAATCGCCGCGGCCGAGTGGAAGGACTCCGAGCCGCCGCGCAGGATCGCCGCGTTGCCGGACTTCAGGCAGAGGCCGCCGGCGTCGGCGGTGACGTTGGGCCGGCTCTCGTAGATGATCCCGACGACGCCCAGCGGCACCGCCACCCGGGCGATCTTCAGGCCGTTGGGCCGCTCCCATTCGGCCAGGCTCCGGCCGACCGGATCGGGCAGGCGGGCGATGTCCTCCAGCCCCTTGGCCATGGCCTCGATACGGTCGGGGGTCAGCTCCAGCCGGTCCAGCAGCGCCGGGGTCAGGCCCTTGTCGCGGCCGGCCGCCATGTCGCGGGCGTTGGCCTCGAGGATCTTGTCGCTTTCGGCGCGCAGGGCGGCGGCGGCGGCGGCCAGGGCGGCGTTCTTGGCCGCCGTGGGCGCGATCGCGAACTCCGCCGCGGCGGCCTTGGCGGCCGCACCCATTGCCTCCATTTCGCTCTGCAGGTCCTCGCGCAGGACCGCGGCCTCGGCGTTCATTCTCGTCCTCCCTCCGGCTCGTTCCTCCGGGCCTCTCCGGCCGCCTTGGTCAGCACCAGATCGTCCCGGTGGATCAGCTCCTCGCGGCCAAGGTAGCCCAGAATGGCCTCTATTTCACCGCTCTTGTGGCCGCGGATCCGGGCCGCGTCGGCGGCGGAATAGGCGGTCAGGCCGCGGCCCAGCTCGGCGCCGTCGGGTCCGCGCAGCAGCACCGCGTCGCCGCGCTCGAAGCGGCCCTCGACCGCGGTGACCCCGGCCGGCAGCAGGCTCTTGCCGGCGGCCAGCGCGCGCGCGGCGCCGGCGTCCAGCGTGACCGTGCCGACCGGCTTCAGGGCCCCGGCGATCCAGCGCTTGCGCGCGGTCAGCGGCTCCAGCTTGGACAAGAACCAGGTGCAGCGCGCGCCCTCGGCGACGGCGGCCAGCGGGTTCAGCCGCCGGCCGTCGGCGATAGCCATGCGGCAACCGGCGGCGACCGCGATGCGGGCGGCGGCCAGCTTGGTGATCATGCCGCCCGAGGAATAGCCGGGCGGCGCCTTGCCGGCCATGGCCTCGATCTCGGGCGTGATCTCGGGCACCTCGGGCACGAAGGCCGCGGCGCCGTCCTTGCGCGGGTCGGCGGTGTAGAGGCCGTCGATGTCCGACAGCAGGACCAGGGCCTCGGCGTTGATCATGGCCGCGACCCGGGCCGCCAGGCGGTCGTTGTCGCCGAAGCGGATCTCCGAGGTCGCCACGGTGTCGTTCTCGTTGATCACCGGAATGATGCCCAGGCGCAGCAGGGTCGCCAGGGTCGCCCGGGCGTTGAGGTGGCGCCGGCGCTCCTCGGTGTCGTCCAGGGTCAGCAGGATCTGCGCCACCGAGATGCCGTGCCGGGCCAGGCTCTCCTGGTAGGCGTGGGCCAGGCGGATCTGGCCGGTGGCGGCGGCGGCCTGCTGCTCCTCCAGCTTCAGGCCGCGGCGGGTCAGGTCCAGGTGGCGGCGGCCGACTGCGATGGCGCCCGAGGACACCAGGATCACCTCGGTGCCGGCCCGGCGCAGGGCGGCGACGTCGTCGGCCAGGGCGTCCAGCCAGGCGCGGTGGATCGCACCGCTGTCCTGCTCGACCAGCAGGATCGAGCCGATCTTGACCACCACCCGCTTGGCGCCGGCCAGGCTCGCCCCTGCCGTCTCGGCGTTCTGCAGTTCGGCGGTCATGGCTGGTAGGCCGCCCGGGCGGCCTCCCGGATCTCGTCGCGCGAGGGCGGCAGGTGCGGCACCAGCTCGGCCAGGATGGCGTCGACGCCCTCGCCGGTCGCGCCGGAGCAGAGCAGGACCGGCCGGCCGCTGGCCTCGGCCAGGGCGGCCCGGCGGGCCTCCCGCGCCTCGGGGGTCAGCAGGTCGACCTTGTTCAGGGCCACCACCTCGGTCTTCTCGCTCAGGCCCTGGGCGTAGGCCTCCAGCTCGTGGCGCACGGTGCGGTAGGCGCCGGCGACGTCCTCCTGGCCGCCGTCGACCAGGTGCAGCAGCACGCCGCAGCGCTCCAGGTGGCCGAGGAAGCGGTCGCCCAGCCCGGTCCCCTCGTGGGCGCCCTCGATCAGGCCGGGGATGTCGGCCAGCACGAACTCCCGGTCGCGGAAGCCGACCACGCCGAGCTGCGGGTGCAGGGTGGTGAAGGGGTAGTCGGCGATCTTGGGCTTGGCCCGGGACACCGCGGCCAGGAAGGTCGACTTGCCGGCGTTGGGCAGGCCCAGCAGCCCGGCGTCGGCCAGCAGCTTGAGGCGCAGCCAGACGTAGAACTCCTCGCCCGGATGGCCCGGGTCGGCGCGCCGCGGCGCCCGGTTGGTGGCCGACTTGAAGTGGGCGTTGCCGAAGCCGCCGTCGCCGCCCTTGGCCAGCAGGACGCGCTCGCCGACCTCGGTCATGTCGGCGATCAGGCTCTCCTTGTCGTCGGCCAGGACCTGGGTGCCGGCCGGGACCTTGATGACGATCGGCGGCGCGCTGGCGCCGGTGCGGTCCTTGCCCATGCCGTGCTGGCCGCGCTTGGCCTTGAAGTGCTGGCGGTAGCGGAAGTCGATCAGGGTGTTCAGGCCGGCCACCGCCTCGACCCAGACGTCGCCGCCGCGGCCGCCGTCGCCGCCGTTGGGGCCGCCGAACTCGACGTACTTCTCGCGCCGGAAGGACATACAGCCGGCGCCGCCATCGCCGCTCTTCACGAAGATCTTGGCTTCGTCCAGAAACTTCACGGGCTCGGTCCTCGGTCTCGGCAGCAAACAACGAGAAGGGGTGGAACGAAAAAGGGGAAACGTCGCCGTTTCCCCAAAACCTCCAGGCGCGGTGGTCTTGGGCGCTCTAGGGCGACGGCAAGGGCAGCGGGCAGCCGAGATCCACGGTCGCCGGAGCCGCCATCAGCCTCGAAGTTCCTGTCGTCATCGCGAAAACCCGCCGTTCTTACCGGAGCCGCGGCACTATAGCGGGAGGCCGCCTCCTGTCAACGCGCCCCCGCGAAAAAGGGGTCAGAGTCATTTTTCGATGAGCTGCGGCATCTGGGCGTTGTCTCGATCGACACGAAAAATGACTCTGACCCCTTTTTCGACCCCTTTTTCGAGACATCCTCGAACCCGCGCCGCAGCCGCTCCCGCGCTCGCTTATTATACGATTGGACAATGAGTGCGGGCGCCATCGCCCAAACGACGAAGGGGAGCGCCCGGCGCTCCCCTCGGAACCGTCGGCGGCTGTCGAGCCGGACTAGTCCTGGCCGACCACCGAGACGTAGGTGCGTCCGCCGGTCGAGCGGCGGAACTTCACCTGGCCCTCGGTCAGGGCGAAGATGGTGTGGTCCTTGCCGATGCCGACGTTGTCGCCCGGATGAAACTTGGTGCCGCGCTGGCGCACGATGATGTTGCCGGGGACGACGATCTGGCCGCCGAACTTCTTTACGCCCAGGCGCCGTCCGGCCGAATCGCGGCCGTTGCGCGAGCTGCCGCCTGCCTTTTTGTGTGCCATGGGAGGTTACTCCTTGTCTTTCTTGGCGGCCGGCTTCTTGGCGGCTGCCTTCTTTGCCGGCGCCTTCTTCTCGCCGCCGGCCTTGGCGGCGGCCTTCTTCGGCGCGGCTTTCTTGGCGGGTGCCTCGGCTGCGGACTTCTTGGCCGCGGCCTTCTTCGGCGCCGCCTTCTTGGTTTCGGTCTTGGCTGCCTCGGTCTTGGGCGCCTCGGCCTTCTTCGCGGCCGCCTTCTTGGCCGGCTTCTCGGCGGCCTCGTCCTTGGGCTTCGCCGGGGCCTTGGCCTTGGCCGGCGCCTTGGTCGCCAGCTTGCCGCTCGGCTTCTTGCCGCCGGTCAGGATCTCGGTGACCTGCAGGACCGTGGTCTCCTGGCGGTGGCCGTGGGTCCGGCGGTAGTTCTTCCGGCGCTTCTTCTTGAAGACGATGATCTTGGCGTGGCGGTCCTGGCGCAGCACCTCGGCGGCCACGGTGGCGCCTTCGACCAGCGGCGTGCCGACCGTGGTGCCCTTGTCGTCGCCCAGCATGAGGACCTGGTCCAGCGCGACGATCTCGCCCGCCTCGCCGGGCAGCTTCTCGACGAAGAGGGTGTCTCCCGGGGCGACTTTGTACTGCTTGCCGCCTGTCTTGATGACTGCGAACATGACCGTATTCTTTGGTTAATTTTGCGAAATTCCGGGCGGAAAAGGCCTTTCGGCCCCCGCGACCGGCGCACTATACCCACCGAAAGCC
>JANQGU010000311.1 GCA_028282935.1 Kiloniellales bacterium
AGCGCTCCAGCGTGCGGCGTCAAGGTGGAGATTCTCGGCTTCACCACCCGCGCCTGGAAGGGCGGGCAGGCGCGCGAGGAATGGCTGCGCGCCGGCGAGCCCCCTCACCCCGGCCGGCTGAACGACCTTCGCCACATCGTCTACAAGGCCGCCGACGCGCCGTGGCGGCGGGTGCGCCGCAATCTGGCGCTGATGATGCGCGAGGGGCTCCTCAAGGAGAATATCGACGGCGAAGCGCTCGACTGGGCGCACAAGCGGCTTCTCGTGCGGCCGGAGCAGCGCAAGATCTTGATGGTCATCTCCGACGGCGCGCCGGGCGACGATTCCACCCTCTCGGTCAATCCCGGCAACTACCTGGAGCGGCACCTGCGCGAGGTCATCGACTACATCGAGACCCGATCGCCGGTGCAGCTGGTCGCGATCGGTATCGGCCACGACGTCACCCGCTACTACCGCCGCGCGGTGACCATCGTCGACGCCGAGCAGCTCGGCGGCACCATGATGGAGAAGCTGGCCGAGCTCTTCGAAGAGGGCTCGCCCGGCGCCCGTCCCGGCCGCGGCGGCCGCCGCGTGGCCTAGAGCGTAATCGTCTTGCGCCGGAACGGCGTGAGGCGTGAATCACGCTCTAACTTGTTAAGACAGATCAAGAGCCTCCTCAAGCTTCTGGTGTTGAAGACGGCCCTGCCGCTTGCTAGAGCGGCGGGGCGGTTCGGCCTGGAACCGTGTCCGGGGATTCCGAGCCGCCATGCGCCTGACGCCGCTGCACCGCAACCTGATCGCCATCATGGTGACCATGGCCGCGGCGACCCTGACCTACAGCCTCTCGACTCCTTTGCTGAGCCTGATCCTCGACCGGCAGGGGGTCAGCGGCACCCTGATCGGGCTCAGCACGGCGAGCCAGGCGGTCGCGATCTTCGCCATCGCGCCCTTCGCCCCGGCCCTGCTGCGGCGCCTGGGCCCGGCCCGGCTGATGTTCGCCGCCATCGCCGTGCAGCTCCTGTTCTTCCTGCTGCTGCCGGTCTTCCCCGACGTCTACGCCTGGTTTCCCCTGCGCTTCATGATCGGCGCCGGGGCCAGCGTCATGTGGGTGGCGAGCGAGGCCTGGGTCAACACGGTGGTCGAGGACCGGATCCGCGGCCGGGTGCTGGCGCTCTACAGCGCCGCGGTCACCGGCGGCTACGCCCTGGGCCCGCTGGTCCTGCTGGCGACCGGCAGCGAGGGCTGGGCGCCCTTCCTGGCCGGCGGCGCGATCTTCCTCTGCGCCGGCCTGGCGACGCTCTTCGGCGCCGGGGTCGCGCCCCGGATCGAGGGCAAGCCCTCGGCGCCGCTGCTCGCCTACCTCACTCTGGCGCCCCTGGCCATGCTGAGCTGCGCCGTGGTCGCCGCCAGCGACGGGGTGCTGGCCGCCTTCCTGCCGCTCTATGGAATAGCCCAGGGCTTGAGCCAGGAGCAGGGCCTGCTGCTGCTGACCCTGGTCGGCCTGGGCGGGGTGGTCCTGGAGTACCCCTTCGGCTGGCTGGCCGACCGGATGAACCGCCGGCTGCTGTCCCTGCTGCTGAGCCTGGGCCTGCTGGCCGGTTGCCTCGCCTTCCCCTTCGTGGTGCCGATCCCCGGGGCCAACTGGGTCTTCATCTTCGTCTTCGGGGGCTGCCTGGGCGCCCTCTACACCCTGGGCAACGTCCTGATGGGGGAGCGCTTCCAGGGCGGCGACCTGGCCGCGGCCAGCACCCTCTTCGCGACCATGTGGAACGTCGGCGCCCTGATCGGCCCGCCCCTCGGCGGCGTCGGGCGGGACCTCTCCCCCGACCTCGGCCTGCCCGGCGCCCTGACCCTGATCTTCGCGGTCTTCCTCGCGGTGCCCTTCGTCACCTACCTGCGGAGCCGCCGGCAAGGCTCCTAGATCAAGCCGCGTTCAAGGTAACGCAGGCTGCTCTGGCGGCTGTGGACCGGGCGCGACGCTTCGCGCCGAGCGCTGCGCCGTGGCGCGTTGCCGCTGGCGCCAGTCGATCTCGCGGAGGATGAGAATCGCCAGGATTCCTGACGCGGTCCAGCAGAGTCCGCGCGTCATGTCGGCCCAGATCAGCAGCTTGACGCCGTCCAGATCGACCGCCTCGGCCCCCAGGATCAAGGTGGCCAGGCCGATGAAGTGCGCCATCAGGAAGAACAGCCACCAGACGATGATCCAAGACGGTACCTCCGCGTCCTGCCAGGTCTCGCGCTCCGCCTCCACGGCGCTGGCCCGCCAGAGGTCGCCCACGATCTTGGGCGGCATGATGTAGTTCAGCACGGGGATGAACCAGTAGCCGACCGCGAAGCCCGGCGAGGTCGGCAGGTTGTCGATGCCCAGGGCGATGGCATTGACGCTGGCCCGATAGAGCCAGAGGAGAAAGGGCCAAGCGGCCGCGACGAGAGCCAACCTGCTGAGCGCCTTGGTCACAGTCTGGGCGGACTCCAGCCGATCCAGGCCCTGGAGTCCGCCGGCGACGCCGGCTTCGATGTCGAGCAGGATGCCCAGGATCGCGAGGCTGAGCACCAGGTCCGCCATGGCCACCAGGCAGGACAGGCCAAGCAGCAACATCGCCACCTTGGCCGACGCCGATGCCGGATGGTAGGTCCCGCTCACCCTTGCCTCCGTCTCCTGCCCGCCCTTGCCCGCGAAGGTGGAAGTTCCGCCCCAGCGACCGGAATTCGGGTTGTAGCAAAGCCGGCGCGCCACGCCCAAGGCTTTTCCCCGCGGCCGGGAGCGGCGCCGACACAGCGCCCGGCTTCACCAAACCCACAATTGATTTGTGGTCATTTGACATAGGTCAATGATGACAGCGATACCGCCGTCACAGGCTGAGGTTTTGCGTTCCCAGCAGGAGGTCAAAGCCGATGCCCTTCGATGACAGCGTGTTCCTGGCCGGCGTTCTGGGCGCCTTTACGATCTTCGCGATCGTCCTGGCCTGGGTATCCATCGAAGACGCCCGCTACCGCAAGCACAAGAACTAGCCGCCGGGTCACAGAGATTCGCAGGGCGGTCGCCGTGGTGACCGCCCTGCGAGGCTCCTCGGTCCCCAGGACGGGGGAGTCATTGCGGGGGAGAGGCAGCCCACGCTTCCCAGCTTTGTTGGGCTGCCTCGCCTTCCTGCCTCGGCGTCGCGCGGCCCCGCTCAGCCCTGAAGGTTGGCCGTGAAGAAGGCCAGGGTCCGCTCCCAGGCCAGCTTGGCGTCGGCCTCGTCGTAGCGCGCGCTGGTCGGATTGGCGAAGGCGTGGTCGGCCTCGTACCAATGGCTGGTCGCGGTCTTGCCCGCCGCCTTCATGGCCGCCTCGAAGCCGTCGACCATCTCCTTGTTGATCCACTGGTCCTGGGTCGCGAAGTGCCCCAGCACCGGCCCTTTCAGGGACTTGAGGTCCTCGGCCGTCCGGTTGACCCGGCCGTAGTAGACCACGGTCGCGTCGACCGGCGTGGCGATGCCGGCGTTGAGCGACCAGCCGCCGCCGAAGCACCAGCCGACGGTGCCGATCTTCCCGGTCGCCTTTTCATGGCCCTTCAGCCAGTCGGCCCAGGACACCAGGGTGTCGCTCGCCTCGGCATCGACCACGCTCTGCATGTAGCTCCGGGCCTGATCCCGCGCGCCCGGGCCGGCCACCTTGCCGTCGTAGAGATCCACCGCCAGGGCGACATAGCCCTGGGCGGCGAGTTCGCCGGCAACCGCCTTGATCTGGTCGTTCAGGCCCCACCATTCGTGGATCAGCAACAGGGTCGGCGCCGGCGTGCTGGCCGGCAGGGCCAGCGCGGCCTTGACCGCCTTGCCGCCCTTGGTGGTCAGCTCGACCTCCTGGAGGCCGGCCGCCGCGGCCCGCGCCAGGCGCGGATCGGCGAGAATGGCGGCCAGGGGCAGGCTGGCGAGCGAGGTGACGACATGGCGTCGGGCGAGTTGAGTCATTGGGGGGCTCTCCTCTCTTGCTTGAGTGGTAATTCCCTGGACTATGCAGCAATCTGCGGCGCTGGGGGAGACGCTTCACGAAATGCTGAAGCTCTGCTACCAAGCGGTCACCGAGATTCACCCTTCAGGCAAGATGATTCGCCGCGCCGCCCTCTCGCTCTGCCTGCTCGCCACGGTGCTCTCGGCCGGGCCGGCGGCTGCCGAGCCGCTGGCCTTGACGGTCACGCCCCTGCCGCTCAATTCGGAGAACCCGGGCCAGACGAGGGTCGGCGCCCTGGCCTGGCGGGGCAGCCTGGAGATCACTTCCGGGAACCGCCGCTTCGGCGGGCTCTCCGGCCTGCTGCTCGAACCCGGCGGCGACAGGCTCCTCGCCGTGTCCGACACCGGCCGTTGGGTCTCGGCCCGGATCCGCCTGGACGACGCCGGCTTCCTGGTCGGCCTGGACCAAGGCGAGACCGGCCGGCTGCGCGACGGCGACAACCGGGTGCTGGCGAGCAAGCGTGCCGGCGATGCCGAGTCCCTGGCCCGGCTGGCCGACGGCACCATCCTGGTCGCCTTCGAGCAGGCGCACAGGATCTGGCGCTACCCGGCAGGCGGGCTCGACCGACCGGCCCAGTCCTTCCCCCCGCCGCCGGGGCTCGACCGGCTGGACGGCAACAACGGCCTGGAGGCCCTGACGACCTTGCCCGGCGGCCGGCTGCTCGCCCTGGCGGAGGACAAGGGCGACACCCCGGACCTGCGCGGCTTTCTCTGGCAGGACGGCGGCTGGTCCGATCTCGCCCTGGCCCGCGACCGGACCTATCGGCCGACCGGAGCCACCACCCTGCCCTCGGGCGACGTCCTGGTGCTCGAGCGGCGCTTCAGCGTCCTGGGCGGTCTGGGCATCAAGATCCGGCGGCTGCCCCTGGCGGCGATCCAGCCGGGCGCGACCCTGACCGGCGAGGTCATCGCCCAACTGCGCCCGCCCCTGGTCTACGACAACATGGAGGGAATCGCCGCGCGCGCCGAGCCCGGCGGCGGGGTGCGGATCTACCTGGTGTCGGACGACAACTTCAACCCCGTCCAGCGGAGCGTGCTGATCAGCTTCCTTCTGGAGACGGAGTAGCCCGGCGCGGAACCGCCGGGCGGAGCCTCAACTCGCGGCCGGCGCGGCGGCCTCGGTCTTGGCGGCGGCCTTCTGGATCCGCCGCTTCAGGCGCCGGGCCTCGTCGCCCAGCTTGGCGTTCGCGGTCGATAGCAGGAAGGTGTCCAGGCCGCCGTTGTGCTCGATCGTCCGGATCGCCCGGGTCGAGAGCCGGAGGCGCACCATCTGGCCCAGGGAATCGCTGTAGAGCGAGGTCCGCTGCAGGTTCGGCAGGAAGCGACGCCGGGT
>JANQGU010000316.1 GCA_028282935.1 Kiloniellales bacterium
GCCTACCAGCTGCACCCCTACACCAACGCCCGCAAGCACGAGGCCGAGGGGCCGCTGATCATCGAGCGCGGCGAGGGCATTCACGTCTTCGACGAGCAGGGCAAGTCCTACATCGAAGGCATGGCCGGGCTCTGGAGCACCTCGCTCGGCTTCAACGAGCCGCGGCTGGTCGAAGCCGCGACCCGGCAGCTCCAGACCCTGCCCTACTACCACACCTTCGCCCACAAGACCGGCCTGCCGCCGATCGAGCTGGCGGAGAGGCTGATCGGCATGGCGCCGGTGCCGATGTCCAAGGTGTTCTTTGCCAACTCTGGCTCCGAGGCCAACGATTCAGTAGTCAAGCTGATCTGGTACGCCAGCAACGCCATGGGCCGGCCGGAGCGCAAGAAGATCATCAGCCGGATCAAGGGCTATCACGGGGTCACCGTGGCCTCGGCCAGCATGACCGGGCTGCCCTACAACCACCGCGACTTCGACCTGCCGATCCAGAACATCCTGCACACCTCCTGTCCGCACCATTACCGCTTTGCGGAGGCAGGCGAGAGCGAGGAGGACTTCGCCACCCGCATGGCCGAGGATCTGGAGACGCTGATCCAGGACGAGGGCCCCGAGACCATCGCCGCCTTCATCGGCGAGCCGGTCATGGGCGCCGGCGGCGTGATCCTGCCGCCGAAGACCTACTGGGAGAAGATCCAGGCGGTCCTCAAGAAGCACGACATCTGGCTGGTCGCCGACGAGGTGATCTGCGGCTTCGCGCGCACCGGGAACATGTTCGGCAGCCAGACCTACGGCATCGAGCCGGACATCCTGGTGGTCGCCAAGGCCCTGTCCTCCTCCTACCTGCCGATCTCGGCGGTGATGATCTCGGACCGGGTCTACCAGGCGGTCGCCGAGAACAGCGCGAAGATCGGCACCTTCGGCCATGGCTTCACCTACAGCGGCCATCCGGTCAGCGCGGCGGTGGCCCTGGAGACGCTGAAGATCTACGAGGAGCGCGACATCGTCGGACACGTCCAGGCGGTGGCCCCGCGCTTCGAGGCCCGCCTGAAGCGCCTCGGCGAGCATCCCCTGGTCGGGGAGGCCGTGGGCGTCGGGCTGATCGGCGCCGTCGAGCTGGTCGCCGACAAGGACGGCCGGACCCCCTTCGAGCCGCTGGGCAGCGTCGGGGCGGTCTGCGCCAAGAACGCCGAGGGCGAGGGGCTGATCGTCCGCGCCCTGATGGACCGGGTCGCCTTCTGCCCGCCGCTGATCATCACCGAGGCCGAGGTCGACGAGATGTTCGACCGCTTCACGCGGGCCCTGGAGGCGACCTGGGCGCACGTCACCTCGGAGGGCCTGGCCTCGGTGGCGTGAAGATGCAGCAAGGGACGAAATCGGAGGAATAGGGCGACCGCCCGGAAGTCTAAAGGCGGCGCAGGGAGAGTTGAGGGTTATGGATTACGAGACATTCTTTGCCGAGTCCGTGGATCAGGTGAAGCAGGAAGGCCGCTACCGGATCTTCGCGGATCTCCTCCGTCACGCCGGCGACTTCCCGACGGCGACCCGCCACGAGGGGACGGACCGCAGCGAGGTGACGGTCTGGTGCTCCAACGACTATCTCGGCATGGGCCAGCATCCCAAGGTGCTCGCAGCCATGCGCGAGGCGCTGGAGACCTGCGGCGCCGGGGCCGGCGGCACCCGCAACATCGCCGGCACCAACCACTACCACGTCCTGCTCGAGCGGGAGCTGGCCGACCTGCACGGCAAGGAGGCCGCCCTGCTCTTCACCTCCGGCTACGTCTCCAACCTGGCGGCGCTCTCGACCATCGCCGCCAAGCTGCCGGGCTGCATCGTGCTGTCCGACGCCTGGAACCACGCCTCGATGATCGAGGGCATCCGCCACAGCCGGGCCGAGAAGCGGATCTTCAAGCACAACGATCCGGCCGACCTGGAACGCCAGCTCAAGGAGCTCGACCCGGAGCGGCCCAAGCTGATCGCCTTCGAATCGGTCTACTCCATGGACGGCGACGTCGCGCCCATCGAGACCTTCTGCGACCTTGCCGACCACTACGGCGCCATGACCTACCTGGACGAGGTTCACGCCGTGGGCCTCTACGGCAAGGGCGGCGGCATCGCCGACCGCGACGGGGTCATGGACCGGGTGACCGTGATCGAGGGCACCCTGGCCAAGGCCTTCGGCTGCCTGGGCGGCTACATCACGGCCTCGGAGGCGCTGGTCGACTTCGTGCGCAGCTACGCCTCGGCCTTCATCTTCACCACCGCCCTGCCGCCCCACGTCGCCGCCGGCGCCCTGGCGAGCATCCGGCACCTGAAGCAGAGCGACGAGGAGCGGACCCGCCACCAGGAGCGCGCGGCCAGCCTGAAGCAGCGCCTGACGGATGCCGGCCTGCCGGTCATGCCGAGCGACACCCATATCGTGCCGGTGCTGGTCGGCGATCCGGTGCTCTGCCGCCAGGTCACCGACATCCTGCTGGAGCGCTACGGCATCTACGTGCAGCCGATCAACTACCCGACGGTGCCGCGCGGCACCGAGCGGCTGCGCCTGACGCCCTCGCCCCTGCACAGCGACGCCCACATGGACCACCTGGTCCGGGCCCTGGGCGAGATCTGGCGGGACCTGGGACTGCAGCGCGCCGCCTGAGTCCCCCGCCCTGGAAGCGTCCGGCGAGCCAGCACCGATCCAGATACGATCGGAGATCTCTGTTTTTCCTCTCTAGATGAGAATGCGTCGCAATTGCATAAATTTCCTGGACATTTAACACAGGCGGGACTAGGTTTCCCGGGTCATCCTATCGCATCCGCCACGAAGCCGAAGCGATGTATCGCGACAACACACTGGTCCCTTCCGAAGCGGTCCGCCTAACCGCCCTGGGCATCCTCGCCGAGGCCGATAAGCACTACGCCGAACTGGCCTCGGAGGTCCGCCACTTCACCTCGCGGATCGCCGGCCCCTCGCTCGACCTGGTCGCGGCACCGCTGGAGCTGCTGAAGGTCGAGGGCCTGGTCGAGGCGGTCGAGGGCGACGCCGACAACGCCCTGCTGCGCATCACCAAGGACGGCCGCGGCGAGCTGGCGACCCTGATGACCTCCAACGTCCGGGCGCCGGTCAACGACATCAACAAGCTGATCATCGCGCTCAAGATGCGCTTCCTGCATCTGCTGCCGGCCGAGGACCAGAGGATCCAGATCGAGGTGATGATGGAGATGGCGGAGCGCGAGATCGCCCGCCTCTCGGACCTGCGGCAGCACCACGCCCGCGGCCGGGGCCACCTGGTCGCTTGGCTCGACCACGACATCGCCGCCGCCGAGACCCGCCTCGCCTGGTTCCAGGAGCTCCTGGGCAGGCTCGACTAGATCAAACCTCGACCTTGTAGGTCAGGGCGAGCTCGTCGCCGGTCCGGCCGCGGATGCCCCAGTTCGCCTTGGGGGTTTCGAAGATCGTGATCTCGACGTCCTCGACCGCGATCCCCAGCCCTTCCGAGATCTCGGCCATCAGGCCTTTCAGCAGCGCCTTCTTGGTCTCGGGCGCGCGGCCCTCGAAGAGGCTGATCTCGAGGATCAGGTAGGCCGGGCTGCGGTCCGGCGGGTAGAGGAAGTCCTCGGCGTCCAGGCCGACGAAACGGTGGAAGCGCTTCTCCTCCGGCAGGCCGAGCACCCGCCGGGCGACCCCGTGGACGATCCCGGACAGCCGGTCCCGGACGCCCCGCAGATGCTGTCTTTCCCCGTAGAACAGGATTTGAGCCATGCTCTTCAGCCCCAGATGAATCACCGCGCCGCCATCCTGACACAGCGCCCCGGTCCTTTAGAAGGTGGGACCTTTAGAAGGCGGGACCTTTAGAAGGTCTGCAGGAACCAGGGAATCAGCACGGCGTTGGCCAGGTCGATAAAGAAGGCGCAGACCAGCGGAACGACGACAAACGCCAGATGCGACGCGCCGAAGCGATTGGTGACGGCGGACATGTTGGCCATCGCGGTCGGCGTCGACCCAAGCGAGATCCCGCCGAAACCCGAGCAGATGACGGCCGCGTCGTAGTTCCGCCCCATGGCCGGGAAGATCAGGAAGATGTTGATCGCCACGGCCACGGCAAACTGGACGACGAGGATCGCGAAGATGGGTCCGGCCAGGCCGATCAGGGTCCAGAGCTGCATGCTCATCAGCGACATGGCGAGGAAGCAGCCGAGCGAGACATCGGCGATCAGGGCCATGGCCGGCGTCCGGGAGGGCCAGGGCATGCCGGTGATGGTCGGCATGTTCTTCGGGATCACGTTGCTGACGATGATCCCGGCAAACAGACAGGTCACGAAGAGCGGGAGCTCGAGGCCGAGCCCCGCAAGGCCCTCGTTGATGAGCAGACCGATGATGCCGCAGACATGGATCGCGAGAATGGCGGCGAGGAAATCCAGGTAGTCGATGCCCGGCTTGGGCTGCGTCTCGGATAGGCCGACGTCCTGGGCTTCCTTGCGTTCCGGCGTCAGGCCATGGCGGTTGATCAGGAACTTGGCGATCGGGCCGCCCATGAGGCTGGCGAGGATGAGGCCGAAGGTCGCGCAGGCGATGCCGATCTCCATGGCGTTGGCGACGCCGAAGTCCTGCGAGATTCGCGGGGCCCAGGCGATCGCGGTTCCATGGCCGCCGATCAGCGACACCGAGCCGCCCAGCAGCCCCATGGCGGCCGGCAGGTCGAAAAGCGCCGCGATCCCGATGCCCGTGAGGTTCTGCACGACCATGTAGCCGATGGTCAGCGTCAGCAGCACCGCCAGGGGCCTACCCCCCTTCAGCAGGTCGCCGAGGCTGGCGTTGATCCCGATCGTGACGAAGAAGTAGATCAGCAGGAGGTCCCGCTGCTGAAGATCGAAGGCGACCTCCACCCCGGAGACCGCGAACACCAGCGCAAAGAGGATCGAGAACAGCAAGCCGCCGGTGACCGGTTCGGGGATGCTGAACTCCTTGAGAAATCCGACGACGCCGTTCAAGCGCCGGCCGACGAAGAGGACGATGATGCCGAGGGTGAAGGACAGGATGCTGTTGACCGACAGAACGCCGTCTTGGAATTCCAGCACGCCGTCACCCCCCCGAAGCGGGTAGGCTCGGACCAGAGGACAGCCCGACCGACCTACGCCAAGGGTAAGACAGTGTCGCCGCAGCCGTCGTTTGGCAAGCCCGCCTTATGCAGGGCGTCGGCGCTTGGCCGGACCTCCCGCGCGACGGTCGAGGCGATGGTCTCTAAAAGAGGTGCTGGCCGCCGGTGACGAAGACCTCGGTGCCGGTCACGTAGCCGAAGTCCTCGGTGCAGAGCCGGTAGACGGCGGCCGCGACCTCGTCGGGCGTGCCCATGCGTTGCATCGGGATGCGCGGAATCAGGGCCTCGTACTCCTCGCCGATCATCGCGGTCTCGATCTCGCCCGGCGCGACGGCGTTGACCCGCACGCCGATCTCGGCGAACTCCACCGCCATCTCGCGGGTCAGGGCCGAAAGCGCCGCCTTGGAGGTGGAATAGGCCGAGCCGGCGAAGGGGTGGCGGGCGTGGCCGGCGATCGAGGTGATGTTGACGATCGCACCCTTGCCGCGGCGCAGCGGTATCGCGAAGCCCCGCGACAGGGCCAAGGGCGCGAACAAGTTGAGCTCGAAGACCTGGCGCCAGCCCTCCAGGTCGCCGTTCAGGCAGCCCAGGCGCTCCTTGAAGGGGGTCTTGGGGGACACCGCGGCGTTGTTGACCAAGGCGTTCAGCGGCCCGTCGCCGAGCAGCGCGCCGGCTTGCGCGACGAAGGCGTCGATCTCGTCGCGCTCGGCGAGATCGGCGGTGATGTGGTCCGACCAGTTCGGGTCGCGCCGGCAGTCCTCGGGCACGGCCTCCCGAGAGCAGGTGATGATGCGCCAGCCCTCCTCGCTGAAGCGCTTCACCGTGGCATGGCCGATGCCGCGGCTGGCACCGGTCAGGATTACCGTCTGGCGGTCATCGGTCATGGATCTCGTCCGTCCCTTGGTGAGTCCCAGAGGGTTTCGTCGCTCTAGCGCACTTCCCGATCAGACGTGTCAGCGTCTGGCCGGGAGTAGTGCGCTAACACTTTGAAGTCAGGGCGTTACATCCGGCCAGATGGATCGCAGGGCGATTCCATCTGATCGGAAAACGCCCTAGTCGCCGCCGCCGAAGCGCGCCCGGGGCTCGACGATACCATGCGGGTCCTCGTGGATGATCACTTCCGCGCCCGGAAAGGCGGATTTCAGCTCGGCCTCGACCTGATCCGAGATCATGTGGGCGTCCCAGAGGCTGAGGTCACCGTTCAGCTCGAGGTGAAGCTGGATGAAAACCTGCGGTCCGGCCATGCGGGTCCGCAGATCGTGCATGTCCAGGACCTCGGTATGGGCGCGGACGATCCGGCCGATGCGGGCGCGGTCGTCGTCCGACAGCTCGCGGTCCATCAGCATGTGCAGGGATTCGCTGGCGATCGACCAGGCGGTCTTGAGGATATAGGCGGCGATGCCGATCGCGAAGACCGGGTCGAGGATCGTCCAGCCGAGCTGGCTGGCGCCGAGCAGGGCGACGATGACGGCGGCGTTGATCAGGAGATCGCCGAGGTAGTGGAGCGAATCGGCCCGGATCACCACCGACTTGGTGCGCCGGATCACGTGGCGCTGGAACAACACCAGTATCGAGGTGGCCGCGATCGAGACCAGCATGACCCCGATCCCGATCCCCGGGTTCTGGATCGGCCGCGGATCGAAGAGCAGATGCGTCGCCTCGATCAGCAGAAAGACGGCCGAGCCGGTGATGAAGGCGGCCTGGCCGAGCGCCGCCAGCGGCTCCGCCTTGCCGTGGCCGAAGCGGTGCTCCCGGTCGGCCGGAGTCAGGGCTTGGCGCACCGCCAGGAGCGAGACCAGGGAGGCCACCGCGTCAAGGATCGAGTCGATCAGGGTCGACAACAGGCTGATCGAATCGGTCAGGACCCAGGCGCCCAGCTTGATCACGATCAAGCAGGACGCGGTCGCGACCGAGGCATAGGTCGCAAGCCGCATCAAGCGCGCGGTTTCGCTCGTCCCCATCTCGCTCGCTCTCGTCTCGGCAGCCCGCGTTTCAGAGGTCATGGCCAGCGTCCCGGGACCCTTCGGCGCCGCCGTTCACGGGAAAAGGCGCTCCGTGGTCCAGCCGTCGGAGCTGCGATGGTACACGAGGCGGTCGTGCAGGCGAAAGGCGCCGTCGCGCCAGAACTCGATGCGCTGGGGCAGGACCCGGAAGCCGCTCCAGAACGGCGGCCGCGGCACCTTGCCGACGCCGAACCTGGCGGCGTACTTGGCGATGCGCCGCTCCAGCACGAAGCGCCCTTCCAGGGGCTCGGACTGGCGGCTCGCCCAGGCGCCGATCTGGCTGTCCCGCGGCCGCGAGGCGAAGTAGGCGTCGGCCTCCTCGTCGCTGACCGGCACCACCTCGCCCTCGACCCGCACCTGGCGGCGCAAGGACTTCCAGTGCAGGCAGAGCGCGGCCTTCGCCGCGGTCTCGAGCTGCCGGCCCTTGCGGCTGCCGAGGTTGGTGTAGAAGACGAAGCCCCGCTCGTCGAAGCCCTTCAGCAGGACCATCCGCAGCGAGGGCATGCCGTCCGGCCCCACGGTCGCCAGGGCCATGGCGGTGGGATCGTTGGGCTCGCTGCCCTTCGCCTCCTCCAGCCAGGCGGCGAAGGTCGCGAAGGGATCCGCGTTTTCGGGCACAGCGCTCATGTTTCGACTTCCTTCGGCGCCAGGGTAGCCGGGGCCGCCCGCAGGCACCATATTGTTTTGCTGAGAGGGCGGAGAGCCCGACTTTCTCTTGGCGGCGCAAGGCTTCGCGGCGGGGATGAAACCCATTCGGGCCGCGTAGCATCAACTGGAATACAAACCTCTTTCAGTCGTTTTCAGCAAGGAGCCGGGGGAGAGAAGATGAAGCTCAAGACCCTTGTCGCAGTTTTTGCCATCGGCCTGACGACCGCCGCCTGCGCCGGCGCGGGCACCAAGCAGACCGTCGGAACCGTGGGCGGCGCCGCCGTCGGCGGCCTGATCGGCTCCCAGATCGGCTCCGGCACCGGCCGGCTGATCGCGACGGGCGCCGGCGTCTTCCTCGGCGGCCTGATCGGCAGCGAGATCGGCCGCAGCATGGACGAGGTCGACCGGATCAAGAACGACCGCGCGGTCCAGACCGCCACCGCCGCCCCGATCGGCGAGACCATCACCTGGAACAACCCGGACAGCGGCAATTCCGGCGCCGTGACCCCGACCCGGGACGGAACCGCGTCGAGCGGAGAGTATTGCCGGGAATTTCAGCAGACGGTAACCATAGGCGGTAAGACTGAGGACGCTTACGGGATCGCCTGCCGTAAGCCGGACGGCTCCTGGGAGATCGTGCAGTAGTCCGGCGCAAGGTTTTCTGCCGCGGAGCAGGGGCGCCCCCGGAGCGGCGCCCCTGCTCCTTTTTCGGGACCAAGAAAGCGGAATGAAGGACCCCTACCAAGTACTTGGCGTCGATCGGAAGGCCAGTGCCGAGGAGATCAAGAGCGCCTACCGCAAGCTGGCCAAGAAGCTGCACCCGGACGTCAACCCCGGGGACCAGGCGATCGAGCAGCGCTTCAAGGAGGTCAGCCAGGCCTACGCGCTGCTCTCCGACCCGGCGACCCGGGAGCGCTACGACCGGGGCGAGATCGACGCCGGCGGCCAGGAGCGCGCGACCGGCGGGTTCTACCGGACCTACAGCAGCGGCGGCGGCCGCCAGAAGGGCGCGCCCTTCGACTTCGGGGAGGAGATCTCGGTCGACGACATCTTCAGCGAGTTCTTCGGCGGCGGCCGGATGCGCGGCGGCCGGCGCCGGGCGAGCGAGCGCGGGGCCGACAGCCACTTCGCGGTCCAGGTCAGCTTCGAGGAAGCCGCCCTGGGCGCCAAGAAGCGGGTCCGCCTGGGCGGCGAGAACAGGACCCTCGAGATCAAGATTCCGGCCGGGACGGAGAGCGGCCAGACCCTGCGCCTGAAGGGCCAGGGCCAGGCCGGCAAGGCCGGCGGCGAGGCGGGCGACGCCCTGATCGAGGTCACGGTCGCGCCCCACGCCTTCTTCCGGCGCGACGGCCTGGACATCCGCCTCGACCTGCCGGTCAGCCTGCAGGAGGCGGTCCTGGGCGCCAACGTCACCGTGCCGACCCTGAGCGGCAAGGTGACGATGAAGATCCCCGAGGGCTCGAACACCGGCAGCGTCCTGCGCCTGAAGGGCAAGGGCATCAAGACCGACGGCAAGACCGGCGACCAGTACCTCTCCCTGAAGATCGTGCTGCCCGAGCGGCAGGACGATCAGCTCAGGGACTTCGTCAAGCGCTGGGCCGGCTTCAACGCCTTCGACCCGCGCAAGAAGATGGACCAGGACTGAGACGCGGAGGCTCCGGGGCAAGACGGCACCGGGTCAAAGCGATCTCGGGTCTGAATCTTGCTCTCGGGGCGGTGGTCCGATCCGCCAGAGCTATTCCCCCTCACCCTCCCACAGCGCTGACGCGCTGCGGGCCCCTCCCTCTCCCCAGGGGAGAGGGAGGCAGAGGCTTGGCGCGGCGCCAGCCGCGCCTTAGCCGGAGCTGGGTGAGGGGCAAGGCCGTCCGAGCAAAAAAGCTCCACATCAAAGGGTTGGGGCAGGATTCAGACCCGAGACCGCTCCGACCGCGTGGCGTATTCTCTACACCGCCTCCAGGCGCCCCGAACCCGGCGCCGCCTCCCCGTCATCGAGAAGCGCTTCCAAGGGCGTGTCCACCTGCGGCCGGAGCCCCTCGGCCAGGCCTTGCAGGGCCTCGGTCGGGGCCCGGGGCCAGCTCTCGTCGAGGTCCAGCCTCAGGCCGAGCATCTGGCTGAGCCCGCCCAGGGTGACCGTCGACAGGTCCCTGGCCAGCAGCCAGCCGCCGGCCAGGGAGCGGGCCACCAGGTCGTGGCGGCGGAGCCGCCAGAGGCTGTCGTCCAGCTCGGCCGGCGTCACCGGCAGGCCCCGGACCAGGTCGCGGCTGCGCAGCCGCCGTCCTTCCTTCTGGGCGGCGCGCAGGCGCTGGAGGACGGTCAGCGCCAGGGCCAGCCGCTCGCCGGCCTGCAGCTCCCGGCGGCCACGGGTCAGGGCCGCGCGCCACTCAGGCAGCGCCGCGGTGACCTCAGCCCCCAGCAGCACCACCGCCCAGGCGAGGTACATCCAGACCAGGAAGATCGGGATCGCCGAGAGCGCGCCGTAGATCGCCTCGTAGGTCGGAAAGAACTTGAGGTAGAGCCCGAAGCCGTACTTCAGGGCCTCCAGCACGGCCGCCGCCAGCAGCCCGCCGGCCAGGGCGTGGTGGAGCCGCACCGAGCGGGTCGGCACCACGAGGTAGAGCGCGCTGAAGCCCAAGGCCGCCAGGGCCACCGAGATCAGGCCGGAAAAGGCGACGATCACGCTCGGATAGGATTCTATGCCTGCCCACTGGACCATGGCGAAGGCGTAGCCGCTGAGCGACAGCGAAGCGCCCAGGAGCAGCGGCCCCAGGGTCAGCATCGCCCAGTAGACCAGCAGCTGCAGGCCCAACGAGCGCGGCTCGGTCACCCGCCAGATGGCGCTCAGCGCCGCGTTGATGTTGGCCAGGAGGAGCAGCGCCGTGACCGCCAGGGCGACCACGCCGGGCCCGGTCATCTGCCGCGTATTGTCCACGAATTCAGCCAGTTGGCTGCTGACCGCGGCGCTGGTCTCGGGCAGGAAGCTGCGCAGGATCAGGTCCTGGATCTGGTCCTCGACCGACTCGAAGACCGGAAACCCGCTGAGGATCGCGAGGCCGATCGCCATCAGCGGCACCAGGGCCAGCAAGGTGGCGTAGCTGAGGCCGGCCGCTGAGCGCAGGCAATCGTCGGCGAGGAAGCGCTGCCAAGTGTAGATCGCGAAGCGCCGCGCGCGATCCGGCTTCGAGTGCAGCTTCAACCAGGCCCCAATCCGCCGCCGCTGCCGCCGTATCGAAGGATCGGTCATCGCGGGCATGATAGAGGACTTGGCGGCGCGATCCCAGAGTCCCTCCTCCGGCCCCTCGCCGCCCCTGGCTTTGGCCGGGCCTTCACCCCCGAGAGCCCCGCAAAGCGCCGTGTTTGACGCTTTCCGCCATTTGTGTAGGATGCGCTCCACCGCACGAGGGGCCGGATGCCCCGCTCTCGATCAAGAGGATTTCATGACGGATTCCCAGTCGCTCATGGCCGGCAAGCGTGGTCTCGTCATGGGCGTGGCGAACGATCGTTCGATCGCCTGGGGCATCGCCGCCGCGCTCTCGGCCCAGGGCGCCGAGCTCGCCTTCACCTACCAGGGCGAGGCGCTGGAGCGGCGGGTGCGGCCGCTGGCCGATTCGCTCGGCTCGACCCTGGTCCTGCCCTGCGACGTCGCCGACGACGCCAGCATCGACCAGACCTTCAACGCGGTCGAGGAAAGCTGGGGCGGCCTCGACTTCCTAGTCCACGCCATCGCCTACTCCGACAAGGACGAGCTGAAGGGCAAGTACGTCAACACCAGCCGCGACAACTTCGTGCGCAGCCTGGACATCTCCTGCTATTCCTTCACCGCGGTCGCCCAGCGCGCCGTGCCGCTGATGAAGAACGGCGGCAGCCTGCTGACCCTGACCTACTACGGGGCCGAGCGGGTCATGCCCCACTACAACGTCATGGGCGTGGCCAAGGCCGCCCTCGAGGCCAGCGTGCGCTACCTGGCCGCGGACCTGGGCGACGCCGGCATCCGGGTCAACGCCATCTCGGCCGGTCCGATCAAGACCCTGGCGGCCTCCGGCATCGGCGACTTCCGCTACATCCTGAAGTGGAACGAGTACAACTCGCCGCTGCGCCGCAACGTCGACATCGCGCAGGTCGGCGGCGCCGGCCTTTACCTTCTGAGCGATCTCTCCGCCGGGGTGACGGGCGAGGTCCATCATGTCGATTCCGGCTACAACGTGGTCGGCATGATGGCGGTCGACGCCGCCCCGCAACTGGCCGAGCTGCTCGAAGGCTTCCGGCCGCAAGACTAGACGCCCGTCCGCGTCATGCCCGGCAACGCCTTCGGCCAAGCCTTCCGCTTCACCACCTGGGGAGAAAGCCACGGCCCGGCCATCGGCTGCGTGGTCGACGGCGTGCCGCCGAAGATCCCCCTCGCCGAGCCGGACATCCAGGCCTGGCTCGACCGGCGGCGCCCGGGCCAGTCGAAGTACACCACGCAGCGCAAGGAGCCGGACCGGGTCAAGATCCTGTCCGGGGTCTTCGAGGGCGTCACCACGGGCACGCCCCTGTCGCTGGTGATCGAGAACCAGGACCAGCGCAGCAAGGACTACTCCGAGATCAAGGAGAAGTTCCGGCCGGGCCACGCCGACTACACCTACTGGGCCAAGTACGGCCTGCGCGACTACCGCGGCGGCGGCCGTTCCAGCGCCCGCGAGACCGCGCTGAGGGTCGCCGCCGGGGCGGTCGCCCGCAAGGTCCTGGGAGAAAGCATCCGGATTCGCGGCGCCCTGGTGCAGATGGGCCCCCATGCCGTCGAGCGCGGCAACTGGGACTGGGCGGAAATCGAACGCAATCCCTTCTGGTGCCCTGATGCCGAGGCCGCCGAGGCCTGGGCCGCCTATCTCGACGGCGTCCGCAAGTCCGGCTCCTCGACCGGCGCGGTGATCGAGGTCGTGGCCGAGGGCGTACCGGCGGGGCTGGGCGAGCCGGTCTACGACAAGCTCGACGCCGACCTCGCCAAGGCGATGATGAGCATCAACGCCGTCAAGGGCGTCGAGATCGGCGCGGGCTTCGCCGCCGCCGCCTTGAGCGGCGAGGAGAACGCCGACGAGATGCGCAGCGGCAACGACGGGGTCCGCTTCCTGTCCAACGCCGCCGGTGGCGTCCTCGGCGGAATCTCCAGCGGCCAGGACGTCGTCCTGCGCTTCGCGGTCAAGCCGACCTCCTCGATCCTGACGCCGCGCAAGACCGTCGACGTCCACGGCCAGGAGACCGAGATCGTGACCAAGGGCCGGCACGACCCCTGCGTCGGCATCCGCGCCGTGCCCGTGGGCGAGGCCATGATGGCCCTGGTCCTGGCCGACCATCTGCTGCGCCACCGGGGGCAGTGCGGCGGCTGAGGCGCGGTCACGGAGTTCGACCTCGACAACCGGACCGCGAAGGGCTATCACCGGCCCCGGCGACGTCCTTTAGCGAGAAACCGAGCACCACCAACAACTGGGCCTTTCCAGAAGCACATGCGCGTCATCCTGTTCCTTCTGAAGTGTCTGGTCGGCGTCTTCGCGACCATCGGCTTCCTGATCACGCTTCCCCTGATCATCGCCCTGGTCCTGGGCCTGAGCTACGACCTGCCCTGGAAGGAGAAGACCGCGGAGGTGCCGGCCGAGGCGGTGCTGACCGTCGATCTCGCCGGAGAGGTCATCGAAAGCCGTCCGGACAGCCTCTTCGCCCGCTCCTCGCTGGGCGACAGGATCGTGCTGCGCGACACCGTCGCGACGCTGAGGAAGGCCAGCCGGGACGAGCGGATCAAGGGCCTGGTCGTTCGCTTCGGCGCGCTCCAGGTCGGCATGGCGCAGGCCCAGGAGCTGCGCGCCGCGATCCAGGAGTTCCGCAAGGAGGGCCGTTTCGTCGTCGGCTTCGCCGAGAGCTTCGGCGAGTTCGGCAACGGCACCATCAGCTACTACCTCGCCAGCGCCATGGACGAGGTCTGGCTGCAGCCCTCCGGCGACCTGGGCGCCATGGGCCTGATGCTGGAGGCGCCCTTCCTGCGCGGCACCCTCGACAAGCTGGGAATCCAGCCCCGCCTCGCCCAGCGCGAGGAGTACAAGGGCGCCATGAACACCTTCACGGACAGCAGCCTGCCTGAGCCGCAGCGGCAGAACCTGCAGCAGATGATCGACTCCTGGATGGAGCAGATCGTCGCCGACGTGGCCAAGGACCGCGAACTCGCCCCCGAGGCCTTCCGCGCCCTGATCGACAAGGCGCCCCTGTCCGCGGACGAGGGCAAGGAGGCCGGCCTTCTCGACCGCCTGGCCTATTGGGACGAGCTGACCGACGAGCTGACCGAGCGCACCAGCGAGGAGATGGAGCTCTTCGGGCTGCGGGCCTACGCCGCGGCCACCCGCGACGAGGCGCCGGAGGGGCCGAAGATCGCGGTGATCTACGGCCTCGGCCCGATCTCCCTGACCACCTCCGAGAACGATCCGGTCTTCGGCTCGGTGGTCTTCGGCTCCGACACCGTCGCCAAGGCCATTTCCGACGCCGTCGATGACGAGGACGTCGAAGCCATCCTGTTCCGCGTCGACAGCCCCGGCGGCTCCTACGTCGCCTCGGACACCGTCCACCGCCAGGTCCGCCGCGCCAGGGAGAAGGGCAAGCCGGTCATCGTCTCCATGGGCAACGTGGCGGCTTCGGGCGGCTATTTCGTCTCCATGGCGGCCGACAAGATCGTCGCCCATCCGGGCACCGTCACGGGCTCGATCGGCGTGGTCGCCGGCAAGTTCGTGCTCTCCGGCCTCTGGGAGGAGATCGGGCTGAGCTGGGACCAGGTGCAGGCCGGCGAGAACGCCGGTATCTGGAG
>JANQGU010000431.1 GCA_028282935.1 Kiloniellales bacterium
GCCCGCGCCGAGGCCCTGGCCGCCGCGCTCGCCGACCCCGCGCTGCCGCCGTTCCGGGTCCTGCCCTGGGCCGAGCGCGGCGCGGCCCTCGAGGCCGCCGGCCTGCTGGTCAACACCACCACCCTCGGCATGGCCGGCCAGCCGCCTTTGGACCTGGCGCTCGACGCGCTGCCCGCCGGGGCCCTGGTCACCGACATCGTCTACACGCCACTGGAGACGCCCCTGCTGGCCGCCGCGCAGGCCCGCGGCAACCCGACGGTGGACGGCCTGGGCATGCTGCTGCACCAGGCCCGGCCCGGTTTCGAGGCGTGGTTCGGCTGCGCGCCGGAGGTCACCGCCGAGCTGCGCGCGCTCCTCCTCCGGGTTTAGGGCCGATGGTGATCCTCGGCCTGACCGGATCGATCGCCATGGGCAAGTCGACCGCGGCCGCGCACCTGCGCCGCCTCGGCCTTCCGGTCCACGACGCCGACGCCGCGGTGCACCGCCTGCTGGCCGAGGATCCGGAGACGATCAAAGCGGTGCGCCGAGCCTTCCCCAAGACGGTCAAGGCCGGGCGGGTCGACCGCAAGGCCCTGGGCGCCCGGGTCTTCGGGGACCCGGCCGCGCTGCGCCGCCTGGAATCGATCCTGCACCCGAGGGTGCGCCGGGCCGAGCTGCGCTTCCTGCGCCGCCAGGCCCGCCGCCGCGCGCCGCTGGTCGTGCTCGACATCCCGCTGCTCTTCGAGACCGGCGGCGAAGCCCGCTGCGACGCGGTCCTGGTGGTCTCGGCCCCGGCCTTCATCCAGGCGCAGCGGGTGCTGCGCCGTCCCGGGATGACGCCGCGGCGCCTGGCCGAGATCCGGGCGCAGCAGCTGCCGGACGCCGAGAAGCGGCGCCGCGCCGACTTCGTGATTCCCACCGGCCTGGGCAAGGGCTTGGCCTTGCGCGCCCTGAAGCGGGCGGTTAGGAAGATGACCGGGCGCCGGGGCCGCTGCTGGCCGCCGCGACGGCCCGAAGGGAGGGCAGGGCATGCGTGAGATCGTACTGGACACCGAGACCACGGGCCTGGACCCGGCTGCCGGTCACCGCATCGTCGAGATCGCCGGCCTGGAGCTGGTCAACCACGTCGAGACGGGCGCGCAGTTCCAGCGCTACATCAATCCGCAGCGCGACATGCCCGAGGAGGCCTTCCGGATCCACGGCCTGAGCCAGGACTTCCTGTCCGGCTTTCCGCCCTTCGCGGAGATCGCCGAGGAGTTCTTGGCCTTCATCGGCGACGCGACCCTGGTGATCCACAACGCCGAGTTCGACATGAAGTTCCTCAACGCGGAGCTCGCGCTGCTCGGCCGGCCGGCCCTCGACAGGGCCCGGGCGGTCGACACGGTGGCCATCGCCCGCCGCAAGTTCCCCGGCAGCCAGGTCAGCCTCGACGCGCTCTGCCGCCGCTTCGAGATCGACAACTCGCAGCGCACCCTGCACGGTGCCCTGCTCGACACCCAGCTCCTGGCCGAGGTCTACCTGGAGCTGATCGGAGGCCGCCAGCCGGGCCTGGAGCTGAGCGAGCGCCGCAGCGTCCAGAGCGAAGGGCCGCGCCCGGCGGCCAGCGTCGCCCGCCCGCCGCGGCCGCATGCGCCGAGCGACGAAGAGCTGCGCGCCCACGAGGCCATGCTGGCCCGGCTGAAGGATCCGGTCTGGCTGAATTGACGCGGCCGGCGGCCGCAGGGCCGCCTCAGTCCGCGGGCTGGCCGGCCGGCTGGGCTGCCGGCTGGGCTGCCGGCGGCGAGCTGTCCTGCGCCTGCTGCGCCTTGTGCCGCAGGTAGAGCTTGCCGAAGTCGATCGGCGCCACCAGCAACGGCGGAAAGCCGCCGTCCCGGGTCGCCGACGAGATCAGGTCGCGCGCGAAGGGAAAGATGAAGCGCGGCACCTCGACCAGCAGCAGCGGCTCCAGGTCCTCCGGACCGACCTGATCCGCGACCTGGACCAGGGCGCCGTACTGCAGTTCGATCAGGAAGCCCTGGATCTGGTCGAACTTCGCGTTCACGCTCGCCGAGAGCACCGTCTCGTAGGTCCGGCCTTCCAGGGGCCGGGCCTGGACGTCGACGCTGACGCCGATGTCGGGCTGGGCGTTCAGCTTGGTGTAGACCGCCGGCGCGTTGGGATTCTCGAAGGAGATGTCCTTCAGGTACTGCGCCCGGATGGTGAAGCGGGCCTCTTCGATGCTGTCGCCAGGATGCGTGGCAGGCTGGGCGCCCGGCGCCGCTGCGCCCTGATCGTCCCCGGTCATGTGTCTCTCCAGATTGAAAGGCCCCGACGGTGAAGGCCGGTCTGGCTAGCATGGATGCCGGGGCGAAACAACCGGGCTGCCGGGGTCAGCTCCCCGGCTTCCCGCCTTGGCCCGGCAGCGGGTCGTGATCCTCCGGGACCTCGCGGAACTCGCCGTCGATGATGGTCGCCGAGCCCTGGCCCCGGGTTCGGGGCCGGCGCATCCGCACCTCGGTCCGCAGCCGGATCCGCTGTGCGATGACGCGGCGCAGCAGCCGGCGGAAGGCCGGGACGAAGAGCGCGAAGCCGACCGCATCGGTCACGAAGCCCGGAGTCAGAAGCAGCGCGCCGGCGATGATCAGGCAGAAGCCGTCGTAGAGCTCCTGCGCCGGAAGCTGTCCCTGTTCCATCTGCTGGCGGGCCCGGGCCAGGGTCGAAAGGCCCTGCGCCCGCAGCTGCCAAGTGCCGAGCACCGCGGTCAGGAGGATCAGGCCGAGCGTCGGCAACAGCCCGATCCAGCCGCCGACCTCGATGAAGACCCCGATTTCGATCAGCGGGACCAGAAGAAACAGAAGAAAGATGACCAGACCCATCCTTGCCCTTTCACCGGCAACGGCTTATTTACCTTCCCAATGGTGTAGTGGACTCACTACCCGCCACGAGGACCAGCCCGAAGTCGGGCCGGATCGAGTCGCTTTTGTTGGCGACGACATTATATGTATGTGGAGATCCCCGCAGATGCCACTATCGGAGGGACCCGCGCCCCGAGATAGGGACGCTGCTTCGGTCCGATCCGAAACTCATACTTGATGGATAACGGATTGCAGTTTTTCGACATCATCCTCTTTGCGGCCCTGGCGGCCTTCCTGGTGCTTCAGCTGCGCCGGGTTCTCGGACGCCGGACCGGTCACGAGCAGCCGCGCGACTTCGATCCCTTCCAGCAGCGCTCGCCGGAGGAGTCCGGCAACGACAAGGTCGTCAACCTGCCGGACCGCCGGACCGGAAAGCGCGACGCTGACGTCGCGGCCGCCGCGAACGGCGCCGCCGACGATCCCCTCGCCGGCGGCCTGACCCAGATCAAGCTGGCCGACCGCGACTTCGACGAGGCCGGCTTCGTGGAAGGCGGCCGGGCCGCCTTCGAGATGATCGTCGGCGCCTTTGCCGAGGGCGACACCAAGACCCTGCGGCCGCTGCTCTCGAACAACGTCTACGACGACTTCAGCGGCGCCATCCAGGAACGCGAGGCCGCCAACCAGACCCTGGAGACCACTCTGGTCGGTATCAAGGAAGCCGTGATCGAGGACGCCGAGCTGCAGGACCGCACGGCCTTCGTCACCGTGCGCTTCGTCTCCGAGCAGATCAACGTGGTGAAGGACTCCGAGGGCCGGATCGTCGAGGGCGACCCCAGCGACGTCACCCAGATCACCGACCTCTGGACCTTCGCGCGCAACACCCGCAGCCGCGACCCGAACTGGACCCTGGTCGCGACGCGCAGTCCGGACTGAGCAGCCCCAGGACGGGAGCAGGGTTCTTGGCCAGACGGCAGCAGCCGAAGCGGCTTTCCCCCTACAGACAGTTCGCACTGGCCGGCGCCTTGCCGCTTCTTTTGCTCGCCGCCTGCGAGAAGGCCCCGCCGCCCGAGGCGCCGGTGGCGCCGGAGCCGCCTCAGCCCGCGGCCCTGCTGGAGCCGAGCGGCTTCGAGGCCCTGCCCGGCTGGGAGGCGGACAGCGTCGCCGAGGCCCTGCCGGCGCTGCGCCGCTCCTGTCGGCGGATCCTGCCCAGCCCCGACGACAAGGCGATCGGACCCAAGGCGCTGGGCGGGCGGGTCGGCGACTGGCGGCCGATCTGCCAGGACCTGGAACGCCTGGCGGTCACGGACGACATCTCGGCGCGGCTGTTCTTCGAGACCTGGTTCACGCCCTTCTTGGTCAGCGACAACGGCGACGCCGAAGGGCTCTTCACCGGCTACTACGAGGCCGAGCTGCGCGGCGACACCAAGCCCAACGGCCGCTACCGCTTTCCGCTCTACACCCGGCCCGCCGACCTGGTCTCGGTGAACCTGGGAGACTTCCGCGCCGACCTCGAGGGCGAGCGCATCGTCGGTCGCGTCGACAAGAGCCGCCTGGTGCCCTACTTCAGCCGCGCCGAGATCGAGAGCGGCGCCCTCTCCGGACAGAAGCTCGAGCTGATCTGGGCCGACGATCCGGTCGACGTCTTCTTCCTCCACGTCCAGGGCTCCGGCCAGGTCCGCCTGCCCGACGGCAAGGTCAAGCGGGTCGGCTTCGCGGCCTCCAACGGCTTGCCCTTCTATGCCATCGGTCGGGCGATGATCCAGGAGAAGGTCATGGACGGCGGCGACGTCTCGATGCAGTCGATCCGCGACTGGCTGCGCGCAAACCCGGACAAGGCCCAGTCCCTGATGCATCGCAACGGGCGTTTCATCTTCTTCCGCGAGATCAAGGGCGAGGGGCCGATCGGCGCCCAGGGCGTCCCCCTGACCGCCGGCCGCAGCCTGGCGGTCGATCCCTCCCACCTGCCCCTGGGGGCGCCGATCTTCCTCGACACCACCTGGCCGGCCAGCGATCGGCCCCTGCAGCGCCTGCTGGTCGCCCAGGACACCGGCAGCGCGATCAAGGGCCCCGTGCGCGGCGACTTCTTCTGGGGCTCCGGCGAGCCGGCGCTCGCCGAGGCCGGGCGCATGAAGCAGAAGGGCCGCTACTTCCTCTTCCTGCCCAAGTCGGTCGCCGCGCGCCGCGCCGAGGCCAGCTGAAATCCGACGCGGTCCGCTGTAGACTGCTCCGTGAGTCAGCGGAGGCAGATGCCGATGATCGATCTCCAGCCATCCTCCCGCGCGCCGGAATTGCTGCGGCTGTGGCTCGAAGCACGCTATGCCGAGACCGTCCGGGAGATCCGCGGCTATCCGGCGCCGATACCGGCTTGCGACCAGCACTACAACCATCTGCTCGCCTGTCGGCGCGGCTACGCGCAGGCGCTGCGCCGGCTCGACGGGCCGGTGGCTGCCGAGGCCGACCCCGTGGCCGCCCTGGAAGGGCTGATCGATTTCCTGCGCGACGCCGTATCGCTTTCCGACGGTGCGGCCCGGGCGCTCTCCGACCACCTGAAGGGCTAGAGTCGCCGCGGCCTTCGCTTGCTTTTGCCGGCGTCGCCGCGCATCCTTGCCGCGACCTTCGAGGGTCGACGACACGAAGAAGGCGGGGAGAGATGAGCCAGGATAGCGCCGCGCAGGAGCCCAAGGTCGGCCTCTTCGTGACCTGCCTCGTCGATCTCTTTCGGCCTTCGGTCGGCTTCGCCGCGGTCAAGCTCCTGGAGGACGCCGGCTGCCGGGTCGAGGTGCCGCGGGCCCAGACCTGCTGCGGCCAACCGGCCTACAACTCCGGCGACCGGCGCGACGCCGCGGCCATCGCACGCCAGACCATCGCCGCCTTCGAGGGCTTCGACCATGTGGTCGCGCCTTCGGGCTCCTGCGCGGCGATGATCAAGGAGCACTATCCCGCGCTCCTGAAGGACGACCCGGACTGGCAAGGCCGCGCCGAGCGCCTCTCGGCACGGGTCCACGAGCTGGTGTCCTTCCTGGCCGACGTGCTGAAGGTCGATTCGGTCGCTGCGGCCTTTCCGGCGCGCGCGACCTACCACGATTCCTGCTCGGGCCTGCGCGAGCTGAAGATCCGGGCGCAGCCCCGGCGGCTGCTCGCCTCGGTCGAGGGGCTGGAGCTGGCCGAGCTGCCGGAGGGCGAGGCCTGCTGCGGCTTCGGCGGGACCTTCTGCGTGAAGTACCCGGAGATCTCCAACGAGATGGTCAGCGCCAAGGTCGCCAATATCGAAAGCACCGAGGCCGAGCTGCTGCTGGCCGGCGACCTCGGCTGCCTGATGAACATGTCCGGCAAGCTGAAGCGCAACGGCAGCAAGGTGCAGGCGCGCCACGTCGCCGAGGTGCTGGCCGGCGACCGCGACACGCCCGCGATTGGCGAAGGACGGGAGGGCTAGAGCCGGATGCAGTCGACGTCACACGCCTTTCCCGACAACGCCCGCGCCGCGGTCAAGAATCCGCAGCTCAAGAAGGCGCTGAACCACGTCAAGGCGGGCTTCATCGACAAGCGCGCCAAGGCGGCCGCCAAGCTGCCCGAGTTCGAGGACCTGCGTGACGCCGCGCGCGACATCAAGAACCACACCCTGGCGCATCTCGACCTCTACCTCGAAGCCTACGAGGCGCGGATCACCGAGCAGGGCGGACACGTCCACTGGTGCGGCACGGCCGCCGAGGCCCGCGACAAGATCCTGGAGATCTGCCGCGCCGCCGGTGCCAAGACGGTGACCAAGGGCAAGTCGATGATCGCCGAGGAGATCGCCCTCAACGATCACCTCGAGGCCAACGGCATCGAGCCGATCGAGACCGACCTCGGCGAGTACATCATCCAGCTCCGCAAGGAACCGCCCAGCCACATCATCGCCCCGGCGGTGCACCTGACCAAGGACCAGATCGAGGCCGACTTCCGCGACCACCACGACCACCTGCCGGCCGAGCGCAATCTGGAGGAGCCCGCGGCCCTGGTCGCCGAGGCCCGCGGCATCCTGCGCGAGCGCTATGTCCAGGCCGACGTCGGCATCACCGGCGCCAACTTCCTGATCGCGGAGAACGGCGCCTCGGTCATCGTGACCAACGAGGGCAACGGCGACCTGACCCAGACCCTGCCCAAGGTGCACATCGTGGTCGCCAGCCTGGAAAAGGTCGTGCCGACCCTGGAGGACGTCTCGGTCATCCTGCGGGTCCTGGCGCGCTCGGCGACCGGGCAGGAGTTCTCCTCCTACACCACCTTCTCGACCGGGCCGCGCCGGGCCGGCGACCTGGACGGTCCGGAGGAATACCATGTCGTCCTGCTGGACAACGGCCGCTCGGGCATGCTCGGAACGGAGTACCAGGACGCCCTGCGCTGCATCCGCTGCGGCGCCTGCATGAACCACTGCCCGGTCTATCACGCGATCGGCGGCCACGCCTACGGCTGGGTCTATCCAGGGCCGATCGGCGCGGTGCTGACGCCCAGCCTGATCGGCGTCGAGGAGGCCGGCCACCTGCCCAACGCCTCCTCCTTCTGCGGCCGCTGCGAGGCGGTCTGCCCGATGCGCATCCCGCTGCCCAAGATGATGCGGCACTGGCGCGAGCGCGAGTTCGAGCGTCACCTGACGCCCCTGCCGCTGCGCGCCGGGCTCGGCGTCTGGGCCTTCTTCGCCCGGCGGCCGGCGCTCTATCACCTCTTCGCCGGGCTCAAGACCCGGGCGCTGGGCGCGCTCGGCCGGCGCCGCGGCCGCTTCCGCAAGCTGCCCCTGGCCGGCGGCTGGACCGCGCACCGCGACCTGCCGGCGCCGCAGGGTCCGACCTTCCAGCAGCTCTGGGCGGAAAGAAAAAGGGACGGGCAGGGACGCCCGGCCGCCTCCGCGTGACCGACCGCCGCGCGGAGATCCTCGGGCGGCTGCGCCGCTCGCTGAAGGCCGTGGCCGAGACCCCGGGGCGCGGGGAGGCCGTGCAGGCCCGGATCGGGGCCAAGGCCCGCGGCCCGGTGCCGGCGCGCAGCGACCTGCCGCGCCGGGAGATGGTCACGCTCTTCGTCGAGCAGGCGGAAGCCGTGGCGACCAGCGTCGCGCGGGTCGCCGGCGACGGCGAGGTGCCGCAAGCCGTGGCCGACTACCTCAAGGGCCAGAACCTGCCGGCCGAGGTCCGCATCTCTCCGGACCCGGCGCTGGAGGGCCTGGCCTGGAGCGAGCAGCCCCTGCTGAAGGTCGAGAGCGGCCGGGCCCGGCTCGAGGACGCGACCTCGGTGACCGCCGCCCTGGCCGGGGTGGCCGAGACCGGCACCTTGATGCTGGCCTCGGGGCCGACGGCGCCGACCACCCTCAACTTCCTGCCGGAGAACCACATCGTCGTGCTCAGGGCCTCGCAGGTGGTCGGGCCCTACGAGGACGCTTGGGACCGCCTGCGCGCCGCCGAGGGCGAGGGCCAGCTGCCGCGCACGGTCAACTTCATCACCGGGCCGTCGCGCACCGGCGACATCGAGCAGACCATCCAGATGGGCGCCCATGGCCCGCGGCGCCTGCACGTGATCCTGGTCGAAGACGAGGGCCAGGCCTAGACTCTCGAGATGGCTGGCAAGAAGGACGGCACCCGCGGCTCCGGCCGCGGGGAGGGCCCGAAGATCTCTGAGGCCGACCGCGCCCTCTGGCGCAAGGTCACCCAGGATGCAAAGCCCCTGGAGAAGCGAGACGGGGCGGCGGCGGATCGCCCCGGGGCCGTGAAACCTGAGACGCCGGCGCCGGCGGCCGGTCCGGCCGCGGCACCGCCGGCCAGGTCGCGAAAGGTTGTCGCGCCGTCCCCTCCGGCGGCCGGCGGCGCAACCCGCAAGCCGGCGGCACCCGATCTGGAGTCCGGCCGGGCCGCCGGCGTCGACCGGCGCAATCTGGAGCGTCTGCGCCGCGGCAAGCTGCCGGTCGAGGCGACCATCGACCTGCACGGCGACACCCAGGCCGTCGCCCACCGCCGGCTGGGCGGCTTCCTGGCCCGCTCCCAGGCGGCGGGGCGGCGCTGCGTCCTGGTGATCACCGGCAAGGGCCGCCTGGGCCGCGGCCAGGAGGGGCAGGAGCCCGGCGTGATCCGCGCCAACCTGCCGCGCTGGCTCAACGAGGCGCCGAACCGCGAGCGGGTCCTCGCCTTCGCCCAGGCCCAGCCCGCCCACGGCGGCGCCGGGGCCTTCTACGTCCTGCTCAGGCGGCGGCGGGAGGGCTGAAGCGATGCCGGGAGGCGACAAGCCGGCCTCTCCCTGCTAAACTCGATTCGAGTTAATCACCGGTGGGAGAGGGGTCGATGCGCCTGGAGGGATCCTGTCACTGCGGCGCCGTGCGCTTCGCGCTGAACGCCGGATCGCCGGTCCCCTATCTGCGCTGCTACTGCTCGATCTGCCGCAAGACGGCGGGCGGCGGCGGCTATGCCATCAACCTGGGCGGCGACGCGGCGAGCCTGGAGGTGACGGGCGAGGAGCACCTCAGCGTCTACCGGGCCAGGACCCGGTCCCATGGCGAGCCCAGCGAGGCCCGGCGGCACTTCTGCCGGCGCTGCGGCTCGGCGCTCTGGGTCTTCGACCCGCGCTGGCCCGACCTGGTCCATCCCTTCGCCTCGGCGATCGACACGCCGCTGCCCACGCCGCCGGAACGGGTCCACATCATGCTGGGCTCCAAGGCCGGCTGGGTCGAGGTCCCGAGGCCGGGACCCGAAGAGTCCTGCTTCGAGGCTTATCCCGAGGAGTCCCTCTCCGAGTGGCATGCGCGCCACGGCCTCGGCGAGGGAGAGGCCTGAGGATGGCCGCCGGCGAGGGGCGGGCATGACCCCCTTCGGCGAAAGGCTTCGGGCCCTGCGCGCCGAGCGCGGCATCAGCCTGCAGGACATGGCCGCCGGCCTCGGCGTCTCCTCGGCCTACCTCTCGGCCTTGGAGCACGGCCACCGCGGCAAGCCGAACCGCCGCTTCGTGCACCAGGTCTGCCAGTTCCTCGGCATCATCTGGGACGACGCGGAGGCGCTGCAGCGTCTGGCCGACCTCTCGCATCCCCGGGCCGTGGTCGACACCGCCGGCCTCAGCCCGCGCAAGACCGAGTTCGCCAACCGCCTGGCCGAGCGGATCGAGGACCTGCCCGAGGAGCGGGTGGCGGACTGGCTGGCCCAGTTGACCCGCGGCGACGGCGCCCCGTGAGTCCCCGCAGCGCGCCGACAGGCCTAACCGCTTCTTAAGCCGGCTCGGCTAGACCGTTCTTGAAGGCCCCAGATCAAGGACGAAAGCCTCCATGAGCAGTGACCACGTCACCGAGACCTCCGGTTCCCTCGGGGCCGGAAGCGCTGGCCTTGCCGAGCGGCTGACCCTGCCGATCTTCGCCGCGACCATTTTCCTCGGCGCGTTCCTGCTGTTCTCGGTCCAGCCGATGATCGCCAAGATGGTCCTGCCGCTGCTCGGCGGCTCGCCCTCGGTCTGGAACACGGCCATGGTCTTCTTCCAGGCCGCCCTCCTGGCCGGCTACGCCTATGCCCACTTCAGCGTCCGCTGGCTCGGCCTGCGCCGGCAGAGCCTGCTGCACCTCGGCGTCCTGGCCCTGGCCTTCCTGGTCTGGCCCGTGGCCCTGCCCGAGGGCTGGATCCCGCCGGCCGAGCGCTTCCCCGTGTTCTGGGTCCTGGCCCTGCTGTCGGTCTCGGTCGGGCTGCCCTTCTTCGCGGTCTCGGCGACCGCCCCGGTGCTGCAGAAGTGGTTCGCCCGCAGCCGACACGGCGACGCCTCCGACCCCTACTTCCTCTACAGCACCAGCAACGTCGGCTCGGTCCTGGCGCTGCTGTCCTACCCCTTCCTGGTCGAGCCGCTGCTGCGGCTCCATCAGCAGAGCTGGTCCTGGTCCTGGGGCTACGCGGCGCTCTTCGCGCTGATGGGACTCTGCGTCCTGGTGATCTGGAACCGGCTGGCCAAGCCGCTCGACGGCGCCGCCGCGGCCGAGGCCGCCCCAGGCGAGGCCGCAACGCCGCGCGCCGCGACCCCGGCGCCGAGTTGGCGCCGGCGCGGGCGCTGGGTGGCGCTGGCCTTCGTTCCCTCCAGCCTGCTGCTCGGCGTGACCGCACACATCACCACCGACGTGGCGGCGACGCCGCTGTTCTGGGTCATGCCGCTGGTGCTCTACCTGACGACCTACGTCATCGTCTTCGCCCGCCGGCCGATCGTGAAGCACGACCTTGTGGTCCGGGCGCTGCCCTTCGTGCTGGCGCTGCTGCCCATCGTCTTCATCTCCTCCCTCGGCATCGTCATGACGATCGCCGCCCACCTGGCGATCTTCTTCGCCGTGGCGCTGTTCTGCCATGGGACGCTGGTCGCCTGCCGGCCGGCCGAGGACCACCTGACCGAGTTCTATCTCTGGATGTCGACCGGCGGCGTGCTCGGCGGCATCTTCAACGCGCTGCTGGCGCCGGTGATCTTTCCCGGGATCTTCGAGTACATCCTGGTGCTGTCCCTGGCCTGCCTCTTCCTGCCCGCTGGGAGCGAGGGGCGCCGGCCGCGCTGGGGCGACCTGCTGATCCCGCTGGGCCTCGCCGCCCTGGCCTCGGCGCCGACCCTGTTCGGCATCGCCACGGTCACCGGCCAGGGCTCGCTCGACGTCTTCGTGCTGATGGTGGTCCTGACCCTGGGCATCTTCCTCAGCCGCCATCGGCCGCGGCGCATGACCGCGGCGATCCTCGGCGCCCTGCTGGTGCCCATGGTGATCGGCCAGTTCAACGGCTCGCTGACCATGGCGCGCAGCTTCTTCGGGGTCTACCGGGTGCTCGAGGTCGGCGAGGCCGGGCGCTTCCGGGTCCTGCTGCACGGCACGACCGTGCACGGCGCCCAGGACACCCGGCCGGGCCACCGAAAGACGCCGAACACCTACTTCAGCGAGGAGGGGCCGATCGGCCAGCTCTTCGGCGGGCTCAACGGCCCGGCCGCCGCCGCGCAGCCGCTCGAGCGGGTCGGCGTGCTCGGCCTCGGCGTCGGCACCCTGGCCTGCTACCACCAGCCCGGGCAGACCTGGACCTACTACGAGATCGACCCGGTCGTGGTCCGCCTGGCGCGCGATCCGCGCTACTTCAGCTTCCTGGCGGACTGCGGCGCCGAGATGGAGATGGTCCTCGGCGACGGCCGGATCCAGCTGGCATCGGCGGCCGACGCCGGCTACGACCTGCTGATCCTGGACGCCTTCAGCTCCGACGCGGTGCCGCTCCACCTGCTGACCTCGGAAGCGCTGGCGCTCTACCGCGAGAAGACCGCGGCCGAGGGGCTGATCCTGTTCAACGTCTCGAACCGGCACCTGAGCCTGGCCCCGGTCCTGGCCCGCTTGGCCGAGAGCCAGGGGCTCGAGGCCTGGCACCAGCTGCACGTGATCCCTCCCGAGGAGAAGGACCTCTACGCCGCCAGTTCCTCGGAATGGGTGATCATGACCGCCGATCCCGGCCGCGCCGCCCTGCTCGACGGCCTGCCGAACTGGCGGCGCCTGCCGGCCGATCCCGAGGAAGACCTCTGGACCGACGACTTCTCGAACATCGTCGGCGTGATCCGCCGCTGATCCGCCGCGGCCGGCGGCCCTACAGGATGAACTTCGACAGGTCGGCGTCCTTGGCCAGCTCGGCGACGCGGTCCTGAACCATCTTGGCGTCGATGGTGATGGTCTCGCCGCCGCGGTCGGTGGCGGTGAAGGAGATCTCCTCCAGCAGCTTCTCCATCACCGTCTGCAGCCGCCGGGCGCCGATGTTCTCGACCGTGGCGTTGATCTCGGCGGCCAGGTCGGCCAGAGCGTCGATGGCCTCCCCGGTGAAGTCGAGGGTCACCTCCTCGGTCTCCATCAGCGCCTTGTACTGCTTGATCAGGCTCGCTTCCGGCTCGGTCAGGATGCGCTTGAAGTCATCGCGGGTGAGCGCGTTGAGCTCGACCCGGATCGGCAGCCGGCCCTGCAGCTCGGGCAGCAGGTCCGAGGGCTTGGCCAGGTGGAAGGCGCCCGAGGCGATGAAGAGCACGTGGTCGGTCTTCACCGTGCCGTGCTTGGTGGCGACGATGGTG
>JANQGU010000088.1 GCA_028282935.1 Kiloniellales bacterium
GCCCGAGCAGGTCTCCAACCTCTGCTTCGGCGGCCCCAAGCGCAACCGCCTCTTCATCACCGCCACGACCTCGCTCTACGCGATCCTGCTGCCGGTCAATGGGCTGAAGACCTTCTGAGGGATCGAGCGGAGTACCCCTCACCCTCCCACGACTTCGTCGCGGGCCCCTCCCTCTCCCCGAGGAGAGGGACTTGGTGCGCGCCCGTTTTCCCTCTCCCCTGGGGAGAGGGAGGGGCCCAGCGCCGTCAGGCGCTGGGAGGGTGAGGGGTCCGAACCTCGGCCGGTGTCACTCCGCCGTATAGGGGATCTCCTCCGGTGGCGGCATGGTCTCGAAGCGGGGCAGGGCGGGGTCCATGCGGTCCCAGGACGGCGCCCGCTTGGCGTAGACGATCATCTGCGGCCGGAAGACCTCCGGGTCGTCGAGGCTCGAGGCGCGCACGAAGACCGTGCCCGGCACGGCGCTGTTCCTGGAGTAGACGGCCGAGCCGCAGGTCGGGCAGAAGCCGCGGCTGATCATGTTGCCGCTGTCGGCCGGGGCGTCGAAGAAGCGGAGCGCGCCGCTGATGGTGAAGGCGGCCTCGGGCACGATCATGTGCGAGCCGTGCCCGGTCCCGCTGGTCCTGCGGCAGTCGATGCAGTGGCAATGGCCGCCGCCCCGCTGCTCCCTGCCTTCGTAGCGCACCGCGCCGCAGAGGCATCCGCCGGTGAAGCTCATCTGTTTCTCCTTCAGCCTTGCTGGGACTCGTAGGTGATCAGCGCCAGGGTGGCGCCGGCGGGATCGCGGAAGCTGGCGATGCGGCCGACTCCCGGCACCGAGAAGGGCGCCTGCAGGGCTGTCGCACCGGCCTCCAGGGCCGCCGCGAAGCGGGCGTCGACGTCGTCGACCGTGATGTAGCTGATCCAGCCGCCTTGTTCCGCGGGCGCGCTGGAAAATCCGCCGACCGGGGTCTCGCCGAGCATGATGCCGTGGTAGGTGCCGCCGTCCTTCATCGGCAGCTCGGCGATGGTCCAGCCCAGGACCTTCTCGTAGAAGGCCCGTGCCGCCGGGCCGTCCTGGCCGCGATGCTCGATCCAGCTCGGCGCGCCGTGGGTCGCCATGGGGTTGTCGCTCATCCTCTGTCCTCCTGTTGCCTTTGGCCGCGGGCTTGCGGTCCACCCTAGGACGGAGGGGCAGGAGCCGATCCGACAGGGCCCCGGATATTTCTTTCAGGACTCTTCCTTCAGGGCCGCCAGGCGCGCCTTCAGATGGGCGGTCTCGGCCGGCGTCGTGCAGAGCGCCAGCGCCCGTCCGTAGGCCTCGGCGGCTTCTGGGACACGGCCGAGTTCCTCCAGCCAGGCGGCCCGGGCGCCGTGGAAGTAGAGGTAGCCCTCCAGCGCGCCGGCCAGGGGTTCGATCAGGGCCAGGGCCGCCGCCGGGCCGTCGAGCTGGGCGACGGCGACCGCCCGGTTCAAGGTCACCACCGGCGAGGGCTGGGCCTGCTCCAGGGCCCGATAGAGCCGCTCGATCTCGACCCAGTCCGTGGCCTCGGGCGCCGCGGCGGCGCAGTGGACGCCGGCGATGGCGGCCTGGATCTGATAGGGCCCGGGGCGGCCCTTCAGCAGGGCCTTCTCGATCAGCACCCGGCCCTCGGCGATCAGGTAGCGATCCCAGAGGCCGCGGTCCTGGTCCTCGAGCAGGACGATCCGGCCCTCCGTGTCGAGCCGCGCCCTGGCCCGGGCGTGCTGGAAGAGGCAGAGCGCCAGCAGGCCCATGACCTCGCTCTGGCCCGGGAAGAGCCGGAGCAGGAGCCGCTGCAGGCGGATCGCGTCCTCGCAGAGCGCGGCCCGCAGGTGGGCGCCGTTGCCGGCCGAGGAATAGCCTTCGTTGAACATCAGGTAGAGCAGGGTCGAGACCGCCGCCAGGCGCTGCGCCCGCTCGGCCACCGAGGGCGTGTCGAAGGAGATCCCGGCCGCGGCCGCCTTGCGCTTGGCCCGGGTCAGGCGCTGCTCCATGGCCTTGGGCCTGACCAGGAAGGCCCGGGCGATCTCCTGGACCGAGAGCCCCGCCACCACCTTGAGCGCCAGGGCGAGCTGGTCGCTCCTCGGCAGCTCCGGCCGGCAGCAGATGAACAGCAGCCGCAGGATATCGTCGCGGTAGTCCTCGGCCTCAAGGCGCGCGATCGCCGCCGCCTCGGCATCGGCCAAGGGCGCCTCCGTAAGCTCCGCCTCCAGCGGGGCGTGGCGGCTCTCGCGCCGCAGCTCGTCGATGACCGCGTTGCGGCCGACCAGGATCAGCCAGGCCACCGGGTCGCGCGGCCGGCCCTTCTCGGGCCAGCTCGCCAGGGCGCGCAGGCAGGCGGTCTGGTAGCCCTCCTCGGCCCTGTCGAGGTCGCGGAAGCGGCGGGTCAGGGCCGCGACGACCTGCGGCCGCGCGGCCGCCAGGATCGCGTCCAGCCGGGGCCTGCCGCTCATCGGGGGCCGCTCACTGGGCGGCGCTCATGGATAGGGCGCGGCCTCGAAGGGGGTCTGCGGCAGCACGCCGGGCCCGTAGAAGTGGACCGGCCGGATCTCCAGCGCGCCGACGTCGACCGGGAGCTGCTTCGCGACCTCGACTGCGTCCTCCAGGCTGGCGCAGTCGACCAGGTAGAGCCCGAGAAGCTGCTCCTTGGTCTCCGCGAAGGGGCCGTCCAGGACCACCGGCTCGCCGGTCTCCGCGCGGATCGTGACCGCCGCCGTGGTCGGCATCAGCCGGGCGAAGGGCCCCAGCTTGCCGGTCTCGGTCAGCTGCGCCTGCAGGGCGCGGTGCCGGTCGAGGATGGCCTCCTCCTCGTCGTCCGAGAGGGAGTCGACCAGGGCCTCGGCCCCGTAGATCAGGATGGAATACAGCATCGCCAAGCTTCCTTTCGCTGCCGTCGGGCAGAGGACGCGGCAGCCCGCCCGAATCCGACAGTCGAATGAAAGCTCATTTCGCGAGGCTTGCCGATTCCCTTCCTGCCGGGGTGCTCCGCGACGGCCTCGTGGGTGTCACGCGGCCAGCTTCAGGAGATGCGCCTCGTGGCGCTGCAGGAAGGCGGCGAGGCGGGCCGGCCCAGCAGGCCGCCGCCGGATTCGTTGCGATCCGACGCGGTTGCGCCCAAGATCATCGGAGCAATCCGAAGAACAAGCAGCTGCGCGATGTCCGGGGAGGACAATCATGGCTATGAAAGACAGTCTGGACAGGATTCTGGGCCCCGCCGCCGAGGCCGGTTCGGTGCCGGGGGTGGTGGCCGTCGTGACCGACGGCGACGGCCTGCTCTACGAAGGCGGCTTCGGCGAGCGGGCGCTGGGCGGCGGCGAGGCCATGACGCCCGACACCGTGGTCTGGATCGCCTCCATGACCAAGGCGATCACGGCCACCGCCGCGATGCAGCAGGTCGAGCGCGGCCGGCTCGAGCTCGATGCCCCGGCCAAGGAGGTGATTCCCTACCTCGGCGAGGTCCAGGTCCTGGACGGCTTCGAGGACAGCGGCGAGCCGCGGCTGCGCCCGCCCAGGGGCGACATCACCCTGCGGCATCTGCTGACGCACACCGCCGGCTTCTCCTACGAGATCTGGAACCCCGACATCCTGCGCTACCAGCAGGCCACCGGCACGCCGACGATCACCACCTGCGAGGACGCGGCGCTGACCACGCCCTTGCTTTTCGATCCCGGGACGGACTGGGACTACGGCATCAACATCGACTGGGCCGGCAAGATGGTCGAGGCGGTCTCGGGCCGGAAGCTCGGCGCCTACCTCGCGGCCGAGGTCTTCGAGCCCTTGGGCATGGCCAGCACCGCCTTCCGGATCACCGAGAAGATGCGGGCCCGCCTGGCCCGGATCCACCAGCGCGGCGAGGCGGGCTTCGAGGTGCTGGACCTCGAGATCCCGCAGGCGCCAGAGTTCGAGATGGGCGGCGGCGGCCTCTATGCGACGCTCGGCGACTACGCCCGCTTCCTGCGGATGATCCTGAACAAGGGCGAGGGCGAGTGGGGCCGGGTCCTGAAGCCCGAGACGGTCGAGGCCATGTCGCGCAACCAGATGGGCGACAAGCGGGTCCGGGCCTTGAAGACCGCCGCCCCGACGCTGTCCAACGACGCCGAGTTCTTCCCCGGCATGCCCAAGACCTGGGGCCTCAGCTTCATGATCAACACCGAGACCGCGCCGACCGGCCGTACGGCCGGCAGCCTGGCCTGGGCGGGGCTGGCCAACTCCTACTACTGGATCGATCCCGTCAAGGGGATCGCCGGCGCCTACGCGACCCAGATTCTGCCCTTCGTCGACGAGACGTCGCTGCCGCTCTTCCTCGACTTCGAGACGGCGGTCTACGACAGCCTGGACTGACCAAGGCCGCGCGTCACAGCCGGCGCGGCAGGAAGCGCGGCCAGAGCGCGAAGCTGAGGACGAAGAGCCCGAAGACGAAGAACATGGCCCGGAGGTCGGCCAGGGTCAGGACCAGGGCGCAGAGCGTCGGGGTGATCAGTTCGGCGGCGTCGAGGTAGGTCCGGAAGACCGTGGTCATCTGCGGCCGCTCGTGGGGCCGGACGGCGCGGATGAAGGGGATGTTGCCCAGGGCGTCGAGGGCGGCGCAGCCCAGGGCCCCGGCCAGGAGCAGGCCGGCGACCGCGGTGGGCTGCTCGAAGACCACGACGGTCAGAAGGGTGCAGCCGCCGACGCAGAGGAAGGCGGCGGTCATGACCGGGCGCAGGCCGTTGCGCGCCGCCAGCCGGCCGAAGACCGGCGTCAGGAAGAGCACCGCGTTGCCGGCCGAGACGACCAGGGCCGCGGTCTGCCTGTCCTCGCCGGCCTGCAGCATGTAGAGCGGCGCGTAGACGAAGAAGAAGACCCACCAGCTGGAGCGGCCGACGACCATGATCCAGGCCAGGCGCAGGCGCGGCTGGGCGAAGAAGCGCCGCAGGTTGCGCAGCGGATTGGGCGGCGGCGGCTTGTTGGCCGGGCCGATCACCGGCTGCTCCTGCAGCCGGATCCACCAGAAGACCGCGAGCAGGGTCAGGGCCGCGCCGGCGCTGACGCCGTAGGTCCAGTTCGGCCCCAACTCCTCGTAGAGGGCGACGCCCAGCCAGGGCCCCAGGGTCCAGGCCAGGGCCGAGAACTGCAGGCGCAGGGGCTCGGACCGGGTCAGGTCCTTCTTGTTGATGTATTGCATGATGTAGAGGCTGGCCGTGACGCTGAGGCAGGAGGCGCCGTAGACCCGGAACAGCATGCCGGCGATCTGCCCGGGCAGGGTCAGGGTCGCCAGGGCCCCCGCGGCCGCGACCAGCAGCAGCGCGCCCAGGGTGTAGGTGAAGCGCCGGGCCAGCAGCCGCACCACGATGGGGATAGTGAAGCTGGCCAGCAGCCCGGTCACCCCGACCAGGGTGAAGGCCAGGCTGACGTCGCGGGCGTCCCCCAGCAAGGCCAGGGCCTGCAGGGAGACGACGGTCACCAGCAGGGCGCGGGACAGCGATTCCAGGGCGAAGAGCAGCGCGAAGACCCGGGCGCCGGGGCGGTCCACCCGGCGCAGCCAGATCGGATAGCGGACATGCATGGACCCGGTTTCCCGTTCTCGGCGTCGTCTCGGCTCCGCATCGCGCCGGGCCGGACCTGTCGCGACCCGAGGCGAAGCCCGCCGAGCTTATTGAGCCGGAAGCCGGACCGACGCTCGCCTCTTTGCGCCAAGGCCCGCCCCTGGCCGACATCTGGAGGCGGGGCGACGGGGAGGGGCTTCGGGGACCTCACTCTGATGCCACCTTTCTCGCTGTCATGCCCGGGCTTGACCCGGGGATCCATGGTGCCGCCTGCGCCATGGATGCCCGGATCAAGTCCGGGCATGACAGAGGTGAGGGGGCAACAAAGGAGCCACACCGCCGGACAGCGCCGCCCGAAGATGGCCATGATTCGGTCACGCGATCTCCTCGCTTCCGGCCCGCTTTCGCCGGATCGGGCCGCCACCTTGGCGTCCATGCTTACAGCACATCTCCCAGCGGGCTACATCATGGGGCGGGCGCTGACCGGCCGCCGGCCCAGGGCCGAGATCCTCTTCCCGGCGCTGCTCGGCGCGGTCGTCCCCGACCTGGACATGCTCCTCTTCCATCTCGTGGACGAGGGCACGGTGCATCACCACCTTTACCCGGCGCACTGGCCGCTGTTCTGGGCCGCGCTCTGCCTGCCGCTGATCGTCTCGGCGAGCCTGGCCGGCTGGACCCTGCTGCGCGACGCCACCCTGGCCTTCTTCCTCGGGGTCCTCCTGCACCTCTCGCTGGATTCCATCGTCTCGCCGGTCTACTGGCTGATGCCGCTGGCCGAGGGCCGGGTCGAGCTGATCGAGGTGCCGGCCCGCTACCGGCACTGGATCTTCAGCTTCCTGCTGCACTGGACCTTCCTGCTGGAGGTCGCGATCTGGCTGGTCGCCGGCTGGCTCTTCTTCCGCCCGCGGCCCCGCCGCCGGATCTTCGCGACCCAGCACTGAGCTTCTCGATCGCGACCGGATTCGTCTAGCGCAGATCCCGATCAGACGCGTTCGCGTCTGGCCGGGAGTAGTGCGCTAACACTTGGAAGTCAGGGCATTACATCCG
>JANQGU010000419.1 GCA_028282935.1 Kiloniellales bacterium
GACTTGCGGGCGCGGCCCGGGGGAAGCTCCAGCGGCGGGACGGCGTGCCAGGAGACCTCCGACTTGAGGAAGCCGACCAGCTTGTTCGGCGTGAAGGCCGAGCGGAAGTAGGGCTCGTGGCCGGCGAGGAAGTCGGCGCTCTCGGCCTCCGACATCATCTTGGGGTCCCAGTCGACCCGCGTCTCCCCGCCCGGCCGGGCGCGATAGAAGGAGGTGCCGCAGGCCTCCAGCGCCGGCAGGTCGGGATCGGGGAAGTAGAGCATCAGCGAGAGGAGCTTCTTCGGCAGATCGGTGTGGGGCGGGATCGAATCGCCCGCCGTCAGGGCCGAGAACTCGAAGCCCGGGCGAACGAGGGTCACCTCGTCCCCCATGTCCGGCTCCGGAGACCCCGGCGGCGCGGGATAGACCCAGGCCCGCCGCTCTTCTTCCGGTCGGTGCAGGAGAAAAGGGTCCACGAGCCGCTTCAGGCGCGCCAGGGTCTCCGCCGAGGCGAACCAGGCGTAGAGGGCGTACCAGGCCGGATAGCGTCCGACGAACTGCTGGAACTCCGGGTGGCCCAGGTTGAAGAACAACTTTCCGCCCCTCTGGTAGCGGCGGCTGAACTGCGTGCTCTCCGGGAAGGTCCGCGACAGCGCCGCGTAGAGCCGCGGCGGCAGCACGTTCTCGACCTCGAAGATCGTGATCGGGTCGTCGAGGAAGAGATCGCTGTCCTCGAGCCGCTCCGGCAGCCGGATGTCCGGGCGGGGAATCTGCGCCGGCTGCGTCACGCCCCACCCCCGGCCGGCTTCCTCTCGGGCGGCGTCCAGGCCGCCAGCGCCGCGGCGATACGCGCGATGACGCCCTGCCAGTCGCCGGGCCGGTCCTGACGGAACAGGGTCATGCCAGGGAACCAGGGCGAGGTGTCGCGGCCCTCGAACCAGTACCAGTAGAGCCCGAAGCCCCGCGGCAGCAGGGTCCAGGTCTCGGTGCCGACGGCGGCGCTGACCATGCAGGTCGTGTTCGAGATCGAGATCACGAGGTCCAGGGCCGCGTTCTGGGCCGCGAAGTCGTCCATGTTCTGGAGCTGGTCGATCTCGGGGTCGTGGATGATCTCTATCCCGGCCCTGTCCTTCACGTCGGCCAGGCCCTCGCTGCAGTCGCCGTACTGCAGGTTGACGAAGGTCGCCGGGATCGCCTGCAGGATCGGAATCCACTGCCGCAGCCCCAGGGAGCGCGGCAGGCCGACCCGCGGGTTGGCGCTGTACCAGGACAGCCCGATCAGGGGCCCGTCCCCCCGGGCGCGGTAGCGCTGGCGCAGGCGGTCCCGCAGCGCCTCGTCGACCGCGAGGAAGGACGGCGGGCTCGGGAAGTCTGCCCAGTCCGCGCGCAGGGGCCCGGCGAGATCGGCGATCCCGACCTGGTAGTCGATCGCGGGATCCTCGGCGACGGGGTCGGGCGGGTCCCTGCGGGCGACCACCGTCGCCGCCGGAAAGCTGCGCTCGTAGAGCGGCACCAGCCGCGGCTCGCACTCCAGGATGCAGTCCCCGGCGCGGGCGACGGCGTCCGGGATCATGCTGGCGAACATGACCTCCTCGCCGACCGCCTCCTCGCCCCAGATCAGCAGGCGGCGCCCGGCCAGGTCCTCGCCGAGCCAGGGCGTCTGGGCGAAGGGCCGCTGCTTGACCGCCACCACGTTGGGGTTCTTGAAGCGCCAGCGGTGGGCCTCCCAGGCGCGCGGCAGATCGCCTTTCAGGAAGAGCGCCAGCGCCAGGTTGTGCCAGGCCGGCGCGTAGCCGGGATCGATCTCGATCGCCTTCTCGCAGGCCGCCACGGCGGCGTCGAAGTCCCCGCCCTCGCGGTAGGCGCTGGAGAGGTTGCTGAAGCCCGCCGGCCAGTCCGGCTTGAGCCGCAAGGCTTCCCGATAGGCCGCGACCGCGCCGGCCGCGTCGCCGCAGCGCCGGGCGGCCAGCGCCAGGTTGAAGTGCGCCTGCGGCGATCCGGGCTGCAGGGCCGCGACCCTGGCGAAGGCCTCCCGCGCCTGCTCGGCGTCGAAGGTCTGGCCGCAGGCGACGCCGAGGGCGTTCCAGAGCTGCGCGTCCTCGGGCCGGCCGCGCAGCGCCAGCCGCAGCGGCGCGATCGCCTCGCCGAAGCGGCCCGACTTCACCAGGATCAGGCCGAGCAGGGTGTTGGCGCCCGGGTCCTCCGGCCGTCCCGCCAGGACCTCGGCCAAGCTGCTTTCGGCGCCCTCGAAGTCGCCGGCCTCGGCCTGCTGCTGCGCCTCGAGGAGAAGCGATTGCGGCGACCCTTGCTCGGCCATCTGGCGACGTCTCCCCTCGAATACCCTCTGCGCGTGCAGGGCTCCTTATAGAGGGACCGCGGGGGCCGGCCAAGGTCCGCGGCCGCCTCCGGCTTGCCCGGGCCCGGCCGATGGCTGACAATGCGCCGCGTCTGACCGAGTCGCGGGTCGAAACGAAGCGCCACATGTCCTCGAAAGCCGACTACCTCGTCGTCATCCCGGCCCGCTACGAGTCCGGCCGCCTGCCCGGCAAGCCGCTGATCGAGCTGCTCGGCGTCCCCCTCGTGCATCGCACCTGGCACCGCTGCACCCAGGCCGTGCCCGCCGAGCGCATCTATGTCGCCACCGACGACCGGCGCATCTTCGACTACTGCGCCGAGGCCGGCATCCAGGTCGCCATGACCCCGGACGACTGCCTGACCGGCACCGACCGGATCGCGGCCTTCGCCGAGGACCACCCCGCCGCGCTCTACATCAACGTCCAGGGCGACGAGCCGGTGATCGATCCCGAGGACATCACCCGCGTGCTCGCGACGGCCCGGGAGCGGCCGGGCGAGATCATCAACGGCATGTGCGAGATCACCGAGGAGGCGCTGTTCCGCAACCCCTCGATCCCGAAGCTGGTGACCCGCCCGGACGGGCGGCTGCTCTACATGAGCCGCGCCTCCATCCCGACGACCAAGCGCCACCTCTTCAAGGCCGCCTGGCGGCAGATCTGCATCTACGCCTTCCCGCCGGACGCCCTGGCGGCCTTCGCCGCGGCGACCTCGAAGTCGACCCTGGAGGCGGTGGAGGACATCGAGATCCTCCGCTTCCTGGAGATGGGCTACGAGGTCCGGATGATCCCGCTCTCCGACAGCTCGGTCGCGGTCGACACGCCCGACGACATCCCCCGCGCCGAGGCCGCGATCCGCGCCCAGGGGCTGGAGCGCCTGGAGTGAGTGTCGCTTCGGCCGGGGCGGAGGGCCGCTGTCGGCCTGGCCCATTTCTGCATACTTCGGTGAGTCACCCCCACCCAACCCTCCCCCGTCAAGGGGGAGGGCTTAGTTAGGCGGCGGCGGCCGCAGCCTTCTCCTTCCCCCTAGTCTTCTCTCTCCCCCTTGACCGCAGTCTTCTCCCTCCCCCTTGAAGGGGGAGGGTTGGGGTGGGGGTGAAGCAACCGCCTCCGACACCGACGACTAGGCGTCCTCCCGCTTCCCGTAGAGCATCGTGATGTTGATGCGCCGGTGCTCGTAGCCCGGGCGGAAGTGCAGCGGACCGGTCGCGTGGAAGAGGTCGGAGTTGAAGACGACGATCCGGTTCTGGCGGTGGGGCACCTTGACGCAGCGGGCCTCCTGCTCGGAGAGGAAGCGGCGCATCGCCGCCTCGTCCTTGTTGTACTTGGTGAAGTCCCAGTCGGCCGGCGCCTCCTTGTCCCAGACCTCCAGGCCGCCGGTCTCGGGCTCCAGGTTGCTGTCGTCCGGCGTGATCCAGAAGTTGACGTTCACCGCGGCGAAGTCGGCGTGCATGGGAATGCCCGACAGCCGGCTGTCGTACTTGAAGGCCCAGAGCTTGCGCAGGCTGTGATCGCGGAAGATCCCCGGCAGCTTGAGGCGCAGCTCTTCCGAGATCTGGTAGAGCAAGGGCGAGGCGAAGCCCTCGTCGAAGAAGGCGCCCAGGTAGCCGTTGCCGTAGCGGTACTCGTACCAGAAGGTCGACTCCAGGCAGAAGCGCCTGAGTTCCGCCAGGGCGGTGGGCGTCAGGAAGCCGTCGGCGTAGGTGATGCCCGGCGCATTGCGCGCGTAGTCGGCCTCGATCTTCCCGGTATCCAGCGCCGGGTTCACGGCGCTCGGCGAGACCGCCGGCGAGCGCTCGCAGACGACCAGCCGGTTGTAGCTCGCCTGCAGCGCCGGCAGCCGCTCCCTCGGAATGTCGACCACGTGGGACAGCGCCCCCGTCTCGGGCAGGGCCGCCAGGGTGTCCTCGTAGGCCCGGATCGTCGCCTCGAAGGACTCCGGCAGCTTGCCGCGCGCCCGGAGGTAGCGGAACTGCTCGATGTCGTGGGTCAGCTTGGAGGCGCTGGTCTGGTAGGAGACGGGGTCGCGGCTGGGCGGCCCGCCCGGCGCGCGCCGGACCTTGGCGCCTTCGTTGAAGGCCTGGAAGGCCTCCTTGACCCGCCCCAGGTCGAGCAGGGTGTTCCCGAGGTTGCGCCAGGCCTGGTCCAGTCGCGGGTTGAGCTCGACCGCCCGGCGGAAGCAGCGCACGGCCGCGTCGTCGGCGCCGAGGTCCCGCTGCACCCGGCCCAGGTTGTAGTGGGCCAGCGGCTGCTGCGGGTCGAGCGCCACGGCGGCGTCCAGGGTCCGGCGCG
>JANQGU010000037.1 GCA_028282935.1 Kiloniellales bacterium
CGCCTCGTCCAGCGACTTGGTGGCGACGATGCTCTTGTTGTGGAGCTGCTCCATCCGCGCGACCTCGGATTCGCGGAAGACCAGCCGCGCCCGGCTCGACTCGAGCTCGACGTCGTTCTCCGCCCGGACCCGAGCCAGCTCGACATTGATCTTCTCCAGTTCGGAGTCCAGGCGCGCGACGACCTGACCCGCGGTGACCCGGTCGCCGCGATCCACCAGGATCTCGCGCAGGATCCCTTCCTCCGAGCTGCCGAGCTTCACAACCGACCTGGGCTCCATGACGCAGGCCAAGGGGCCGACGCCCGGCTGACCGTCCTGGGCCTGATCCTGGGCCTGGGCCCCGACCATAGGCGCCGAGGCCAGCGCCAGAGCCGCACCCGCAAGGCTAAGCCACCGCTTCATTCCGCCCCCACCGTGAAAGCCAGCATCTCTCCCAAGCGCAGGTCGGCGCGCGCTGCGTCGCGGCGCTGCCGTGCCTCCAGCGCCTCCCGCCGCCGCTGCGCCGCGCGCAGGGCCCGGCGGCAGAAGGCCTGCCCGAGGCCGCCCGGAAGGCGTCCCAATCGCAGCATCATAGCGCCTTCGAGGCCCTCGAGCAGCGGATCTTCCAGGGACAGCAGCGCCTCGATCCGGCCCGGCGCGCCGCAGCGCGCGGCCAGGTCCCGCAGGCGGCGCTCCAGCCGCCGTCGGCCGGGCTGCTCGACCAGCAGCACCCTCGGCCCACCGGCCTCGGCGCCGGGAGGTTCCCAGCCCTCCAGAGCCGCCGGACTGGCCAGGGTCAGCCGCCCCGCCTGCCCGGCGCCGGCGAGCGCCTCGGCCCGGGCCTCCTCGGGCAAGCCGTCGAGCAGGACCGGCGAAAGGCCCGCGGCAACCAGGTGCTCGGCCAGCTCCGCGACGCTCGCCCGCGACATCGCCAGCACCAGCAGCGGCCGGCCCGCGGCCATCAGGGCCCGGCCGCGCAGCACGACGGCCTCACGCTGGCTGCCGCGGCTGGGCAGGACGTAGCCGACGCTTCGGCAAGGGTGCCGCCGCCGGGGCGCGACCCGGGCCAGCGGCAAGCGGTAGACGGACCGGATCTCGGCCGCCGAGTCCCGGGCCGTGGCGGAGAGGCCGCAAAGCTGGGGGTAGCGCCGCAGGACCTGATGCAGGGTCGTCCGCGCCTGAGTCAGGAGGCGCCCCTTGGCCCGGCAGCCCTCCTTGACCGCAATGATCGCCTCGAGACCGTCCTCCGCCCCGCGCTGGTCGAGAAAGCGGCGGAGGTCGGGGTCGGAAAAGACGACCTCGCCGTCGGCGACCTGGTAGTGGCTGTCGCGGCGGAAGAGATGAAGCGCCGACAGGGCGGCGCAGGCAGCGGCCTCGCGCCGGCCACGCGAGCGCCAGATCCCGCCCATGGCCTCGGCGCGCTCGGCAAGGCGCGCACAGCCCTCCTCGGTCAACTCGCTCCGAGCCTCCTCGACCAGGACCCGGAAGTCCACGCCCGGCTCCAGGTCGGCGGCGATCTCCAGGGCCTCCTCGGCCTGCCGCGCCTCGGCAAGCGGATCCGTCCGGCCGGAGACGACGAGCGGGTCGGCGGCCCGATCGAGAAGGATCGAGTCGGCATCGTCGAGGATCGCGAAGCCGAGATCGCGCTGCATCAGCCCGTCGCCCCGCGGGTCCTCGCTGTAAAGGCGCTCCAGCTTCAGCCGTAGCGCGCCGCCCCGGCCGCCGAGATGCAGGCGGTCGCGCAACTGGTCGAAGGCGATCTCGCGGCCGCTGCCGTAGGTCACGTCGCAGCGATAGGCGGCCCGCCGGTCGGCGCTCTCGCTGGCCTCGGTGATCACGCCGAGCGAAAGGCCGAGGGCCCGATAGAAGGGCGCCATCCGACGCGCGGCGCGGCGGCTGCGGTGGTCGTCCGGCGCGATGACGTGGACGGGGCGGCCGCCGAGGCCCGCCACGGCGGCCGCCAGGGCCGCCGCCAGCGTCTTGCCCTCCCCCGGTCCGAGCTCGACCAGCCGGCCGTCGAGCAGGGAGAAGACGGCCCGCAGCTGGCCGTCGTGGGGATGCTGCCCGAGGCTGCGCCGCGCGGTCTCGGACAAGAGCGCCAGGCCCGGCACCAACGTCCGGCGATCCAGTTCCCGGCGGCCCAGCGCCAGCCGCAGGTCGCGGAGCCTCGCCGACAAGGCCGCGTCGTCCAGCGACGGCAAGCCGGCTTCGGACTTTCGGACGGACGCCAGGTCCGCAGACAGCCTCCAGGCTCTCGGCACCGCGCTGAGGCCTTGTGCCCAAGCGGTCAGATGCTTGCCGACCTGGTCCAAGGCGCCCTCGGCCGGTGGCGCCGGCGCCGGCAAGGGCAGCCTGGGCGGCAGGCGCAGCGCAGCTCCAGACGCGGTGGCGTCAGACATTGAACTGCCTCAGGAAGAGCTGGCGCAGACTGCGGTAGAGCCGCCAGGCCAGGGGCTCTCGGCCGTGATCGAAGCGGACGTGGACCCGGCCGCCGACGCTGGCCGAGGTCGCGCCCTCGGCCAGGCTCAGCTCGAACTGGAAGAAGCTGTCCAGGGCGCGCCCGCCCTCCGCCTGCTCCGGGTCGAGGCTGATGTCGCCGCCGCCCTGGGTGCTGAAGGCGAGGCTCGGCAGCTGCGAGGAGGCGGCCGGCACCTCGCGGTCGACACGGGCGTCGAAGACCTGCGTCAGGCGGTCGGCGAAACGGATCTGCACGGCCCCGGTCCGCTGCCGGACCAGGTCGATCACGTCCTGCGGCACCAGGACCCGGACGATCGGCCGCCCGGGGTCGGCGACGTAGCCCAGCGTCGCGCCCTTGGCGATGAAACGGCCGGGCAGATCGGCGGCCCGCGGCAGGTAGAAACGGCCCTGCGTCGGGCTGCGCACCACCAGCGCCTCGTCCCGCCGCCGGTGCAGGGCGAGGTCGGCCTCGGCGTGGTTGAGCTGCTCCTGGATGATCTTGGCTTCCGCGCGGTCGGCCATGTTCTGGGCCGCGAACCGCAGGCGGAGCTCCCGCACTTCGGCCTCCAGTACGCGCAGCCGGGCGGCCAGCAAGGGGTCCTCGAGGCGAAGCAGGGGTGCGCCCGGGGGCACGCTCTGGTTCGGCTCGGCCAGGAGGGTCACCACCGTACCCTCGGTGCCGGCGTTGACGACACCGTCGCCGGGGACCCAGACCACGCCCTCGGCCAGGGTCGCATAGGGCAGGGGCAGGACCAGAAGGCCGCCGCCGACCACGGCGAGCACGCCCAGGCAAACGGCCACCGCGCGGCCGCGGGTCTTCTGCAGCGCCGGGCTGCTGGCCAGGAAGCGCAGGCCCTTGAGCAAGGGCAGGACGTACATCAGCGTGCAGGCCCAGAGCGCCAGAACGACACCGACGAAGAAGAACTTGGTCGCCACGAAAAGCACGATCGCGACCATGATGAACAGCCGGTAGACCAGGGCCGAGATCCCGTAGACGACGAACCAGGCCCCCTCGCCCGGCGCCGAGACCGGCGAGCGCGCGCCTTCGATCCCGAAGAGATAGCGCTGAATCAGGTAGCCCAGGTGCCGGTTGGCGCGGACGCCCAGGTTCGGGATTCCGATCAGGTCGGCGAAGACGTAGTAGCCGTCGAAGCGCAGCAGCGGATTGCCGTTGAACAGCAGGGTCGAGATCCCGCCGATCAGCATCACGTTGAAGGCGAAGACCCGCAGCAGGCCGGGTTCGGCGCTGAGCCAGAAGAACAGCGCCAGCGAGGCGACCATCAGCTCGACGATGATGCCCGCGGCGCCGACCAGGGCGCGGCGGCGCTTCTCGCGGAAGGCGGTCGCGGCCGAGGCGTCGACATAGGGCACCGGCATGAAGACCAGGAACATCAGGCCCATCTCGTGGACCTCGCCGCCCCAATGCTTGACCGCGTAGCCATGGCCGAGCTCGTGCAGCGCCTTGATCAACGGGTAGGCCACCAGCATCAGCAGCAGGCTTTCCGCCGAAAGCACGCGGTCGGTCACGTTCTCGGTCAGCTCGGACCAATGCACGCCGGTCAGCACCGCGGCGCTGCCCAAGACCCCCAGGATCAGCAGCAGGCCGAACCAGGAGAACAGCGGCCGAACCAGGAACAGGGTCGCCGAGAGGAAGCGATCCGGGTCGAGAACCGGGATGCGCACCGCCAGCGGGTTGAGGAAGGTCATCAGCAGCTTGCGCCGCCGCATGCGCTCGGCCCGCCCGGACAGCTCGGCCAGGTCCGGCGGGCCGTCGCCGTGGAGCACGTCGCAGCGGTAGAGCTGGGCCAGGAGCTGGATGGTCTGCTCCTGGCTGAGGACCTCGTCGCCCAGCTCGCCGCAGGCCAGGTCCCAGATCTCCTGCACGCTGCGCTTGCCGTCCATCAAGCTGATCACCAGGTGGGCGGCCGGCGTGAAGCGGTGGAAGCGGCCGGATGCCTGGTCCTGCAGCACGAACCAGACCTGGCCCCGAAAGCTCTGCCGGTGGATCTGGGTGTGGCTGCGCAAGCGGGGCTTCAGCTCCGCTACGCGGTACCAGCTCGGGCTGAAGAGGGTCGCTGCCATCGCCCTAGGGCATCCAGGTCCAGAGCGAAAGGCGGAGCCAATCGAGGAACTTGCGGGTCCAGATCCAGATCAGCAGGCGTTCCTCGACCCGGGTCTTGGCAATGCCCTCCATGCCCGGTCGCAGCCTTTCGCTGACCCGGTCGAGACGGGCTTCGACGCGGAAGTAGTTGCGCCCCTCCCGGGCCTCGGCGACCGGCGTGATGCGCTCGACCGTGAAGGCCAGGGGCTCTTCGGGAATCGAGGACAGCAGAAGGCTGCCGGCCTGGCCGACCGCCATGTCGGCGATGTCGCCCTCGTCGACCTCCAGGATCACGCGGTAGGCATCCAGGGGCGCGATCTGAAAGAGCTCCTGGCCGCGGCTGACCGAGGCGCCGACCGCCTGGCTCAGGTCGCCGGACACGACGATCCCGTCGAAGGGCGACACCAGCTTGACCCGCGCCAGCTGCTCGTCGAGCAGGGCGATCTGCGCCTCGGCCTGGTCGATCTGCGCCTTGATGATGTTGATATCGGCGCGGTCGCGCTCGGCCAGCGCCCGGTCGAACTCGGTCAGGCGCTGTCGCCGGGTCGTGCTCCAGCGCAGCCGTTCCAGCGCCAGGTCCTTGTCGTCCAGCGTCGCCAGGACCTCCCCGGCGCGCAGGATCTCGCCGGCGCGCGCGGTCTCGGTCGCGATGTAGCCGTCGAAGGGCGCGACGATCACCCGCTGGACCAAGCCTTCCAGGACCGCCGGCGAGGTGATCCGGAAATCGGCCCTGACCAGGGAGAAGAAGGCGACCACGGCGACCAGCAGCGCCACCGCCAGCTTGCGGCCGAAGTAGCCAGGCCCGAGCAGCCGCTTCGCCTGCTCGACCAGCGCGGCGCCGAGCTTGCGCCCGATCCAACGGTCGTTGCGGCGCTTTTCCTGCAGGATCGGCCCGACCACCGCGGCGACGCCGTCGCAGATGTCGACCGCCGCCTGGTCGAAGGCCGCACCCGGCGGCTTGAGGAAGGTCAGCGCGCCGTAGAGCTCGCCGCCGCTGCCGAGGGGCACCGTGAGCACCGCGCCGGCGTCGTGGGCCCGGGCGAGCTCGGCATGGGCGCGGGTGATCCGGAACTCGGCGCCCTCCGGGGCGGGATGGATCACCATGCCGCCCTGGTCGATGGCCTCGTCCATGGCGCCGCCGATGTCCCGGATCAGGTTCATGCGCCGGCCGAACTGCGCCGAATGCGACACCGCGACCACGGCGGCGTGGCCGCGCTGCCGGAAGCCGACGCTGACCTGATCGCAGTCGAGCCGCATTGCGAGCTCGGTCACCGTCGCGCTGCAGGCCGGGAGGAAGCGCTCGTCCGAGAGCGCCGTCGCGACGATATCGAGGGCGGAGGACGCGCGGTCCAGCAGGCCCTGGGTCGACCGGCTGCGCTGGCGCAGCAACATGACCTCGACCCAGGAGGCGCCCCACTGGAGCTGCCGCAGGATCGCGCGGAGCTGGCCGCTGCTGCGGCCTTGGACCTCGATCGCGACCACGCCCCAGAGCTCGTCGCCGGTCTTGAGCGGATAGGCGACGCTGCAGGCCTGCGTGGAACCGCCGCTGCCGTCGTCGCCCTGGACCACGCCCCTGTGCTCGGCCAGGGCGATCTCCGCGGCCTCGGCCAGCGTCGGCGAGCAGGACTCCCGGTCCGGCCAGTAGGCCGCCGGGGCGAAGGGGCCGCCGGCAGTCTTGGCCAGCACCGCGACACCGGCGCCGACGCCCGGAATCAAGCGGCACTGCAAGGCAAGCCAGGCCTGGATGAAGGCAGCCTGGCTCTCCGCCTCCTGGAACTGCTTCCAGAGGGCCTGGTCCAGGAGGGATACCTGGCCCGTCGGCCGGCCTGACGGGCGCTCGGCCCCAGCCGGCTCTGACGGATGCTCGCCGCCGCCGACGCTCACGCCTCTGTCTCCACGGCACCGCCGGAAGGGCACAAAGCCTTGCGCCCTTCCCGCGCGCTACGGACTCAGCCGGTCTTCAGCTTCTGCCCGGGGTCGGGCGCAGCGCCCGAACGATCGAGGCTGAGAACACCGAAGCGGGTCTCGTACTCCTTGAGCACCGCCCCCATCAGGGTCCAGAGACGCTTCGCCGCGTAGGGGCTCAAGACGATCCGGTCGCTGAGGCGAACGTTGAACTCCGTGGCGCCGGCGGGGTTCCAGGTCTGGTTGGTGCCGAAGAAGAGCGTCACCTCCTCTCGGGTGCTGGCCGCGTTGACCACGTTGGCATAGGACGTGCTCATCTGGGAATCGTCCCAATTGACCGTGGGCACGGCAGGCTGGCCAAGCTCGACGTTGGCTGCCTCCTCCGCGCCGTTCTTCTTGTCGTCCGACATTTCCGCTCCTTGATGCCAGGTTTTCCGCTTGTACCGATGATTATTGGGCGAAAGGCGAGAACTGCTTCCGCCGTTATTTGGGCATTATAGCCGATTTTCTAGCCGAGGCACCGATTCCCTGGCCGGCAATCGGCCGCTCGCCCCGAGGGCCCCGGCAGCCCCATCGCGCCGCCGGAGCCGTGATCAGTCATCGCCACCCCCAAAGCCGGCAAAGCTCGAGTTCCAGTCCACCAGCTGCGGGGCGAGGCCCTTGCCGAGGCTGCCGGCGAGCGAGGCCGGCGCCTCCGGCCTGTCGCCGTCGGAAGCCTCGGGCTCGTCGTCCGAGGCCTCGAGCGCCGCCTCGGCCACCGGCGGACGCCGGTCGTCGTCGCCTCGGAGGAACAGCCAGTCATCGCCCGCCGTGGCGCCGAAGCCGGTCTCGCGCGAGATCCCGCCCTCGAAGCGCTTAAGCAGCTTCAGCTCGTCATAGTTGATCAGGTTGTCGAGAGACTCGTCGAAAACCTGTGTTGTCCGCTCTGGCGCGGGACTGGCGGCCACCGGCAACGGCAGCGGCGCCTCGGGCTGATCCGGCGCGACCTCGGCCGGCTGCAGCGAGGCCGCGGCGAAGGGCAGGCTGGGGGCGTTCCCGGGAACCGTCTCCAGGTAGTCGCCGACCCAGGCCCTGAGCGGCCGGTCCTGGCCGGGGTTTGCGACGGTCGGATCGACGAAGAAGAAGCCTTCCAGACCGAAGGCCGCGTCGAAGGCCGCAACCGAGGGCGCCAGGCCCAGCAGGCCGGCGCCGGTGTCCTGCTCGACCTGATCGGCACCGCCGGACTGGACGTCGTCGACGCCGTCACCGCCTTCGATCACGTCCACGCCGCCATCGCCGCGGATGAAGTCCGCACCGGCGCCGCCGAGGATGGTGTCGGCCCCGCCGTCGCCGCGCAGGTCGTCGTTGCCGGCCTCGCCGTCGATCAGGTCGTCGCCGAGACCGCCGCGGACCGTATCGTCACCCTCGCCGCCGAGGATGAAGTCGCGGCTGCCGGAGGTGCTGTCGCTGCTGTCGCCGAAGATGAGGTCGTCGCCGGCGCCGCCGTCGATCAGGTCGCTGCCGGCATTGCCGTAGATGAAGTCGCCCCCGGCGCCGCCGAGCAGCAGATCGTCCCCGTCGCGGCCGAAGATCGAATCCACGCCATCGCCGCCGAGGATGGTGTTGTTGCGGGTGTTGCCGAAGAGCTGATCGTCGAAGGCGGTTCCCGTGACATCCTCGAAAGCGGTGGTCGAGGACAGCTTCAGCCTCAGGTTGACGTCGCCGTTGAAGCGATCGCCGTTGACGGTGAACAGGCTGAAGGGCCCGAGATCGACGCTCACCGGCGCGTCGAAGCCGCTGAAGTCCAGGCGGTCGTGGGCATCGTTGGGGCTCTGCCCGTTGTCGCCGTTGTCGACCAGGTGATCGTTGCCCAGCCCGGCCCCGGAGAAGACGTAGACGTCGTCGCCGCCCTGGCCGAAGACAAGGTCGTCGTCGGTGCCGCCGGTCAGGCTGTCGCCGCCCTCGTTGCCGCCGAGCAGCTCGATCCCCTCGACCTGGAAGGGATCGAAGTTGCCGGCCAGGTCGTCGCGGTCGAGATCGATGATCTCGCCCTCGAACTGGGTGACGCGGGCGTTGTCGCCGAAGACCACGTCGTGGCCGGCGCCGGCATCGACGCTGTCGCTGCCGCTGCCGCCCAGGACCAGGTCCGCACCCTCGCCGGTCACGATGTCGTCGTCGCCGTCCAGGGACTCGCTGGTCGTCACTTCGTAGACCGTGCCGCCGAGCAGCCGCGCCAGACCGTTATCACCGACCGCGATGTCGCGATCGCTGTCGCTGCCGATCACGACCGCATCCTTGTCGGCGCCGCCGACGACCTGGATCGCCGCGATCGAAGGCTGGTTCGCGCCACCGCCGCCGAGCGTCGGATCGCTGTCGATGCGGATCGAGACCGTATCGCTGGTCAGGCCGCGGAAGACGACGTAGTTGCCCACGCCCGGTAAGTTCGGATCGGTGGCCTCGACCAGGACGTACTCGCCGGCGAAGGTATTGCCGTCGGCATCGTCCAGATAATAGGTCGTGGTGCCGTCGGTGATGCTGCGCACCGAGTTGCCGGGCGCCGATTTGCCGTTGTCGGCGTCGAGGTAGACGTAGACGTCGTAGCTCGTGAAGTGGGTGTTGAGGCCGGTGATCTCGGCACCCAGGGTGCGATCGTTGTCGGATTGCAGATAGCCCTCGAAAAGGCGCTCGTTCTCGGTGTCCGGATTCCCGATCTCGTCATGGCTGTCACGGCCGGCGGCCTGCGGCGAGCTGGTGTCGAGTTCCTCGCCCCAGACGATCTTCACGTCCTGGGCGTTGCTGCCGTCGTCGAAGACCACGCTGTCGGAGAACTCGGCCCGCGTGAAGGGGTCGTTGTCGTTGTCCTCGTCGGCCTGGCCGTCGGAAACCAGGTTGTTCCAGTTCTCGGCCTGGACCGCGCCGGCGACGCCCGTTACCAGGCCCTTGTCGACGCCGCTGTTGAAGTTGAAGCTGAGGACCCTGACATCGCCGTTGTCGAAGCCGCCTTCGGACGCGGTGTCGATGCTGTCGTTGCCGAGGCCGCCGAAGACCAGATCTTCACCGTTGCCGGTCCGGATCTCGTCGTCGCCGCCGATCTCCCCGAAGGTGCTTTCGATCGTCCGCAGCTCGCCCCCGGCGAAGGTCGCACGGGCGCTGTCGCCCATCACCACGTCGGCATCCGTCGCGCCGCGGACCGCAGAGCCGAAGGTGTCGATGCGGTCGCTGCCGCTGCCGCCGATCACGATGTCGGCGCCGCCGCCGGTCACGATGATGTCGTCGCCACCGTCCTCGGCCAGGGTCGATTCGATCCGGTCGATGGGCAGGCGCTGACCGACGATCTGCAAGGCGCTGATCGACGGGCGGTTGGAGCTGCTGCTGCCGAGGGTGCCGTCGTCGTCGATGCGGATCGACGTGACGTCGGCCGTCAGGCCGCGGAAGACCACGTAGTTGCCGGTCTGCGGCAGGTTCGGATCGGTGGCCTCCACCAGGATGTACTCGCCGGTGAAGGTGTTGCCGCGGGCATCGTTCAGATAGTAGGTGGTCGAGCCGTCGCTGATCGCGCGCACCGAATCGCCGGACCTGGACCTGCCGTTGTCGGCGTCGAGGTAGACGTAGACATCGTAGCTCTGGAAGTGATTGCCCAGGCCGGAGATGTCGACGCCCAGGGTCTCGCTGGTGCGGCTGGACAGGTAGCCCTCGAAGAGCCGCTTGTCCTGATCGTCGCCCGGCGAGATCTGGCTATGCCTGTCGTCGTCCAGATTGTCGGGATCGACGTCCAGGTCCGCGCCCCACTCGATGGTGATGCCGGGCGCCGTGCTGCCGTCGTCGAAGGTGACCGGCTCGTCCTCTTCGTTGCCGTAGACGGTCGGCCCTTCGCCGGTGAGGTTGATCCAGTTGCCGGCGCGGGCGCCCTCGGCCCCGGCTTCGCCGGTGATCGTCTGGTTGCTCAGCGAGGCATTGAAGTTGAAGCTGAGGATCGCGGTCTCCTCGCCGGGCGCGAAGGGCTCGTTGCCGCCGAAGGTCGCGCGGCCGTTGTCGCCCAGGACGATGTCCTCGGCATCGTCGTCACCGCCCGCCAGGATGGTGTCGGCACCGCTGCCGCCGATGATGACGTCGGCCCCGTTGCCGGCCGTGATCCGGTCGTCGCCGCCGAAGGACCGGCCCTCGGAATCCAGGGTGACGCTGCTGAAGATCTCGGTGAGATCGCCGGCCGCCGAGAACAGCGCCGTCCCGTTGTCGCCGAGGATGACGTTGCCGGCCTCGGCACCGCCGGTGATCTCGTCGCTGCCGCTGCCGCCGACCAGGATGTTGGGCCCGTCGCCCGCGACGATGATGTCGTCGCCCCCGGATTCCGGACTGAAGGTGCTGACCTCGCGCGGCAGGCCGTCGATCAGCCTGATGATGCCGTTGTCGCCGAGGATCACGTCGGGCGACAGGTCGCCGCCCGCCAGGATCCGGTCGCTCCCGACACCGCCGAGCACGATGTTCGGCCCGACCCCGCCGGTGATCTGATCGTCGCCGCCGCGGGCCGGATCGATCGAGCGGACCTCGGCCAGGTTGCCCTCGGCGTCGAAGGTCGCCTGGCCGTGATCGCCCAGGATGATGTCGCCGGCCTGGTCGCTGCCGAGCGCGTCGATGATGTCGGCGCCATTGCCGCCGAAGACGATGTCGCGGCCGTCGCCGCCGGTGATGACGTCGTCCGCGCCCAATTCGGAGTCCCGGGTCTGGGCGACCGTAACTTGGCGGAACACGCCGTCGGTCTGGTCGGACGGCACGGTCAGCAGGCGATACTCGACGCTGCTGCCCGGATCCAGGTCCAGGGCCGCGTCGAGGGTCAGGGTTGTCGCCGTGTTATCGGTGACGACCCGCCGGAAGACCTCGCCGTCGTCGGTGACGATCGTGACTTCCAGCCCGACCAGCTTGCGCCCCTCGGTCGGGAAGGCCGCCGAGCTATCGGTCAGGAGATCCAGCGTGCCGGTCGCCGGCAGGATCGCCTCGCCCGCGAAGCGCTCGGCGGCGATGCCGAAGCGGGTGACGATCTTGCCGTTGTCGTCGATATAGTCGGCCAGGCCCTTATCGCCGAAGATGATGTCGTCGCCGGAGCCGCCGGTGATGTCGTCCTCGCCGTCACCGCCGATCAGGAGCAGCGGCAGGCTCGAGGCCGAGGCATCGATGGTGTCGTCGCCCTCTTGGGTGTCGAGCGCGAAGAAGCCGTCCGTCCCGTCCTCCAGGTTGACCGTCACCGTGTCGTTGCCGCCGCCGGTGTTGACCAGGGTCACGGTCTGGAAGCCGTCGCGGGTGTGGGTGCCGTTCACCGTCAGGTTGTCGTCGCCCGAGCCCAGCAGCAGGGTGACGTTCTCCAACTCCTGGTAGGTGATGCCGCCGCTGATGACGGCGCCGTCGATGACCACATCGGGGCCCATGCCCAGGCCGACGATGCGCGAGCGCTCGATGGTCCGCCCTTCGCCGTCGACGAAGGGATCGAGGTTGAAGAGCTCGCCCTCGAGGTCAGCCACGCTGTCGTTGTTGAACACGGTCAGGACGTCGACCTGCTCGCTCTCGTCCACCAGGAGGTTGGGATTGGTCTCGGAGAGCGCGTACTTGCTCTCCCCGTCGGGCAGGTCCGTGTCGTCCCAGGCCTCGTCCGTGACCAGGGTCGTGAAGGCGCCGTCGACGACGAAGCTGCGCACCAGCCGCGTCTGGTCCTTGCCCGGGCCCTCGGTGATCTCAAGCGTGAAGTTGACGAGATCCAGGGCACCGCTCTCGTCGCGGAACTGCTCGAGGTCGGCGGTCGCCACCACGATGGTGTCCGTGGTGCCGGTGACGATGCCCTCCACCTCGCCGGTCGAGGGCCGGATGTTGGTCTCGCCCGTCAGCAGCAGCGGATCGGCGTCCAGGCCTTCCAGCGACCCCTCGCCGCCGGCGCCCTCGATGAACAGGGGACCCTGGATCTGGTTGATGATGTTCGGCACCGGCGCGAACTGCTTGGTGTCGCCGCCGTCGACGACCGGGTCGTCGATCGCCGAGACCTTCACCTCCTGCGGGATGTACCAGTTGTCCGCGGTGAAGGTCAGGGTGATCGGATCGGTCGTGACCTGATCCTGGAACAGCGCGATCACGTCGCCGCGCGTCGTCCGGGTCTCGGCCGGATCGATGGTGACGGTGACCACCTGCTCGTCGATCGGCGTGCCCTCCGGGAAGACCGGCGGCGCCGTCAGCACGATCTGATAGGTGTCGTCCTTCGGGAAGCCGGCCGCTTCCACCAGGCCGGTCGGATCGGCGATCGCCGCCGGCAGGGTCAGGCTCAGGGTCAGCTCGTTGGCGCCCAGGTTGTTCACGCCCAGGGCGTTGCCGAGGAAGCTCGGGGTCACGGTGAAGCTGGCGGTGTTGTCGCCCGAGACCAGGGACTGGAGCAGCGCCTGGTCGATCGTGATGCTGCGGCTCACCAGCGACTGCTGGGCGCCGTCGTTGACGAAGAGGTTGGTGGCGAACTGGCCTTCGGCCGAAAGCGTGAGGAACTCGGTCGGCAGGTCCAGGTCGGCCACCGCCGAGACCGTCAGGACCGCGTCGCCGATGATCGGCACGCCGCCGAGGTCGAAGTCGAAGGTCAGGACGTTGGGGCCGAAGACGTTGTTGCGCTCGGTCTGGCTCTGGCCCTGGAAGGCGACGGTCGCCGGGTCGAACTCGATCACGTCGGTCGAGCCGCCGGACTGCAGGACCAGGACGCCCGGCACCTCGTTGTCGCCGATCTCGACCTGAAGCTGCTCGACGAAGAGCGCGGCGTACTCCGGATCGGCCGAGGCGATGCTGTGGGTGATGTAGCCGAAGTGGAAGCCTTCCTTGACGGCGTCGTCGACCGCCGAGACCGTGATCTGCTGCGGAATGAACCAGTTGGTCGCATCGAAGGTCACGGTGGCGGGGAAGCCCTCGAGGTTGCCGTCGGCGTTGCTGAGGCTGATGGTGACCACCTGGTCCTCGGGCGCCGTCCCGTCGGGGAAGTCGGGCCGCTTGGTCAGCACGATCTCGTAGGTGTCGCTGTCGAAGCTGCCGGGATTGCCCTCCTCGAAGACCTTGGTCGAGTCGTCGGACTGCGTGATGATCACGCCCGCGGCATCGGGATCCTCGATCTTGACCGCGATGTTGGGCAACTGGATTCCACCGAAGCGCGTGATCTCGAACTTGGTCTCGCCGGTCAGCTCGGCGTTGAAGGCCTTGTTGAGCACGATCTCCGTCGCGCTGTTCGACTTGATCAGGCGCTCCTGTCCCTTGCCGGGCCCCTCGGTGATCCGGATGGTCGCGCCCTTGAGGCCCTCGCCGTCGGTGGCGAAGGCGGCGTCGTTGTCGACCAGGACCGAGTCCAGCTCGCCGTCGCCGTCCCGGTCCTCTTCCAGGACGCTGTCGACCGCGCCGACGACCTTGTCCTCGGCGGTGACCTGATGCTGGATCACGCCGAAGGTCGGCCCTTCGACGGTATCGTCGGCCGGCGCCTCGATCGTGACCAGCTGAGGAATGAACCAGTTGTTGGAGTCGAAGTTCAGGGTCACGGAGCGGCCGTCGGGCCCGAGCTCCTGACCGGCGCTCGCGACGAAGCGCAGGGTCTCGGTGCCGTCGGGAGCGTCCGGCCCGACCGGCGGCTTGTTCGCCGTCACCTTGACCACGCCGGCGATCGGCGGCCTGGAGAGGACCACGGCGTAGGTGGCGAGCTTGAGGCCGTCCAAGCCGATGGCGTCCTGCTCCACCAGGCGGAGGGTTTCCGTGCTGCGGGTGACGATGATCGCCGGCTCGTCGTTGTCCGCCACGTTGGCGGAAATGCCCTCGACCTCGGCGGCGGCATAGCGGGGATCCGCGCTCTCGACCCCGTGGGTGATGATGCCGCTGTGGCCGAGCAGGTCGTTGCTGACCACCGGCGGGGCGTCGCCGGCGATGTTGAAGGAATCGCTGCCCAGGCCGCCGAAGACCACGGTCTTGACGCCAGGATCGGTGCTCTGGACGAAGAAGCGGTCGTCGCCTTCTGCGCCGTCGATCGTCAGGACCTCGACGCCGACGAACTTGACGTTGAGCCCGGCGCCGAAGACGCCGTCCTTGGTGATGACGAAGTCGTCGCTGAACTCGGTGCCGATCACCCGGATGGTGTCGAGACCGTCGCCGCCGTCGATCGAGACCGGGGCGTTGATCACGTACTGGATGAAGTCGGCGCCGCCGGCGCCCGAGATGTCGGTGCGCTCGCGGGCCTTGTCTTCCTCCGACCCGACCAGGGCGAAGGCCCGGACGATGAAGGTGTCGTTGTCGTCGCCGCCGTTGAGCTGCAGCACCGCCTCGTTGCGGAAGACGATGAAGGTGTCCTCGCCCGCGTCGCCGAAGACCGTGGTCGGCGCGCTGACGCCGGGGCTGAGGAAGCCGCGCGTGGTCTCGACCGTGCTGAACTCGTCCGCCGGGTCGGCGATGTTGGCGGCCTCGACCGTGCGCTCGGACTTGAAGAGCTGGCCGAACTGGAAGGTGTCGTTGCCTTCCCCGGCGAAGACCGTGGTGTTGACGCGGTTGTCGTCGAAGGCGACGAAGTCGTCGCCGCCGAGCAGGTTGAGGATCAGGACGTCGAGCGTCGAGCTGTAGTCGACCCGCTTGATGTCGGCGCGGTTCTCGCCCTGGAGCAGGGCCACGAAGCCATCGGCGTCATCGGCCACGCCGGCGCGGGCCAGGAGTTCGTCGTCCTGCTCGGTGGCGTAGAGGGTCAGCTGGTCGGAGATCGTCTCGCCGCTGTCGGCCACGGTGACCCGCTTGTTCGGCCGGCCGCCCTCGTAGAGCACCAGGTAGGTGTCGTCGTTGGCACCGCCGTCCAGGAAGTCGTCGCCGAAGCGGCTCTCGATCACGTCGTTCCCGGCACCGCCGAAGATCAGGTTGTCGCCGCGCCCGCCGGCCAGGAAGTCGGCGCCGGCCTGGGCGTCGGCCGCCTCGACCAGGGTGTCCCTGAAGGCGAAGAAGGACGACGGAAACTCGAAATCCGTATGGTTCAGCTGACGCGCGAGGTCGCCGAAGATGACGTCGTTGCCCGCTTCCGGCTCGATGTCCTCGCTGCTCGCGTTGGGGTCGCCGACGCGATCGGCCTCCGTAGCGCCGATCACGTCGCCACCGCTGCCGCCGATCAGAAGGTCATCGCCCTCGCCGCCGAGGATGGTGTCGTCGCCCGCCTCGCCGCCGATCAGGTCGTTGCCGGCCTCGCCGAAGAGCGTGTCGCCGCCGCCGCCGCCCCGGATCTGGTCGTCGCCCTTGCCGCCGAAGATAGTGTCGGCATCCTCGCCGCCCTTGAGCAGGTCGCTGCCGGAGAACAGGCCGCTGGCCGTGTCCTCGATGGTCAGCACCACCGGATTGTCCTCGTCGGTCGCATCGGCCGTGAGCAGGGCCGAGTCGCCGAAGATCAGGTCCTCGCCGGCCTCGCCGTCGATGTCGTCGACCCCGCCGCCGCCGAAGATGATGTCGCCTCCGGCGCCGCCCCAAATCTCGTCGTCGCCGTCGGTCGCCGCAGCGCGCGCACGCCAGGTCTCGATGGGGTTGTTGCTCGCGTCACGGCTCTCGCGGATCCGGCCGTCGTCGCCGAAGATCAGGTCCTTGCCACCGTTGCCGTAAATCTTGTCGTTGCCGGCCTCGCCGAAGATCCGGTCGGCGCCGCCGCCGCCGTGGAGCTCGTCGTCGCCGACGCCGCCGCGGATCGTCGCCACGCCGACGCCGGTCCCGGCCCTGATCTCGTCGCTACCGGCACCGCCTTCCAGCTCGAAGTCGAGATTCGCGGTGACGCCCGACAGATCGATGACGTCGTTGCCCTCGCCGCCCAGCGCGATGATCTTGCCGGTCACGTCGTATTCCTGGGCGTTCTGCTTGCTGATGCCCAGGTTCGGCGCCCAGACCCTGACGGTGTTGCTGTCGACCTGCTCGGCGAAGAACTGCTCGTCGCCGTCGATCAGGCTGCCGTTGAGGCGCTGGTCGGCGAACTCGCCCATGTTGAGCTGGAGGTCGCCGCCGGCCAGCTCGGTCGCCAGCTTGGGCGGCCGGAAGAAGTCGGTCTCGAAGCTGAAGAGGACGATCTCCGGCGTGATGTCGAAGGTCTTGTTCACCTTGAAGAACAAGAGGTTGATCTTCAGGAAGGCGAACAGCTTGGCGGTGATCTCGCCGGTGACGTCGAAGATCGCGATCGGCGCCAGGGCCGGGTTGCCGAACTTGATCTCGTTGAGCACGTTGCCGATCAGCTCGTCGACCCGGACCTTTTCGTCATCGTTGGGGTCGAAGAGGTCGAAGTTGACTTCGGCGAAGAGGCCGCCTGCGACGCCGCCGCGGGCGACGCCGAGGTTGAGCTCGGCGGCGGCCGAGATGCCGCCGTCGAAGCTGAGCTCCGGCCCCGGATTGTCCTGGATGAAGAAGCCGTTGAAGATCAGGCCGGGATCGCGGAAGCCGCTGTCCGAGAACTGCTTCAGGCCGAAGGTGTCGAAGCCGAAGCCGATCCCCTCGTCACCGCCGATGTTGATGCCGAACTGGGCCGTGATCGAGGCGCCCAAGGGCCCGAAGATCGGGAAGAACTGCGAGTAGCTGAAGTCGAAGTCCAGGGGCTTCAGGTTGTATTCCACCAGGGTCGCGTCGTTGCCCAGCAGCAGACCGAAGATCTGGCTCGGGTCGGTCAGGATCGGCAGGCTGAAGCTGCCGCTGTCCTTGAGCCGTTTGGCGAAGTCCTTGGTGTTTCTGTCTCCGGGGCTCTGGTCCGGCTCCGCAAGCTTGTCCTCGAAGGGATCGTTCGTCAGCACCGGCATCGAAAGCGAACCGCGATCGAAGTTCGGGTTCGTGATGTCCGGCATCATGTTCATATCTGTGTGATCGAAAATGACGAAGTCGCCGAATTCGATCATCACCTCGCCGGTGTCGGTCGGGATGCTGTTGATCAGGCTGACGAGCTCTGCGACCGACTCGATGAAGCCGACGTTGATGTTCGGCGCAAAGATCCGCGCCAGGTCGAGCAGGGTGACGTCCGGGCCCAGGTCCGAGATCACCGGCAAGGGATCGGTGATGATGTCGATGATCGGCTGCAGCGGCTGGGTGAACTTCTGGATCTCGCCCAGGATCGGGCTGATGAACTGGCTGATGTAGGTGCCGAGGTCGAGGCTGACCGCGTCGAAGCTGACGCGTTCCAGGCCGTCCCTGACCAGGTCGCCGCTGAGATCGCTGAAGGAGACGAAGCCGCCCGGGTTTTGATCGTCTTCAATCGACCACTCGAAGACGAAGCCGGAGGTAATCTTCGGAAGAACGGCGGCCGCGTCGAAGAGGTCCGGATTGAGGCCCAGCACGAGGTCGAGGTCGACGTTGGCGCTGGCCTTGATGCCCGGCGCCAGGCCGAGCTTGCCCAGCTCGGAGAAGGCGAGCCGCGTGTCGGTGGCGTCGCTGCGGTTCTGGATGTCGACCGCGAAGTCGACCGTCAGCTTGTCGTTGTCGGTATCGATGGCCTGCAGCTGCAGGATCGCCAGCTGGCCCGCGATCCTCTCGGGCAGGGTCACCTCGAGGTTGACCATCAGCTCCGGCGCGAACTCCTCGACACCGTCGTCAGGATCCGGATCGTTCTGGATGTCCAGGTAGAAGCCGTCCTCGAAGCTCAGACCGAAGCCGAAGCTGAGCGACCAGCCGAGGTTGATGCCGACCGAACCCTCGGTCTCCAGGCCCAGGCCCGGTATGCCGAGGTCGAAGTCGATGTCGGCGCCGACGATCTGCTTGGGCAGCTCGCCGATCTTCAGGTTCCACTGCACGAAGCGGTCGTCTTCCGCCGTGCCGGCATCGTCGAACTCCTCGAAGTCGAAGGCGACCGGCTCCAGGAGGAGATCGCCCAAGAGATCGTTCAGGATCTCGCTCATGGGATTGGTGGCGGGATCTCGGAACTCGTCGATGCGCCGCTCCAGCTCCTGCTGGAAGGGATCGACGAAGCGATCGCGGAAGTCCTCGATGAAGCGCGCGCCGTCCGAGAGGCTGTCGCCGACGAAGGGCAGCTGGACCCCGAAGACCTCGCCGTCGAGCACGTCCTGGAGGCCCTCCAGGAAGAGGTCGATGCCGTCGACGCCGAGCAGGAGGGAATCGAAGATTCCCAGCTCGATGTCGCTGAGGTCGAAGAGCGCGGCGAGGGCTTCGGCCCCCGTGAGCTCTTTGCCCTGATCGTCGAGGAAGGCATTGCCGTCCTTGTCGACGGCAGAGGGCGTGAGCTCGCCTTCGAGCTTCAGGTCGAAGGTCGTCGGATCGAAGGACAGGGTCGGATTGAAGGTGATGCTGCCGGCGGCGATCGAGTCGACCGGGAAGAAGACCGGCAGGGTCACCTCGAAGGCGGCGCCGAAGTCGTCGGCGTCCGGCGCGAAGGCGGCGCCGAGGTCGCCGAGCACCGCGGAGAGCGTCACGACGCCGTCGCCGCCTCCGTCGCTGTCGTTGAGCTCGATGTCGAAGAGGTAGGTCTCGCTGTCCGGCGGGGCGCCTTCCTGCTGGGCGGTGCCGCCGATCTCCACGTTCCCGCCCTTGACGAAGACGCCGAGCGGACCCAGGGCCGCGCGGAAGTTCAGGTTGTCGGCGGCGGCGCGAAGGTTGCCGCTCAGCCGGGTGTTGTCGGTGAAGAGCACGACCTTGCTCGGGGTCGCGAGGCTGATGCCGAGGGCCAGGCTGAAGGCGATCTCGGCCTGTGCCGAAAGGTCCGCCGCGCCGGTCAGGATGCCGGCGTCGCCGAGGTCGAAGGAGACGCCGAGGGTATCGTTGAAGGCGGCGCCGAGGTTGAGGTCCAGCCTGAGGAAGTTCTCCTCGCTGCCGGCCGGGCCCACCGTCTCCAGGCTCAGCTCGATCAGATCGCTGTCCGGGGCCAGGCCGAGCACGTCCTTGAGCTTGCCGTCCAGCGCCTGGATCGAGCCCGCCGGGTTGCTCTGGAAGTCCTCCACCGCCATGGCGAAGCGCGAGGTGAAGTCGAGCAGGTCGTTCACGCTGAGGTCGATCAGGGGGATCGGGTCGTCGAGGAAGCCGAAGCTCTCGAACTGGCCGAGCAGATCCGAGACGTTCTGCAGCAGCGCGATGACATCGCTGAGCGACAGGTCCTTGAAGTCCAGGAGGCTGCCGAAGTTCTCGATCGTCGGATCGAGGACGGGCGCGGAGCCGTCGAGCCCGAAGCTGTCGACGGCGAGCAGGAAGCGCGGGATGTCGCTGCCCAGGTCGAGCGGCCCGAAGGACGGGGTCACGAAGACCTCGAAGTCCAGGCTGCCGCTACCCGCCAGGGTCGGCGTGTCGAAGAGCGAGGCCACTTGGCCGGCCAGAAGCGAGTCCACCAGCTCGCCCAGGGTGATCGGGCCGCCGCTGGTGTCGAGGCCGATGCCGGAGATCGTGCCCGAGAGGTTGCCGTCGCCCAGCAGCGTCACGCCGACGAAGCCGAGCTGGGCCGCGGCCTGCAGGCCGGCGATCTGGCCGACGCCACCGCTGCCCGCGTCGGCACCGGGGCTGGAGTCGGTGTTGACGTCCGCGTCGAGGGTTACGCTGCCCTCCGCCTCGTCGACGGCGATGATGGTGAAGATTCCGGCCTCGAAGTTGGTGCCGCCGGTGATCTTCAGGACCTTGCCGATGTCGTCGGTCGTGAAGCCGCTGCCGAAGAGCTTGTCCTTGTCACCGTCGACGAAGCTCAGCCCGGTGAAGTCCTTGGCCGGGGTCGAGAGGCCGGCCGTGGCTTCGAGGCTGGCCTCCTCGATGAAGAAGCGGTCGGTGAGCGCGATGCCGGCCAGGCTGCTGCCTTCGATCAGGTTGTCGCCGTCGAGGGCATTGATCCGACCGTCGTCGTTCTCGTCGGTGGCGACGTCGATCTGCTGGATGCCGAAGTCCTGCGCCGCGCTGGAGCCGTTGACGCCCTCGACGCGGAAGACCGCGACCTCCTCCGCCGGCGTACCGCCGGGCACGGAGGTCTTGTCGACCAGAAGGATCGCCGTGTCCGGCGCGCTGCGCACGTCCTTGCCCTCGAGCTCGTTCGCCGCCTTGAGCGCCTCGAAGAGTCCGGCGACGACCGAGCCGCCGGTGTCGGCGCTGATGGAGTCGAAGATGTCCTGCAGCGTCAGGATGTTATCGCCGTCACGGTCGCGCAGATCGACGAAGTGCTCCGCCCCGTCGCTGGTCACGATGCGCAGGTCGTCCTTGTTCGCGACCTCGCCGGCGACGAAGCCGAGCTCGTTGCCGGTCGCGGGGGTCACGCTGTCGACGCTGAAGGGGGTCGTGCCGTCGGGACCTGTCAGCACGATGCGCGCGCCCTGGGCGCTGGCGACCACCTCGGCGACCCGGGCGTCGTTCACGATGATCTCGGCCGCGGCCGGATCGCCCAGGGTGTTGGTGCCACCGGCCACGAAGCCGATGGCGTTGTCGGAATCGACTTGGACCAGAATCTCGCCGGGAGTGCCGACGGCCGCATCGACCGCCGCCTGGAGCTGCGCGACCAGCTCGGCCACTGTCCGGTTCGCCGCGGCGACGTCCGGATCGATTGTGACCTCGACCTCGGATTCGTTTTCTTGGGTCGCCGGATCGTCTTGATCCGGGTTGAGGAACAGCGAAAAGACCAGCGGCCCGCCATCGGCGGTCGCCAAGCGCGACCGCTCGCCGGCTTGCTGGAACACCTCGTCCAGGGCGGCGTTGATATCGTTCACCAGATCCAGAACGCTGCGGTTCGCCTGGGTATCCTCCTCGGTCAGCGTGATGGTCTTGTCCACCCCGCCGACGTCGAGCGTCAGGGTGACGTCGCCGGCGAAGCGCCCGACCGTGACCAAGGGCTTGTCCTCGGCGACGAGGGTCAGCGTCTCGTCGTCCGAGCTGTCGTCGGGGTCATCCTCGACCTCCTGGCTGGGCGCGAAGCCGAGCTCGGTGACCGCGGTGTTGCCGGCATCGGCGCTGATGGTCAGCGTGTCGAAGGACGCCCCGACCTCTTGCAGGGCGATCTTGCCGTTGGACTCGATGGCCACGAGGTCCCCGGCGAACTCCGTGCCGTCCAGGGCGGAATTCAAGGCGTCGTTGACTGCGGCCAGGAGGAAGTCGAACCCGGTGCTGGCCTTGGTCGCCTCGCGCGTCACGGTGACCTCGATCGCCGGCTTGCCGTCGAAGGAGACTTCGAAGACCGCGTCGGCGCTCAGGCGCCCGACGTTGAGGTCGAGCGGCTCACCGGTGATCGCCAGCTCGTCCTTGAGCGTGATGCCGAGATCGGCAAGCAGGTCGCCGGCGGCCAGCGTCGGCGTCAGGTCGCCGTTGGGATCGACGAAGCCTGCGTCGTTGCTGAGGTCGATGCCGACCGTGAAGGTGCCCGACCCGCTCGCGCTCAGCCGCACCAGGCTGTCGGTCGAGATGCCGGCGAACTGGAAGCCGTCCGCGTCGCTGCCGAGGCCGGCCGAGAAATCGATCTCCTGATCGACCGACAGGAAGGTGCTCGAGAGGTCGAAGGTAAAGGTCAGCACCCCGGTGGTGGCGTTATAGGCAATGAAGTCCGAGAGCTGATCGCGCAAGGGATCGACGCTGTCGCCGAAGAGCGTGAACAGGGTGTCCGCCAGGTCCTGGAGCGTCGCGAAGTCGGGAATCAAGGCCGCATTGGCCGGATCGGGGCTGTCGGGATCGACGATGAGCAGCTTGCCGACGTCGTTGGTGCCGGCGGGGTTGTCGTTGTCGACGCCGTCCTGGCCATCGTCGCCGTCGTCGAAGAGCAGGCTGTCGGACAGCAGGTCCGCGAAATCGACCGCCGCGGCGAAGGCGTCCTCGACGAAGGGAATCGTGAAGTTGGCCAGGACCGCGCTGTCGTCGAGCCCATCGAGGAAGCTCTCGAGCTGGCGCAGCAGGCCGACCACGTCGCTGGCGCTGATCTTGTTGAAGTTGGCGAACTGGTCGAAGTCGCCGATCTGCTGGAGGATGTCCAGGCCGCCGGGATCCTGGCCCAGCTCGATCCGCTGCGAGCCGTCGGAGTCCTCCGTCCGCTCGAAGCCGAAGACGTCCGCCACCGAGACCTCGAGGGCGAGGCCGGTCGGATCGAAGCCGATGTCGGCGCCGCCGACGACCTTCAGCGGCAAGTTGACCTCGTAGCTCGAGTCCGCGTCCGCGAAGGCCGTTAGCGTCTGCCCGCTCTGCAGATCCGAGAGGGTGATCCGGGAGTCGAGGCTGAGGCCGCCGACGACCTCCAGACTGCCGCCGCCCACCGCGACCAGGTCGATGGTGTCCTCGCCGTTGGTATCCGGGGCGCCCTTCACCGCCTGCACCGTCGGGGCGCTCGACCCATCGACGAAGCCCGCCGCGACCAGCGCGTCGTTGACGTCCTGCAAGAGCTGGTCGAAGGAGGACGTGTTGTCCTCGGTCGAGACCTTGGTCACCTTGACCAGGCGCGGCACCGCGCCGGCCAGCGAAAGCAGGAAGGTGGCATCGACCGCGAGTTCGAAGGCCGCGGCCAGGGGATCGCTGTCGAAGACCGGCGAGGCGCCGGTGACCGGCCCGTCCACGGCGAGGCCGAGGCTGCCGCCGTCCGTGTCGACAAGCTGCAGGGACACCGCGCCGCCGACGTTTTCCGCCGTGATCAGGGATTCGACACCGATCAGGAAGCCGGCCGCGTCCAGGGCGCTCTGCAGGTTGGACAGCAGACCGTCGAGGTCGCCGTGGTCCTGGGCGGCCAGGACCACCTCGCGGGCATCGCTGTCGCCGATCCGCAGGAAGAAGGAGACGTCCGGGAGATTGAAGTCGGTCAGGCCGGACCCGAGCGCGGTCAGGATGCCGTCCGCAGCCGTGGACGCCGGGTTGTCGGCATCGAACTGGGACTCCAGGAAGCCGAGCGGCGCCGGGCTGGTGGGATCCTCGACGCCGCCCTCGACGGCGGCGTTCAGACTGATGGAGGCGCCATCGCCGATCTCCAGGCTGAGGAAGCCCAGGTTGACGATCTCGCCCGTGGGGGTGAGCTGCGCCGAAGCGCCCGCGCCGACGTCGTCGAGCGCCAGGAAGAACTCCGGCGTCTCCTCGGCGCCGCCCGAGGTCAGCGCGCCGAACTCGAGATTGAAGCCCAGGTCCGCCGTGACCGTGACGTCGGAACTGGGAACGCTGAGCCCCAGCGCCTCGGCATCCAGCCCCAGGTCGACCGGCAGGTCCTGCTTGACCGCCAGGTCGAAGCGCAGGCTGACGCTGGCCTGGTTGTCCGTCGAGGTGTCCTGCGCCGTCAGGCCGAAGAGGAAGGGGCCGACGGTCGTCGAGACGTCGTTGACGTCGAAGGTCGCGGCATTCAGGGGGAAGTCGTCGTCGAGCGTGTTCAGCTTGGCCACAAGATCGGTCGTGGTCTGGCCGGCGGTGACCTGATCCAGGAAGCCGTCGGTCCCGTTGGTCAGGGGATCGATGAAGAGCCCGCGGAACAGCTCGCCGAAGTCGACCCTGCCGTCGCTGCCCGCCTGGCCGGCGGAATCGAACTTGTCGAAGCTCTGGAGCTTGGACTCCAGATCCTGGAGCGCCTGGCTGCCCGACGTGCCGACCTGCCCGTCGCCATCGAGATCGACGCTGAAGGAGAAGAGGTCGCGGATCGTGGGCGCCACGCTCTTGACGCCATCGCCCAGGTCCTCGGCCCGGACGACCAGCGGCAGCGGCGAGTCGAAGAGATCCTCGTCCAGGAACGACGTGATGGTGTCGTCGAGGGCATTGAGGCCGTCGGCCAACTGGCCGGCAATCGGGACCAGATCCGCCGAGAGCAGCAGGCGCGGCTCCAGGGGCTCGAACAGCAGGGGCCTGGACTCCGGCGCCGCGGCCCGGACGGTCGCGCCCGGCCGCTGCCCGCCGCCGCGGCTATGCCGCTTCCATCTGGGCGTTCGGTGATCCCAGTCGATTCGATTTTCGGTCTTGGAACGCAGCGCGCCAGGCAGAGACTGCCCGAATGGATAGGCCACCTTGTCCTCCCCTTCCCGCCCCATCGGGCAGGCCAAATCGTGGCGAAGCTCATCCGTCAGGCAGTCACACTGCCTGTCAGCCCCGTCTATCCCATTATTTTTATTATAACATCGCGCCGCTCGATCCCCTGCTACGCGATGTCGTTCTTTATCGAACTTAACCACTTAACGCTAACACCGAAGCGAGATGGGTACAATTGCGTAATCGCCCAGATTGCGTTTTTCAGGCCGACGCTGTCACGACTTTGCCACAGCAGTGGGTGACGGTTTTCACTGGTGGTGCGTGACTCGGAGGATCAGACTGCGCCCTTGAGAAAGAGGCCCGCACCGTGATGGTCGCCCCCCGACCAGCGGTGCCCTGCGGCAGGCAGGCCGCATCTTCCAAGGCCTCACCCGGCGGGCGGGACCGCGCCGTTGTACTCAGGTCCCTCAGCTTCACAGCATAACTGTCTAGAGAGGTCTTTCAGACCATGAAACGTGGACTTGCCATTGGTGGCGGCATCGTCGTGGTGCTGATCCTGGTCATCGGGGTCGGCGGCTACTTCCTGCTGAGCAACCTCGGATCCATCGTCGTCGCCGCGGTCGAGCGCTACGGCTCGGAAGTCACCCAGACCCAGGTCTCGCTGGCCGACGCCGAAGTCGACATCACCTCGGGCAAAGGCGCGCTGAGCGGCCTCAAGGTCGGCAACCCCTCCGGCTTCCAGACCGACAGCGCCATCTCCCTGGGCGAGATCGCGGTCAAGCTGGACACCGGCTCGGTCACGGAGAAGACCATCGTTGTGACCGAGATCGCGGTCACCCAGCCGGAGGTCACCTACGAGGTCGGCGCGACCGGCTCCAACATCGACGCGATCCGCCAGAACGTCGAGGCCTTCGCGGCGGCCCAGGGCGGCGGTGGCGGCACCTCGGGCGGCGACCAGCCGGCCGCCGACGGGAGCGCCGATGAGGGCGCCGAGCGCAAGCTGGTGATCGACGACCTCTACATCAGGGGCGGCACGGTCAAGGTCAGCGCCACCTTCCTGGAGGGCGAGACCCTCAGCGCCGTGCTGCCGGAGATCCACCTGACCGACATCGGCAGGGACACCGGCGGCGCCACGCCCCAGCAGGTGGTCGAGCGCATCGTCGCCGCCCTGGGCGACGAGACCGGCAAGGTGATCGCCGGCATGAACCTCGATGCCCTGCGCCAGGGCGCCGAAGGCGCGGTGAACGCGATCACCGAGGGCGCCGGCGGAGCCGTCGGCGCGGCCGGGGAGGCCGGCGGCGCGGCCGGCGAAGCGCTCCAGGAAGGCGCCACGGAAGCCGAGGGCACGATCAAGAAGCTGCTCGGCGACTGAGCCCCGCCCGCCCCGGCGGGACCCAAGGACGACAACAAGACGCGGCCGCCGCTCCAAACCAGGAGCGGCGGCCGTTTACTTGTGGGCTTCACCCTTGGGTAACCTACCGTGCGATCTAATCTCGCTGCCGGCCAGATGCGGAACTTCGGCGAGCAGCCCTATGCCAAACCCAGCGAAATCCAAGACCAGGAAAGACAAGGCACCCATCTGCAGTTTCTGCGGAGAGAGCAATGACGAGGTGGAGTTGCTGCTCAAGGGCAAAAGCGCGTTCATCTGCGACGCCTGCATCCGTCACGGCGGCAAGCTCATCGTCGAGCGCGCCGCACGCGCGGGCATCGAGCACGCCTTCGAGTTGATCGCCCTTCACGTCTCACCGATATCGCCGAGTGAGCTCGTCAGTTCGAGCCGGACCTTTCCTCTTTGTATGAGGGCAGATCTGCAGTTGGCCGTTGACGAGCTTCTGACTGCGCGCGCCACCAAGACGGTCGGCATCCATGTCGCCTATCGCCATGAAGCGATTGGCATCTCTTCGCTGCTGTCTACCGGCAGAAATGCTGTCCGGGTGGCGCCTTTGCAGTTCGAAGACGTCGACACGGGTGACGAAGCACCCAAGACCTGTCTGAAAGATGCGCTCTGGGTGTTCCACGAGGACGACATCCCAGCGGTGGCCGTACTGAACACCCACCACACTTTTCGTGGAGATGACCGGATATACATAGAGCTGGCGGTTCCTCCGGGCGAAGCGGGGCAGGCCCTGGTCAGGCGTTGCTTCGACGCGATCGAGAAGGCGGTCAACGAGGCGAAGAGCTACAGGGGCAAGGTCCTGTCTCTGGAGCAGTCCGACCCCTACTCGGGAATGTCGAGCGGCCTCACCGTGCACAAGTTGCCACCGGTCGAAGCCGCGCAGCTGATCTTGCCTGAAAAGACGCTGCACCAGATGGAGCGCAATATCGTGGAGTTCGCGCAGCAGCGCGGCGAGCTGCGACGGCTCGGGCAAGCGACGAAGAAGGGCCTGCTGTTCCATGGACCGCCGGGCACCGGCAAGACACACACTGTCAGCTATCTGGCGAGCCGCCTGCCGGATCACACCACCCTGATCGTCGCCGGCGAGCAGATCGGCCTGTTGGGAGAGTACTTCACCTTGGCGCGGCTCTTGCAGCCGGCGGTCCTGGTAATCGAGGACATCGACCTGATCGCGCAGGAGAGAACCGCGATGGATTCGCCGTGGCAGCAGGTCCAACTCAACAAGCTTCTGAACGAGATGGACGGCTTGCGCGAGGATGCGGAGATCTTCTTCATCCTCACGACGAACCGCCCGGACACGATCGAGACGGCGCTCGCAGGTCGTCCCGGCCGCATCGACCAGGCGATCGAGTTCCCTCTTCCGGACGCCGACTGCCGGGCGAGGCTCGTCGCGCTCTATGGGTCCGGCTTGAGTGTCTCCGACGACGTCGTCGAGCGGATCGTCGCGCGAAGCGAAGGCGTCAGCGCCGCCTTCATCAAGGAGCTGATGCGTCGGGCAGCCCAGGCCTCCCTTGCGGCCAAGCGCAAAGGAACGATCTCGGCCGAGGAGATCGATCTGGCAATGGAAGACCTCCTGTTCGCGGGCGGACGCCTCAACCGCAGCATCCTTGGTGCCGTCGCAAACGAGGCATCCGGAGAATAAATCCGCGGCCGTGCTTTCGAGGCGCGGTCGCTTCAAACCCGGCGGAAGATCGAGTCGAAGGAGGCGGTGGCGTTCTGGCCGAAGAAGTCGGTGTAGCGGGTGTCGATCTTGTAGGCGCCCGGGGTCTCGGCGAAGAAGCGGGCCAGGGCCTGGGACTTGATGGAGCTGTCCTCGACCACGAGGTAGTCGCCGTGGCGCAGCTGCGGGTGCAGGTGGCGCAGCACGCCCAGCACGTTGACGTGGGCGTCCTCGACGACCAGCCAGGGATGGCCCAGGCCGATCATCTCCATCACCGGCAGGACCTCGGCGATGCGCTCGCAGTCGCCCTGAAGGAAGCGGACCCGCGGATGGCTGGCCTCGGGCCGCGCGATGTCGATCGAGACCACCTTGCCGCCCTGGCCGAAGGCCTCCAGCAGGTCGCCCATCCAGAGCGCGCTGGCCCCCGTGCCGGAGCCCAGCTCGATGATGGTCTTGGGCTGCAGCTCCCAGATCAGCATGGGATAGAGGGCGAAGTCGTAGACCGTCTTGAACAGCGGCAGGCCGCGCCAGCGCAGGCTGTCCCAGGCGCCCTGGCTCAAGGTCATGTCGTGGGGATCGATCTCGCTGCGCCGCGGCTTCTGATCCGGCACCTCGACCCGACGGATGCGATAGTCGATGAAGCGGCCCTCGTCGAAGCGGTCGAGGAAGCCGCGCAGGCGCTCCAGCTCGGGCCCCGGAGCCCGGCGGCGCGGCGCCTGCGGGCCCAGGACCAGGCCGATCGGGACCTCGGGACCCGGTCGCAGGGCCTGGGTCAGGATCCGCTTGAGGTGATTGTCGAAGAAGGTCGGCACGCCGCCCTGGTCGTCCTCGATCTTCCGGTCCAGGGCGTCCAGCAGCTTGCCGGCACGGCGCAGCAGATCGGCGTCCGATCGCTTCCGCTCCCCGGGCGTCTTGTCGGGCGTCTTGCCCAGCGTCTTGCGGGCCGTCTTGCTGGTCGTTTTGCGGGGCGTCTTGGGGCGCTTCGACATGTCGGGGATCACGGGCCGCCGGTCCGAGGCGGGCGCGCGCCCGCCGGGCTTCGCTGAACGATGCGGACCGTAAGCATTGCTCGGAAGGGCTCCTAGGGAATCAAGGCTGCCCGCTCGGCCGCCGCCCGGCGCTCCGCCTCCGACACCTGGCCGGCGAGGCGGGCCCGCAGGGTAGCGACGCCCGGAACCCCGGCGCGGGCCGCGTAGTCGTACCAGGCCAGCGCCTCGACCAGGTCCTTGGGCGTCCCGCGGCCGCGCTCGTGCAGGATGCCGAGCTTGACCGCGGCCTGCGCGATGCCGCCGCGCAGGGCGGCTTCGTAGAGCGCCAAGGCGGCTTCGGGGTCCTTCTCGACGCCCAGGCCCTGGTCCTTGAGGACCGCCAGGTTGTAGAGCGCCTGCGGCAGGCCCTGGTCGGCGGCGGCCTGGAACCAGCGCGCCGCGCCGGGCAGGTCGGCCGGGCCGGCATCGCCCCGCTGCAGCAGCAACGCCAGGCGATACTGGGCCCGGACATGGCCGGCCTCGGCGGCGCGCCGGTACCAGCCCCGGGCCCGGGCCGGATCGGGCGCGGTGCCGAGGCCCTGCTCGGCGAGCTGGCCGGCGCGGTACATCGCCTCGACATCGCCCGCCTCGGCCTTGCGCTCGTACCAGGACAGGCCGATCCGCTCGTCCCAGGGCAGCTCCTGCCAGACCGGCTCCTGGGCCCGCGCCGGCAGCACCGAGGCCGCGCAGACGACCGCCGCGAAGATCAGCCTCGGCGCGGACTGCAGGGATGCGGTGAGGCCGCTCAGGAGCATCAGTCCTCCAGAGGGGCGTCGAAATGGCCGACCCGGCGCGGCGCGGCATCGGGAAGGGGCGCGGCGTGGCAATCGACGACGCCGAGCGTCCGATAGCAATAGCGGGGCGCATAGGAGGCCTCGGGCGGGGCGCAGGCCGCCGCCAGAAGCACCACGCAAAGGCCGGCACAGAGACCCGCCGCTCTCTTCCTCCCGGGCATAGCGCCTAGAGAATAAGGCCAAAGCCCGGTTCCGGCCAGAGACATCGGGCCGGAGACATCTGGCCGGAGACATGGGGGCCGGAGACATGGGGGCCGGAGACATGGGGGCCGGAGAGGTCGGGACCGTATTGGAGCGGCGCAGCTCTCCGGGATCACCGATGCAGGTCGACGACCAGGCGTCCCTTGACCCGGCCCTTGAGGATGTCCTTGGCCAGGGCTGGGAGGTCGGCAAGGGCGGCCTCGCTGGTCATGGCGTCGAGCTTGTCCAGCGGCAGCAGCTCGGCCAGCCGCTGCCAGGCCGCTTGCCGGCGCGGCTTCGGACACATCACCGAGTCTATGCCCAGGAGGTTGGCGCCGCGCAGCAGGAAGGGCAGGACGGTGGTCTCCAGCCCGGGGCCGCCGGCTAGGCCGACCGCGGCGACCGAGCCGCCATAGGCCATCTGCGACAGCACGTTCGCAAGGGTCGTGCTGCCGACCGAATCGACGCAGCCGGCCCAGCGCGCCGCGCCCAGCGGCCGCTCGGGCGCGGCGGAGAGCTCGGCCCGCTCGATGATCTCGCCGGCGCCGAGGTCGCGCAGGTAGGGGTGGGTCTCGGTTCGGCCGGTCGAAGCGGCGACCTGGTAGCCGAGCCGGGCCAGCAGGGTCACCGCGACCGAGCCGACGCCGCCGGCGGCGCCGGTCACCAGGACCGGACCGGTCTCGGGCCGGACCGCGTGCTCCTCGAGGGCGGTGACCGCCAGCATCGCGGTGAAGCCCGCCGTGCCGATGGCCATGGCCTGCTTCAGGCTCAGGCCCTCGGGCCGCGCCACCAGCCAGTCGCCCTTGACCCTGGCCTTCTCGGCATAGCCGCCCCAGTGGACCTCGCCGACCCGCCAGCCGGTCAGCACGACCTCGTCGCCCTCCTTGAAGTCGGGATGGCGGCTCTCGGCGACCCGGCCGGCGAAGTCGATCCCGGGAACGTGGGGATAGTCGCGGACCAGCCGCCCGATCCCCTCCAGGATCATGCCGTCCTTGTAGTTCAGCGTGCTGTAGTCGACTGCGACGGTGACGTCGCCCTCGGGCAGACGCGATTCCTCGAGCTCCTGGACCGAGGCGCTGACGCCGCCGTCCGTCTGCTCCAACAAAAGGGCCTTGAACATGCAAATCCTCCCCGGGGTGCCCGCTTCGGGCGTTTCGCGGCCGCGACCTCCTGAGCCAGGAGTCAGGGCCAGACCTTTGCCTTGTCGTCGAAGTCCTCGGTCTGCGGCCGGACGACGCAGAAGCGATGGCCGCTGGGCGCCTCCATCACCCACCAGCGCTTGATCTGGGCGATCCGCCTGGCGCCCAGCGTCTCCAGCCGGGCGACCTCGGCTTCCAGGTCGTCGGTCTCGATGTCCAGATGCGCGCGGCTGGGATGATCGACGCGCTGCAGCAGGACCTTGAGCTCGCCCGGCGGCGATTCGAGGTCGACGTAGTTCTGGTCCGAGGGATCGTCCGATCGCTGGGCCGGCCGGCCCAGGGCGGCGCTCCAGAACGCGATGTCGCGCTCGAAGTCGCCCTCCTGGCAATCGACGACGACCACGCCCAGCCGGCTCTTGTGCATCGACCCCTCCCTCGTGTGGTGGTCAGCGCAGCGGCTCGAGGATCGAGGCGTAGTTGGCCACGGCCGCGCCGCCCATGTTGAAGATCCCGGCCAGCTTGGCGTCCTTGACCTGCATGTCCTCGGCCCGGCCCAGGACCTGCATCGAGGCCATGATGTGCATGGACACGCCGGTGGCGCCGATCGGATGGCCCTTGGACTTGAGGCCGCCGGAGGGATTGACCGGCAGCTTGCCGTCCTTCTGGGTCCAGCCCTCCAGGGCCGCCTTGGCGCCCTGGCCGCGCGGGGTCAGGCCCATGGCCTCGTACTCCAGCAGCTCGGCGACGGTGAAGCAGTC
>JANQGU010000070.1 GCA_028282935.1 Kiloniellales bacterium
GAGAAGGGCCTGCTGATCGTCCACACCGGCAAGGGCAAGGGCAAGTCGACGGCGGCCTTCGGCCTGGTCTTCCGGGCCCTGGGCAACGGCCTGCGGGTCGGCATCGTGCAGTTCGTCAAGGGCAAGTGGGAGACCGGCGAGCGCCACGCCCTGGAGCGCTTCGCCGACCAGATCGAGGTCCACACCATGGGCGAGGGCTTCTCCTGGGACACCCAGGACCGGGCCCGCGACATCCGCGCCGCCGAGGCGGCCTGGGCCAAGTCGCAGGAGCTGATCGAGGCCTGCCGCGGTCCGGACCCGAAGTTCGACCTGCTGCTCTTCGACGAGATCAACATCCCGCTGCGCTACGACCACCTGCCGCTGGACGAGGTGGTCGCGGTGCTGAAGAACAAGCCGCCGAGGCTCCACGTCGTGGTCACCGGCCGCAACGCCAAGCCGGAGCTGATCGAGGCCGCCGACCTGGTGACCGAGATGACCCAGGTCAAACACCCCTTCCGGGAGCAGAACGTCAAGGCGCAGAAGGGCATCGAATTTTGACAGGCAAGCGGGCCGTGATGCTGCAGGGCACCGGCTCGGACGTCGGCAAGTCGCTGCTGGTCGCCGGACTCTGCCGCGCCTATACGCGACGCGGCCTCACGGTGCGGCCCTTCAAGCCGCAGAACATGTCCAACAACGCGGCGGTGACGGCCGAGGGCGGCGAGATCGGCCGGGCCCAGGCGCTGCAGGCGCGGGCCTGCGGCGTGGCGCCGGCGATCGACATGAACCCGGTGCTGCTCAAGCCGCAGAGCGAGGTCGGCGCCCAGGTCGTGGTCCAGGGCAAAGTCTGGGGCAAGGCCAAGGCGCGGGACTATCAGGCGCTGAAGCCGGAGCTGCTGCCCAAGGTCCTGGAGTCCTTCCGGCGGATCTCCGCCGAGGCGGAGCTGGTCCTGGTCGAGGGCGCCGGCAGCCCGGCCGAGATCAACCTGCGCAAGGGCGACATCGCCAACATGGGCTTCGCCGAGGCGGCCGACCTGCCGGTGGTGCTGGTCGGCGACATCGACCGCGGCGGGGTCATCGCCAGCCTGGTCGGCACCTGGAGCCTGCTGCCGCCTGCGGAGCGGGCGCGCCTCGCCGGCTACATCGTCAACAAGTTCCGCGGCGACGTCTCGCTCTTCGACTCGGGGCTGGAGATCATCGGCCGCGAGACCGGGCTGCAGAGCCTGGGCGTGGTGCCCTGGTTCGCCGAGGCCGCGCGCCTGCCGGCCGAGGACGCGGTCGCGGTGCAGCGCGGCGGTGCGAGCGGCACCGGCGCCATCAAGGTCGCGGTGCCGGTGCTCTCGCGCATCGCCAACTTCGACGACCTGGATCCCCTGATCGCCGAGCCCGACGTCGCCGTCGACTTCGTCGAGCCGGGCCGCGCGCTGCCGGGCGATGCCGACCTGATCGTGCTGCCCGGCTCCAAGGCGACCCTGGCCGACCTCGCGGTCCTGCGCCGCGAGGGCTGGGACCTGGACCTGACGGCGCACCTGCGCCGCGGCGGCCAGGTTCTGGGCCTCTGCGGCGGCTACCAGATGCTCGGCCGCCGGTTGCGCGACCCCGAGGGCATCGAGGGTCCGCCGGCCGAGGCCGAGGGCCTGGGCCTGCTCGACCTGGAGACCGAGCTGTCCGGCGCCAAGACCCTGACCGAGGCCGAAGGGGTGGAGGTCGCCAGCGGCGCGGCCGTGCGCGGCTACGAGATGCACATCGGCGTCACCCGCGGCCCGGCCCTGGAGCGGCCGCTGCTGCGCCTCGACGGTCGCGCCGAGGGCGCGGTCTCGGCCGACGGCAAGGTCGCCGGCTGCTACCTCCACGGCCTCTTCGCCGCCGACGGCTTCCGCCAGGCCTTCCTCGCCCGCCTCGAGGCCCGCGCCGACAGCGGCCTGGCCTACGAGGCCGAGGTCGAGCGCGTGCTCGACGCGCTGGCGGACCACCTGGAAAAGAGCCTGGATCTCGATGCCCTGCTCAGGATCTCCGGGCGAAAGATCTGACACCTCCTACGCCATCCGGGTTACGCTGTCTGCCTTGCACGAGGGAGGCATCACATGAAACGTTTCTTCGTCCCGGTTCTGTTGGCCGCCATGTCCCTGTCGTCGCTGGCGGCGGCGCAGACCCTGGAGCAGGTCCGCGAGTCCGGCGTCTTCAAGATCGGCTATCGCGAGGACGCGGCGCCGTTTTCCTACGAGAACACTCTGGGTGAGGCCTCGGGCTACGCCGTCGACCTCTGCCGCCAGGTCGCGGCCGACGTGAAGGCGGAGCTGGGCCTGGACAACATCGAGGTGACCTACGTCCCGGTGACCGCCGAGGACCGCTTCGCCGCGGTGCAGGAGGGCCGGATCGACCTCCTCTGCGGCCCGACCTCGGTCACGCTCTCGCGCCGCGAGCTGGTCGACTTCTCGATCTTCACCTTCGCCGACGGCGCCAGCGTGCTCTACCAGGCCGGCGGTCCCAAGACCTTCGAGGAGCTGGCCGGTAAGAAGGTCGGGGTGCGCGGCGGCACGACGACCGAGACCGCGCTGATGAACACCTTGAAGGGCCTCTCGCTGACCGCCGAGGTCGTGCCGGTCGCGGATCACGCGGACGGCCTGGCCAAGCTGGAGCAGGGCGACATCTCGGCCTACTTCGCCGATCAGGCGATCCTGCTCTACCTGGCGGCCGGCAGCGCCGCGCCGGAGAAGCTGCGGATGTCGAACCGCCACTTCACCAACGAGCCCTATGCCCTGGCACTCAGGCGCGGCGACAGCGATTTCCGGCTGCTGGTCGACCGCTCGCTGAGCCGCCTCTACCGCTCGGGCCGGATCGTGCAGATCTTCAGGAACGCCTTCGGCGCCAAGGCCACGCCCAGCGATCCCCTGAAGCTGCTCTACGCGATCCACCGCCTGCCGGAGTAGGGGGCGCGGTCCAAGCGACGCTCATAGTCTTAGTTTGCATAGGCCGGAGAATCACCCCCACCCCGGCCCTCCCCCATCAAGGGGGAGGGGGAGGCGCGGCCGCCGCCACACGAGCCCTCCCCCTTGATGGGGGAGGGTTGGGTGGGGGTGAATCTCCGAACTCCGCAGGCCCGCACCGGGCGTCAAACGGCGGTCATCAGGACCATGACCGCCAGCACCGCGCCAGCGCGCAGGTAGAGGGCGAGGGCGGCGTTGATGTCCTGGTCGGTGAGGGCGCTGCGGCCGTCGCCCATCCAGGCATCCTCGACCGTCTGGCCGCCGTAGCGCCGCGGGCCGGCCAGGGCGAAGCCGAGGGCGCCGGCGACCGCCGCCTCCTGCCAGCCGGCGTTGGGCGAGCGGTGCTTCGGCGCGTCGCGCAGCAGGGTCTGCCAGGCGCGGCCGGCGTCGGCGTCCTTCTGGAAGACCGCGGCCAGGACCAGGATCAGCCCGCTCAGCCGCGCCGGCAGGTAGTTCACCGCGTCGTCGAGGCGCGCCGCGGCCTTGCCGAAGGACTCGTGGCGCGGGGTCCGGTGGCCGATCATGGAGTCCAGCGTGTTGACCGCCTTGTAGGCGCAGAGCCCGGGCAGGCCCAGCAGCAGGTACCAGAAGGCCGGCGCCACCACGCCGTCGGAGAAGTTCTCGGCCAGGCTCTCGACCGCCGCCCGGGCGACGCCGGGCTCGTCCAGGCTCTCGGGATCGCGGCCGACGATGTGGGCCACGGCGGCGCGGCCGTCGGCCAGGCCGCGGGCCAGCGCGGCGGCGACCGCGCGGGCGTGGTCGAAGAGCGAGCGGAAGGCGATCAGGGTGCTGGCCAGCAAGGCCTCGATCAGCCAGCCGCCGGAGAAGGCGCCGAAAAGCTGCGACAGGGCCCAGCCCAGTCCGAAGGCGCCGCCGGCAATGGCCAGGGCGGACAGCAGGCCGCGTTGGAAGCGCTCGACGCGCCGCCCTTCCTCCCGGTTGAAGCGGCTGTCGGCCCAGTCGATCACGCGGCCGAGCAGCGCCACGGGATGCGGGAGGGCGCGGTAAAGCCAGGGCGGGTCGCCCAGGATCGCGTCGAGCGCCAGGGCGACGAGGAGAATCATCGCCAGGTCGCCGCCGAAGGGCAGGCCCAGGGTGTCAGCCAGCAGCATGGGATGCAGAGTGGGCGGCGCCGAAAGCCGGGTCAACGGCGCTTTCGCCAACTCTTCTGGGGCCTTTCTGCGGCCTTGTAGGGGCCGGAGTGGCGCCGTAACTTGGCCGCTCGCTGGGGCGGTCTGACGGGAGGGACTCGAAGCAGATGGATAAGATCGGCGTGATGGTCTGCGGCCACGGCAGCCGCGATCCCGATGCGATCCGGGAGTTCGAAAGCGTGGCGCGCGGCATCGAGGCGCGCCTGCCGCAGTACGACGTGGAAAGCGGCTTCCTGGAGTTCGCCCGGCCGGTCATCCGCGACGGCCTGGACAAGCTGCGCGAACGCGGCTGCAGCCGGATCCTGGCGGTGCCGGGCATGCTCTTCGTCGCCGGCCACGCCAAGAACGACATCCCCTCAGTGCTCAACACCTACCAGGCCCAGCATCCCGGCCTGCAGATCGACTACGGCCGTGAGCTGGCCATCGATCCGCTGCTGCTGCGCGCTGCCGGCGACCGGGTCCGCGCTGCCCTTGAGTCGGCCGGCGACGGCGTCCCGCTGCACGAGACCCTGCTCTGCGTGGTCGGACGCGGCGCCTCGGACCCCGACGCCAACTCCAACGTCACCAAGGTCATGCGGCTGCTGTGGGAGGGCTTCGGCTTCGGCTGGGGCGAGACCGCCTATTCCGGCGTCACCTTCCCGCTGGTCGAGCCGGGCCTGGAGCACGCCGCCAAGCTGGGCTACCGGCGGATCGTGGTCTTTCCCTACTTCCTCTTCACCGGCGTCCTGGTGAAGCGGATCTACGACGCCACCGACGCCGTGGCCGTCCGGCACCCGGAGATCGAGTTCGTCAAGGCCTCCTACCTCAACGACCATCCCGCGGTCCTGGACGCCTTCGCCGAGCGGGTCGAGGAGATCCTCACCGGCGAGAACACCATGAACTGCAAGCTCTGCAAGTACCGGGCCCAGGTCCTGGGCTTCGAGGCCGAGGTCGGTCTGCCGCAGGAAAGCCATCACCACCACGTCGAAGGCATCGGCACCGACGCCGACGCGGCGGCCGGCCACAGTCATGACCACGCGCACGATCATGGTCACGACCACAGCCACGCCCACGGTCACGATCACAGCCATGTGCACAGCCATGGTCACGACCATCACCACCATCCCTATCCTCACGCCGACCATCCGCACGGGCCGCGCTCGATGAAGAAGGCGGCGGGCTGAGGCGCAATGCCCGATAGACCGAGAGCCACCCCCCTCCCAACCTCCCCCCCTCCAGGGGGGAGGGGCTCAGCCGAGCCCTCCACACAGTCTCCCTCCCCCTTGAGGGGGGAGGGCCGGGGTGGGGGTGGAACACCGGCGTCCGCCAAGAGGGACACGGGCGGCAAGCCCCAACCCTTCGACTACCTGCGCGACCCGGAGGAGATCACCCGCCGCTCCTTCGCCATCGTCGAGGCCGAGGCCGACCTGGCCTCGCTGCCCGAGTCCCTGCGCCCGGTCGCGCGGCGCCTGATCCACGCCTGCGGCATGCCGGACATCCTGGCGGACCTGGCCTGGGGCGGCCCGGTTGCCGAGGCCGGCCGCCGCGCGCTGCAGGACGGCGCGCCGGTCCTCGCCGACTGCCGCATGGTCGCCGAGGGCGTCACCCGGGCGCGCCTGCCCCGGGACAACGCGGTGCTCTGCACCCTCGGCGATCCGCGCGTGCCGGCCCTGGCGCTGGAGCGTGGCACGACCCGCTCGGCCGCCGCGGTGGAGCTCTGGGACGAAGATCTGGCCGGCGCTGTCGTCGCCATCGGCAACGCGCCGACCGCGCTCTTCCGCCTGCTCGAACGGCTGCAGGAAGGCGCGCCCAGGCCGGCCGCGGTCCTCGGCTTCCCGGTCGGCTTCGTCGGCGCCGCCGAGTCCAAGGCGGCGCTGGCGGAAACGTCTCTGGACATTCCCTTCCTGACCCTGCGAGGCCGGCGCGGCGGCTCGGCCCTGGCGGCGGCGGCGGTCAACGCCCTCGCCGCGGGGTGAGGGGGCGCCCCGTGAGTCCCCGGCCATGACCCCCTGGCTGTCCATCGTCGGGATCGGCGAAGACGGGCTCGACGGCCTCTCCGCCGCCGCCCGCGCCCTGGTCGAGGGCGCCGAGGTCCTGGTCGGCGGCGAACGCCACCTGGCCCTGGTCCCGGAGGACCGCCGTCGGCGGATCGCCTGGCCGAAGCCGCTGCGCGCCGCCTTCGACGAGATCGCCGCGCACAAGCCGCGGCGGGTCTGCGTGCTGGCGACCGGCGACCCGCTCTGCTTCGGCGTCGGCCGGATGTTGCTGCAGCGCTTTCCCGTCGAGGAGGTCGCGATCCTGCCCGCGCCCTCGGCCTTCAGCCTGGCCTGCGCGCGCCTGGGCTGGAGCCTGCCGGACGTCGAGACCCTGACCGTCCACGGCCGCCCGGTCGCGGCGCTGCAGCCCTTCGTCCAGCCCGGCGCGCGCCTGCTGATCCTCAGCGCCGGGTCCGAGAGCCCGGCCGCCGTCGCCGCCCTGCTGCGCGAACGCGGCTACGGCCGCAGCGCCGTGACAGTCCTGGAGCACCTCGGCGGAGCCAAGGAGCGCCTGCGGTCCGCGACCGCCGAGGACTGGTCCGACGACGCGGTCGCCGAACTGAACGCCATCGCCGTCGAGTGCCGGGCCGAGCCCGGCACGCCGCTGCTGCCGCGCACGCCGGGGCTGCCGGACGAGGCCTTCCGCCACGACGGCCAGCTCACCAAGCGCGAAGTCCGCGCCGCGACTCTGGCCGCCCTGGCGCCGGTCCAGGGCCAGCGGCTCTGGGACGTCGGCGCCGGCTGCGGCTCGATCTCCATCGAGTGGCTGCGCGCGGCGCCGCGCGCCGAGGCCGTCGCCCTCGAGCGCCGCCCGGAGCGCCTGGCCTTGATCGCCGAGAACGCCCAGGCCCTGGGCACGCCGCGGCTCGCGATCGTCGCGGGCGAGGCGCCGGCGGTGCTCGCGGAGCTCGAGCCGCCGGACGCGGTCTTCATCGGCGGCGGCGCCACCGCGCCCGGCGTCTTCGAGGCCTGCTGGGCGGCGCTGCGGCCCGGCGGCCGGCTGGTCGCCAACGTCGTCACCCTGGAAGGCGAGGCGGTGCTGCTGCGCTGGCGCCAGGAGGTCGGCGGCGCGCTGAGCCGCATCTCGGTCTCGCGCGCCGAGCCGGTCGGCGGCTTCCTCGGCTGGCGGCCCCTGATGCCGGTCACCCAGTTCGCGGTGGCGAAGCCGTGACCGGGCGCCTCTACGGCCTCGGTATCGGCCCGGGCGATCCCGAGCTGATCACCCTCAAGGCCCTGCGCGTCCTGCAGGCCGCCGCCGTGGTCGCCTATCCGGCGCCGGAGGTCGGCGAGAGCCTGGCCCGGCGCATCGCCGCGCCGCACCTGGACGACCGCCAGGAAGAGATCGCCATCCGCATGCCGATCCACGATGCCTCCTTCCCCAAGGACGACATCTACGACGGCGCGGCGGCGGCGCTCGGCCGGCATCTGGAGGCGGGCCGCGACGTCGCCGTGCTCTGCGAGGGCGATCCCTTCTTCTACGGCTCCTTCATGTACCTCTTCGGCCGCATGGCCGAGCGCTATCCGGTCGAGGTGGTCCCCGGCGTCTCGTCGCTCACCGCCTGCGCCGCCGCGCTCGGCGCGCCCCTGGCGGCGCGCAACGACGTGCTGACCGTAGTCCCGGCGCCGCTGGAGGAAGCCGAACTGCGGGCCCGGCTGGAGCGGGCCGAGGCGGCGGCGATCATCAAGGTCGGCCGGCACCTGCCCAAGGTGCGCCGGGTCCTGGACGCGCTGGGCCTTCTGGAAGGCGCCCGCTACATCGAGCACGCGACCATGGCCAGCCAGCGGGTCCTGCCGCTGGACTCGCTGCCGGAGGACGCCGCGCCCTACTTCTCGATGATCCTGCTGCACCGCCGCGGCGAGGCCTGGTCATGAGTGCGCCCGCAAACCCCGCCCCCGTCTTCCTCGTCCTCACGGCGCAGGGCCTGGACCTGGCCCGCCGGCTGCAACCCGATTTCCCCGGCTCCGAGATCCACGGCCGCCGCGGCCGGGCCGAGGGCGCCGACCTCTTCTTCGACGACACGACGGCGGCGCTGCGCGCCCGCTTCGCCGAGGGGCGCCCCATCGTCGGGTTCTGCGCCGCCGGGATCCTGATCCGCGTCCTGGCGCCGCTGCTCGCCGACAAGCGGGCCGAGCCGCCGGTGGTCGCCCTGGCCGAGGACGGCGGCGCGGTGGTGCCGCTGCTCGGCGGTCACCGCGGCGCCAACGACCTCGCCCGGCGGATCGCCGAGGCCCTCGGCATCGACGCCGCGGTCACCACGGCCGGCGACCGCCGTTTCGGCCTGGCCCTCGACGCGCCGCCAGCCGGCTGGGTCCTGGCGAATCCCGAAGACCACAAGGCCTTCGTTGCCGCGCTGCTCGGCGGTTCCAAGGTCCGCCTTCGTGCGGATAGGCCGGAGCAGGACCCGGACTGGCTCTCTGCGTCGGATCTGCCTTTCGACGAGGAGGGCGCCTTGGAGATCCTCGTCACCGAGCGGGCCGAGCCGGGCAGTGCCGAACGCCTCGTCTATCATCCCCGCACGCTTGCGCTCGGCGTCGGCTGCGAGCGCGGCTGCGCGGCCGGGGAGCTGATCGCCCTGGTCCGCGATCGCCTCCGGGACGCGGGCCTCGCACCCCAGGCCGTGGCCGGCGTCTTCTCCCTCGACCTCAAGGCCGACGAGGCGGCGGTCCACGCCCTGGCCGAGGACCTCGCCGTCCCGGCCCGCTTCTTCGGCGCTGCGGCTCTGGAGGCCCAGACCCCGCGCCTGGCCAATCCCTCCGAGGCGGTGTTCCGCGAGGTCGGCGTGCACGGCGTCGCCGAGGGCGCGGCCCTGGCCGCGGCCGGCGAGGCGGGGGAACTGGTCCTGCCCAAGGCGAAGTCCGCGCGCGCCACCTGCGCGCTGGCTCGGGCGCCGTCGCCCTTGGACGCCGCGTCGACCGGCGCCGCACAGGGCCGGCTGCTGGTGATCGGCACCGGCCCCGGTAAAGAGGCCTGGCGTACGCCAGAGACCGGTGCGGCGGTGGCGACTGCGAGCGATCTCGTCGGCTACCGGCTCTACCTGGATCTGCTCGGTCCGGCCGCGGCCGGCAAGACGCGCCACGACTTCGACCTGGGGGAGGAGGAGGCGCGGGTCCGCCACGCCCTGGGCCTGGCCGCCGAGGGCCGGACCGTCGCCCTGGTCTCTTCCGGCGACCCCGGGATCTACGCCATGGCGAGCCTGGTCTTCGAGGTGCTGGAGACCTGCGAGCGGCCGGACTGGCAGCGGGTCCGGGTCGAGGTCTCGCCGGGCATCTCGGCGCTGCAGGCCGCGGCGGCGCGGGTCGGCGCACCCCTGGGCCACGACTTTTGCACGGTCTCGCTCTCCGACCTCATGACCCCCTGGCCGGCCATCGAGAAGCGCCTGACGGCAGCGGCCGAGGGCGACTTCGTGGTCGCGCTCTACAACCCGGTCTCGCAGCGCCGCCGGCATCAGCTCGAACGGGCGCGGGACATCCTGCTGCGGCATCGCCCGGCCGGCACGCCGGTGGTGCTGGCGCGGCGCCTCGGCCGCCCGGGCGAAGAGGTCACGGTGGTCGACCTGGCGGCGCTGACGCCGGACCAGGTCGACATGCTGACCCTGGTGCTGATCGGCGCCTCGACCACCCGGCGGGTGCCGCGCCGCGACGGCGGCCTCTGGGTCTACACACCGCGCGGCTACGATGCAGGCGAGGGCCCGCCGAAATGACCGTGCATTTCATCGGCGCCGGCCCGGGCGCGGCGGACCTTCTGACCCTGCGCGGCAAGCGCCTGATCGAAGAGGCCGACCTCGTGCTCTACGCCGGCTCGCTGGTGCCGGAGGAGATCCTCGGCTTCGCCAGGCCCGGCGCGCGCGTCGTCGACACCGCGCCGCTGACCCTGGACGAGATCCTCGCCGAGATGCAGGCGGCCCAGGACGCCGGGCAGGAGGTCGCCCGCGTTCACTCCGGCGACCCCTCGCTCTACGGCGCCATCGCCGAGCAGATCCGGCGCCTGGAGGCGCTGGGCATTCCCTACGACATCACCCCCGGCGTGCCGGCCTATGCCGCGGCGGCGGCGGCCCTGGGCAAGGAGCTGACCTTGCCGGGGATCAGCCAGACCGTGATCCTGACCCGCACCGCGATGAAGGCCTCGGCCATGCCGGAGGGCGAGGAACTGGCTGAGCTCGGCCGCAGCGGCGCGACCCTGGCCATCCACCTTTCGGTCCGCAACCTGCGCCAGGTCGTCGCGGACCTGACCCCGCACTACGGCGCCGACTGTCCGGTCGCGGTGGTCTACCGCGCCTCCTGGCCGGACGAGCAGGTGATCCTCGGCAGCCTGGCCGAGATCCGCGACAAGGTGCGCGCCGCCAAGATCACCCGCACCGCGCTGATCCTGGTCGGCCGCGTGCTGGCCGAAGACGGCTTCGCCGACTCCAAGCTCTACGACCCCGATCACGTCCACGTCTGCCGGCACAGCCGACGGTCCTGACACCCCCCTGTCTTGAAAAAGTGAAGCCGGCTCTGCGCCGCTCAGCTTTACGATCCTGACGACACGAGGGTGAAGCCGGCCCGGCCCTGGGGCGCTATCCGATCAGACGGACTCGCTTCGCGGGCGCCCTGCCTGGAAACTAGGCGCAAGCGCCCGCTTGTCGCGCCAGCTTCACCCTCGTGTCACGCGTCCGGAACGAAAGCTTCATCTCCGGGCAAGGTTAACGTCACGCGCCCTTCCTAGGCTGCGGCGAATTTCCCCGGCGGCGTTGGGGAAAGTCCAATCCGAACAAAGCTGCAACCGATCATCCCCGGGAGGGATCACCGATGTCGTTACCCGAAGACTCCGTCGGCGCTGCCGCCGGCACGGAATCACCGACGGCTACCGAACCGTCCAGGCGCTCCATCCTCAAGGGCGGGGCCGTCATGGCCGCCGGCCTCTCCGCGCCGGCGGCGGCCTTTCAGGCCTTCCTGGCCAAGCCGGCGCAGGCCCGTGGCCGGCGCATCAGCCCCGACTACGGCCCCCTGGTCGAGGTCGTCGACCCCAACACCGGGCTGCCGCTGCTGAAGCTGCCGCGCGGCTTCGAGTACGTATCCTTCGGCATCACAGGCGACGTCATGGCCGACGGCAGCGAGACGCCCGGCGGCCACGACGGCATGGCCGTGGTCCGGCAGATCGGCAGCCGGCGGGTCGTCCTGGTGCGCAACCACGAGCTGAGCGGCGGCACCCCCTTCGGGCCCGCGGGCACGCCGACCTTCAGCAGCGAGGCCAGGGGCGGCACCACGAACCTGGTCTTCGACCGCCGCAGCGGCCGGCTGCTCGAGGACTGGGCCAGCCTGACGGGCACGGTCCGCAACTGCGCCGGCGGCCCCAACCCGGCGCGACGGTCCTGGATCACCTGCGAGGAGACCACCACCGAGGGTCACGGCTACATCTTCGAGGTGCCGGGCAGCGGCACCGCCTCGGCGGTGCCGATTCGCGATGCCGGGCGCTTTTCTCACGAGGCCGTGGCCGTCGATCCCTATACCGACGAGGTCTACGAGACCGAGGACTCGGGCATCGCCGGCTTCTACCGCTTCATCCCGCACCGCGGCAGGAACCTCGAGCGCGGCGGACGCCTGCAGATGCTCCGCATCAAGGGCTCCGACGCCCCGGTCAACCTGAACGGCGGCAATGCCAGCCGGAACCAGCTTGCGCTGGACTTCGACCTGCCGGAGGGCGGGCCGATCGAGATCGGCGAGAGCTTCGACGTCGAGTGGGTCGACATCGCCAATCCTGATCCGACGCCGAGCGAGACGCCGGTCGTGGCCCAGGGCATTGCCGCGGGCGGCGCCTTCTTCACCCGCGGCGAGGGCGCCTGGTACAGCAACGGTTCGGTCTTCTTCACCTCGACCGACGGCGGCGAGGCCCGCCAGGGGCAGGTCTGGGAGTACGACATCCGCGAGCGGAAGCTGACCCTGATCTTCGAGTCGGTCGACGCCTTCGCGCTCAACAACCCGGACAACATCACCGTGGCCCGCGGCGGCGGCATCTTGCTGTGCGAGGACGGCGGCGGGATCCGCGACGACCAAGGCAACATCGTCCGCGGCGAGCAGCTGGTCGGCCTGTCCAGGGACGGCGACCTCTTCCCCTTCGCCGAGAACAACATCATCATCCCGGACGACCAGACGATCGGCGGGCTGACCGGCGACCAGCGCCGCCGGGAATGGGCCGGCGCCACCTTCACCAGGGACGGCAGGTGGCTCTTCGTGAACATCCAGACCCCGGGCATCACCTTCGCGATCACCGGCCCCTGGTACCAGGGGCCGCTCGGCAACTTCGGCGGCGGCAAGGACTTCGACGACGATAAGGACTTCGACGACGACGAATAGAGGTCACTGGCGACCCCGCCTCGACGCCAACGGCCTCGTGGGCGGCTTGGGGGGCTGCTTCGGCAGCCCCCCTCGTCGTCACCGGGGCAAGACGAAGCGCCGGAGGGGTCAGTCCGCCTTGGCCTCGCGCTGGTCCCAGCGAACGTTGAAGGCGACGGAGATCCGGGGCCGCTGGCCGCGGTAGGGGTGCACGTAGTGGCGCAGCCAGCCCGGAAACATGAACATCTGGCCCGCCTGGGGCCTGAAGTAGAGGGGCTGGTCGAAGGGGTCTCCGGGCACCAGCGGCGAGCCGACGCCGGCGCGCGGGTCGATGAACTCGATGATGCCCGAAAGCTGGTCCTTGGATGCGTCGTCGCCGATGTCGACGTAGTACACGCCCGACCAGGCGTAGGAGTTGTGGGTGTGCGCCTTGTTGTAGCCGCCGGGGTAGAGCACGTTGGCCCAGCCGAGGACCGTGAAGTCGCCCCCGGTCGCCGAGGCGCCGCCCCCGGTCGCCTGGGTCATGCTGGTGAGCGCGGTGGTGATCCACTCCAGGAGTTGGCGGACGTAAGGATCGTCCGACTTCAGGAAGTCGTTCGGCGAGTGCCAGCCGCCGATGTTGCTCCGCAGGTTGGACGGCTCCGGGTCGGCCAGTCCCAGGATCAGCGTCCTCAGGCCTTCGTTGACCGCCTCGAAGCCGGGGAAGGCGCACTTCAGCACCGGGGTCACGAAGCCCTGCACCATGGTCATCTGCGGCTTGGCGCCTTCCGGCTGCCCGCCTTGCTGGGCACTGCTGAGCTGCATCACCGCTCCCTCTCGGACTTCTCTGCCGGAACCGGCGGAGGGCCAGTGTGGCCCCGTCCGACCGGGCCGACAAGCCGCCCCCGCGTCACGGCTGCAGGCTGTCGGCTTCCTTGGGATCGTTGAAGGCCACGTTGAAGGCGATCGAGATCCTCGGCGCCTCGCCCTTGTAGGGATGCACGTAGTGCCGCAGCCAGCCCGGGAACATCAGCATGCGGCCGGCTTCGGGCTTGAAGCGCGTCCTCTGCTTGAAGGGGTCGCCCGGGACCTTGGGCCAGCCGATGCCGACCCGCGGATCGATGAACTCGATGCGGCCGTCGAGCTCGTCCCCCGGCGTCTCGTCGCCCGTGTCCACGTAGTAGACCCCGGACCAGGCGTACTTGTTGTGGTCATGGACCTGGTTATAGCCGCCCTGGCGCAGCAGGTTGGCCCAGGCGACCATGAAGAAGCCGCCGGCCGCCGCTTCCTCCATTCCCTTGGTCGCCTGCGTCACGCCGTTGATCCCGGCCTTGATCCGCTCGACCAGCGGCGGCACCGACGGGTCCTGCCACCTGAGCAGGTCCTGCTCGGAATGCCAGCCGCCGACGTTGCTGCGGTGGGTCAGGGCCTCTTCGGGGGCGCGCTCCAGGATCATGCGCTTCAGCCCCGCGTTCAGCTCTTCGGAATCTTCCCAGACGCACGACCAGATCGGCGTCGCGAAGGCCGGAAGGACTTGCTGCTTTGGCATCTTTGTCTTCACCCGGCCCGGGTCAGGGGCCGCTCCCTCGGTCCAAGGTCTCTTGGAGGTCCTCGCAATTCACCCGCCCGGCGCGAAGGGCGCGGGCGGCGCCTCCCCAATCTGATCCTCCGCGGCCGCCTGGGCAAGACCGCGCCGAAGGTCTTCAGTCCGGAGCGGCCTGCAGTTGCCGCCGCAGCCAGTCCGCGGCCGCGGCCGGCTCTGTGACCGTCGGGCCCGCCGGAGGCGCCGGGCGGTCCAGCATGACCACCGGCAGGCCGAGGCGGCGGGCGGCGGCGATCTTGGCGTAGGTCATGCTGCCGCCGCTGTTCTTGCTGACCAGCACCTCGATGCGCTGCCGGCGCAGCAGCTCCGCTTCCTCCTCGACGGTGAAGGGCGCGCGGCCCGGCGTGACCTCGTAGTGCGGCAGGGGCAGGGGCGACTCCGGCGGATCGATCAGGCGGATCAGGAACCAGTGTCCGCTCAGCTCCCGGAAGGCGCCGATCCCCTGGCGGCCGGAGCTGATGAAGACCCGCCGCCCCAGCGCCGGCAGCCGCAGCGCCGCGGCCTCGGTGTCGCGCACCCGGACCCAGCGGTCCTCCGGCTCGGCCTGCCAGGGCGGCCGCAGAAGCTGCAGGCGCGGCACCCCGGCGGCCGCGGCCGCGGCGGCGGCGTTGCCGGAGATCCGCTCGGCGTAGGGATGGGTCGCGTCGATCAGGCAGGCGACCGCCTGGTCCCGCAGGTAGGCCTCCAGGCCCGCGGCGCCGCCGAAGCCGCCGCGCCGCAGCCGGCCCGGCGGCCGCTCGGGATTGCGGGTCACCCCGGCCAGCGAGGTGACGACCTCCAGCTCCGGCGCCGCGGCCAGGCGCCGCGCCAGGTCGCGCGCCTCGGCGGTGCCGCCCAGGATCAGGACCCGCCGGGGCTCAGCCATCGGCGCGCCCGACCAGCCTGCCCTGGCGGTCGACGACCAGGACCTCGACCTCGGTCTCGCCGGCCAGCACCTCCAGGGCCGTCGCCCGCGCCCGTGCCGCGACGGCGTCGGCCAGCGGCAGCCCGGCGGCCTCGGCCAGGGTCAGGATCTCGCTCGCGGTGTTGGCGCCGCGCGCCCGCGCGTCCAGCGCCTCGTCGCCGCCCAGCTCGGCCAGCAGCTCGGCGAGGACGTCGAAGTCGACCTGGCTGCGTCCGGAGTGCAGGTCGAGGTGCCCGGCGGCCAGCTTGGCGAGCTTGGCGAAGCCGCCGCCAAGGCTGAGGCGGGGCAGGGGGTGCCGGCGCAGGTACTTCAGCAGGCCGCCGGCGAAGTCGCCCATGTCCAGCAGCGCGCTCTCCGGCAGGCCGTAGAGCGCCTGCACCGCGGCCTCCGAGGTCGAGCCGGTGCAGGCCGCGACGTGGTCGAAGCCGTTGGCGCGGGCGACGTCGATGCCCCGGTGGATCGAGTGGATCCAGGCCGAGCAGGAGAAGGGCACCACCACCCCGGTGGTTCCCAGGACCGACAGGCCGCCCTCGATGCCGAGGCGCGGGTTCCAGGTCTTCCTGGCCAGCTCGGCGCCGCCGGGGATCGAGATCTCGATCTCGACGTCGCCGGCCTCGCCGTGGGCGGCGGCGAGCTCGGCCACCACGGCGCGCATCATCTCGCGGGGCTTGGGGTTGATCGCCGGCTCCCCGACCGGCAGCGGCAGCCCCGGCTTGGTGACGGTCCCGACCCCCGGACCGGCGCGGAAGGCCAGGCCGCTGCCCGGCGCGCGCCGGCGCAGGGTCGCCAGCACCAGGGTGCCGTGGGTCACGTCCGGATCGTCGCCGGCGTCCTTGACGATCCCGGCCCGCGCGAAGTCCGCGCCCAGCTCCTCGCGGGCGAGCGGAAAGGCCGGCGCCTCGCCGCGCGGCAGGCGGATGGTCACGGGATCGGGAAACGTGCCGGTCAGGAGCGCGCTGTAGGCCGCCCGCGTCGCCGCGGTGGCGCAGGCGCCGGTGGTCCAGCCACGCTTCAGGGGCCCTTCGGGTCGTCGTGCCATGGCGGCAGTCTATCCGGCGTCGAGGGGCGACGACAGATGGTCTCTTGGAACTGCCTGTAAGATTCGGGGCCTGGCCCGGCGGCCTCGCCCGTAGCGGCGGTGGGCGCTACACTTCCCTTGGCTGGCCCTATGGCTGGTCCCTTCGTCGCCAAGGGAGGTTTCATGACCGTCCGACGCATCGTGGCCAACTTCGCCGCGGCCGATCCCGGCGCCGCCCGCGCCTTCTACGAGGAGTTGCTCGATCTCGAGGTCGTCATGGATCTCGGCTGGATCCTGACCTTCGCCGCGGCGGCCGCCGCCGCACCCCAGCTCAGCATCGCGAGCGAGGGCGGCTCGGGCACGCCCGTCCCCGATCTCTCGATCGAGGTCGACGACGTCGACGAGGTCTATCGGCGGGCGAAGGCGGCGGGACACGAGATCGTCTACGACCTCGTCGACGAGCCCTGGGGCGTCCGCCGATTCTACCTGCGAGATCCCCTCGGCCGGACTCTGAACATCCTGTCGCATTCGGCCTAGATCATGTTCTAGGGGAGATCGGAGGCGCCGCCGGGCGGGCTGCGGCTCAGCCGTCTTCGCGGCGCGGGACCTTCACGACCGCTTCGCCCTCCAGGACCTTGGTGTCGCCGACCGTGCACTTGCAGGACAGCCCGGCCCGCTGCCGTTCCGCGTTCAGCTCGACGACCTCGACGCTGGCCTCGACGCTGTCGCCGATCTTCACCGGGGCCAGGAAGCGCAGCGTCTGCGAGATGTAGATCGCGCCTGGCCCGGGCAGACGCGTGCCGATCACGGCCGAGATCAGGCTGGCCGTGTAGAGGCCGTGGGCGATCCGGCCCTTGAAAGGGGTCTTGGCCGCGAAGTGCTCCGAGAGGTGAATCGGGTTGCGGTCGCCGGTGATCTCGGCGAAGCCGACCACGTCCGACGACTTGACCTCCTTCACGTAGACCTCGGTCAGGCCCAGGCTCAGGTCCTCGAAGTACAGGGTCTGGAAGGGCAGGAAGGTCACGCTCGCTGCTCGCCGTCGCTCGCCGGGCGATCATTCTAGCGAAGGACGACCTCGCTCGACAGAGGGCATCTGAAGGCCCCTTCAAGCCTCCCAGGGCCGGCTGATCGATACCCCGCCGTCGACCAGGAGCGCGGCGCCGGTCATGAAGCTCGAGGCCTCCGACGCCAGGTGGAGGATCGAGCGGGCGATCTCCTCGGGCTTGGTCGTCACGCTGCGGCCCATGTCGCGATTCCGTATGCCGACGGCTTTCGCTGGCTAGGCGCGGCGGCGCCGGCGGTCTAGATTGCCGGGCATGGACGCGATTCTCGACGGACTGCCGAAGATCGAGCCGGGCTGGGTCTGGCTGGCCGGGGCCGGGCCGGGCGATCCCGGGCTGCTGACCCTGCAGGCGCTGCAGGGCCTGCGCAGCGCCGAGGTCGTGGTCTACGACGCCCTGGTTGGCGAGGACATCCTGCGCATGGCGGGGCCAGGGACCGCTTTGGAGTACGCCGGCAAGCGCGGCGGCAAGCCCTCGCCCAAGCAGGCCGACATCTCGCGCCGCCTGGTGCAGCTTGCCCGCGAGGGCCGCCGCGTGCTGCGTCTCAAGGGCGGCGATCCCTTCGTCTTCGGCCGCGGCGCCGAGGAGGCCCTGGCCCTGGTCGAGGCCGGCGTGCCCTTCCGGATCGTGCCGGGCATCTCCAGCGGCCTCGGCGGCCTGGCCCAGGCCGGGATTCCGCTGACCCACCGCGAGACCAACTCGGCGGTGACCTTCCTGACCGGCCACAACGTCGGCGGCGAGGTCCCCGACGACCTGGACTGGGCGGCCATCGCCCGGGGCTCGCCGGTGATCGTGATCTACATGGCCCTGAAGCACCTGGAGGTCATCGCCGGACGCCTGGTCGACGGCGGCCGCGACCCGCGGGAGCCGGTCGCCATCGTCAGCCAGGCGACCCTGCCCGGCCAGGCGGTGCTGGAGACCACCCTGGGCGCCTGCGCCGCCGCCGCCCGCGACGCCGGCCTGACGCCGCCCTGCCTGGTGGTGGTCGGCGAGGTGGTCCGCCTGCGCGCCGGCCTCGACTGGCTGGGCGCCCTGGGCGGCCGGGTGCTCGACGCCGATCCCCTGGGCCGCTCCCGGCGCGAGACGGGCTAACGCCGGCGGCCAAAAAAGGGGTCCAAAAAAAGGGGTCAGAGTCATTTTTCAGAAAAGGGGTCAGAGTCATTTTTCGCTGCAGCAGACCTGCACAGCAGCCTGCGGTCTTGAAGAGCGCCGTCACTACAAGATCGCGAAAAATGACTCTGACCCCTTTTCTGAAAAATGACTCTGACCCCTTTTTCTGAACAGCGATGCCGCGCGGGCTCCTGATCGCGGCGCCGGCGTCGGGCAGCGGCAAGACGCTGGTCACCCTGGCACTGCTGCGGCACTTCCGTAACGCCGGGCGGGCGGTCGGCTCGATCAAGGTCGGGCCCGACTACATCGACCCGGCCTTTCACCGGGCGGCCTCGGGCCGGCCCTGCTTCAACCTGGACACCTGGGCCATGCGCCCGGCGACCCTGGCCGCGGTCCTGGCGCGGGCCTCGGCCGAGGCCGAGTTGATCCTGGGCGAGGGGGTCATGGGCCTCTTCGACGGCGCCGGGCCGGAGGGCCTGGGCTCGACCGCGTCCCTGGCCGCCGCGACCGGCTGGCCGGTGGTCCTGGTGGTCGATGCGCGCGGCATGGGCGCCTCGGCGGCGGCCCTGGTCGAGGGCTTCCTCGCCCACCGCCCGGCGTCGGGAAGCGCCGCCGCCATCGCCGGCGTGATCTTCAACCGGGTCGGGGGGCCGGGCCACGGCGAGCTGCTGCGCGCCGCCTGCGCCGGCCTGCCGGTCCCGGTCCTGGGCTGCCTGCGCCGCCGCGACGCGCTGGTCCTGCCCGCGCGCCACCTCGGCCTGGTGCAGGCGGCCGAGCACGCCGACCTGGAGGCCTTCCTCGAAGCGGCCGCGGCCGCGGTCGCCGAGGACCTCGACCTCGAGGCCCTCGACCTCAAAGCGCAGGCCGCGCTCGCCCGCCCCCCCGGCTCGGCCGCCGCCGGCCCGGAGCCCACCGCCAGCGTTGAGGCCTCCCTGCCGCCGCTCGGCCAGCGCATCGCCGTCGCCCGGGACCCGGCTTTCGCCTTCGCCTATCCGGCGCTGCTGGAGTCCTGGCGCGCGGCCGGAGCCGAGCTGAGCGTCTTCTCGCCCCTGGGCGACGAGGCGCCGGACCCGGCCGCCGAGGCGGTCTACCTGCCGGGCGGCTATCCCGAGCTCCAGGCCGGGCGCCTGGCCGGCAACCGCCGCTTCCTGGATGGGCTGCGGGTCGCGGCGGCGCGGGGGGCGGCGGTCTACGGCGAGTGCGGCGGCTACATGGTGCTGGGCCGGGCGCTGCGGGACGCCGAGGGCCGGAGCCATGCCATGGCCGGGCTGCTTCCGGTCGCGACCAGCTTCGCCGCGCCCCGCCTGTCGCTGGGCTACCGCGAGGTCCGTCAGGACCTGGCCACGCCGCTCGGCCCGGCCGGCGCGGCCTTCCGCGGCCACGAGTTCCACTACGCGGTGCTGGAGGGGGGCGAGGCGGCGGCGCCGCTGTTTCGGGGCCGGGACGCCCGGGGCCGCGACCTCGGTGCCCTGGGCGCCCGCGCCGGAAAGGTCTTCGGGTCCTTCGTTCACCTGATCGACCGGGTCTGATCCGGCGGCTTCAAAGTCCTGGATACCGTTAAGGATAGCTTGTCACGGTCTTGATTCGAGCCTTCCCAGTATATCTCGGTTAAACCTTCCTTAACTAAAACCAAAAATACTTCATTAACTACGACCGCGCCGAGCGGCCGTCGTCGCGTCACGCGATCGGACATGAGGAGGAGCAGACATGGGTAGGGGCTACAGCGGGCAGGCGCGCGTGCTTGCCATCGCCAACCAGAAGGGTGGCGTCGGCAAGACCACGACCGCGATCAACCTGGGCACGGCCCTCACCGCCTGCGGCCATCGCGTCCTCATCATCGACCTCGACCCCCAGGCCAACGCGACCACCGGCCTCGGGATCGAGCGCGGCAAGCGCCAGACCGTCTACGAGGTCCTGATCGGGCGGACGCCGGTCGAGCAGGTCGTGGTCGAGACCGTCGTACCGGGCCTGGCCCTGGTGCCGTCCTCGATCGCGCTCTCGGCCGCCGAGGTCGAGCTCTCGGCGATGTCGCGCAGCCAGTACTGCCTCCGCGACAACCTGCGCAGCCTGCTCGGCAGCTACGACGACATCATCATCGACTGCCCGCCGGCGCTCGGCTTCCTCACCGTCAACGCGCTGGTCGCGGCGAACTCGGTCCTGGTGCCCCTGCAGAGCGAGTTCTACGCCCTGGAAGGCCTCAGCCACCTGATCCGCACCATCGACCTGATCCGGGCCAAGCTGAACGCCAGCCTGGAGCTGCAGGGCATCGTCCTGACCATGTACGACGCGCGCAACAAGCTCTCCAGCCTGGTCGAGGCCGATGCCCGCCAGCACCTGGGCGACGTGGTCTACGAGACCATCATCCCGCGCAACGTCCGCCTGTCGGAAGCGCCCTCGCACGGCAAGCCGGTGCTGCTCTACGACGACGCCTGTGTCGGCTCGCGGGCCTATCTGCACCTGGCCCAGGAGATGCTCACCCGCGACCGCCGCGTGGTGCCCGTCGCGAGCTGATCCGCCGG
>JANQGU010000185.1 GCA_028282935.1 Kiloniellales bacterium
GATGCTTGCCCGATGCCCCGCATCGCGCTGCACATCGCGCCTGCCCGGGCGGCCAATGCGGACCATGAAACAGGTCAATATCTCCTTCCCTTGGTATTATCCTTTGGAGCGACTTAGTACAGACCGGAATCGCCGGTCAAGGCCGGACCGCCCTCGGAGCCGGAGCTGTTGCCGGTCCAGGGATTGTAGCCGCCGTCGATGACGACCTGGGCGCCCGAGGGCTCGCTGCCCGGCTTGAATGCCTCCAGGACCACCTTCCTGTCGCCCGGCTTGGCCAAGCGGCCGGTGTCCTGATTGACCCGGACCAGACGGATGCCGGCCGGGATCCGGAAGGGAATCGCCGGCTGGTCCTTGAGGGCCGCGGCCATGAAGTCGCGGAAGATCGGGGCCGCGACGCTGGATCCGGTCTCCTTGGGCCCCAGGGTCCGCGGCTCGTCGAAGCCGGCGAAGACGCCGACCGCGAGATCGGGCGAGAAGCCGACGAACCAGGTATCCAGGCTGTCGTTGGTGGTCCCGGTCTTGCCGCCGAGCGGCTTGCCGACCGCCTTGATCCGGACCCCGGTGCCGCGCTCGACGACGCCCTGCAGCATCGAGACGATCTGGTAGGCGCTGGCCGGATCGGCGATCCGCTCGCGCTCGTCGGGCAGCTCCGGAACCGGCTGGTCCAGCCAGAGGTCGGCCTGGCAGGCCAGGCAGTCCCGCTCGTCGTGCCGGAACACCGAGCGGCCCTGGCCGTCCTGCACCCGGTCGATCAGGGTCGGCTTGATCCGGTGACCGCCGTTGACCAGCATGGCGTAGGCGGTGGTCAGGCGCAGCAGGGTCGTTTCGCCGGCGCCCAGCGACATCGACAGCTGTCGGGGCAGGTAGTCGACGACCTCCATGCGCTCGGCCGTCTCGGCGACCATGTCCATGCCGATCGTCTGGGCCAGCCGGATGGTCATCAGGTTGCGGGACTTCTCGATGCCGATGCGCATCGGCGTCGGCCCGTAGAACCTCTTGGTGTAGTTGCCCGGCTTCCACTTGCCCCGGCCGGCGCCCTGATCGGCGACGAAGGGCGCGTCCAGGACGATGGTCGAAGGGGTCAGGCCCTGCTCCAGCGCGGCCAGGTAGACCAGGGGCTTGAAGGCCGAGCCCGGCTGGCGCGCGGCCTGGGTCGCGCGGTTGAAGACGCTGGCCTTGAAGGAGAAGCCGCCGGCCATGGCCAGAACCCGGCCGGTGTGCGGGTCGATGGCCACGATGGCACCGTTGATCGCGGGGATCTGGCGCAGGCCGTAGCTGCCCGCCGGGTAGTCCTGGCCCTTGGGGCCCTTGGCCACCGGCTCGACCATGACCACGTCGCCGACCTCGAGCACCTCGCCCGGGGACTTCGGCGCCGGCCCGACCTTCTGCCCCTCAAGGGGCGGCCGTGCCCAGGCCAGCTCGGTCATGGGGAGCACGCCCTCGCCGCCGTCGGCGAGCCCGATCTGCGCGCCGCCGCCGCCGACGCCGAGCACCACCGCCAGGCGCCAGGGCGCCAGGGCGCCCTTGGGCGCCGCGACCTCGGCCAGCTGGCTCGTCCACTCGGCCGTCTCGAGCTTGAGCTTGGCGACCGGACCACGCCAGCCGTGGCGCCGGTCGTAGTCGATCAGTCCCTGGCGCAGCGCCGTGTCAGCGGCGTTCTGCAGCCGCGGGTCCAGGGTCGTGCGGACCGAGAGGCCGCCCTGATAGAGCTTCTCCTCGCCGTAGAGACGAACCAGCTCGCGCCGGACCTCCTCGGCGAAGTAGTCGGCCTCGGCGACCTCGGTCGGATCGCGCCGGACGACCTCCAGCGGCTCGGCGGTCGCAAGCTGGGCCTCCTCGGCGGTGATGTAGCCCTCCTTCACCAGACGCCCGATCACCCAGTTGCGCCGGATCACGGCCGCGTCGTGCTTGCGGACCGGATGGTAGTTGTTCGGCCCCTTGGGCAGCGCGGCCAGGTAGGCGGCCTCGGCGACGGACAGGCTGTCGAGCGACTTGTTGAAGTAGTTGAGGGCCGCCGCCGCGACGCCGTAGGAGCGGAAGCCGAGGAAGATCTCGTTGAGGTAGAGCTCCAGGATCCGGTGCTTGGAGAAGGCCTGCTCGATGCGGAAGGCCAGGATCGCTTCCTTGATCTTGCGCTCGACCGAGACCTCGTTGGTCAGCAGAAAGTTCTTGGCGACCTGCTGGGTGATGGTCGAGGCGCCGACCGGCCGCCGGCCGCGGCCGATGTTGATGATGTTGGTGATGATGGCGCGGGCCACCGAGCGGAAGTCGACGCCGGGATGGTTGTAGAAGTTCTTGTCCTCGGCCGCGAGGAAGGCGTTGATCACCCGCTGCGGGATCGCCTGGATCGGCACGTAGACCCGCTTCTCCAGCGAGAACTCAGCCAGCAGCCGGCCGTCGCCGGCATGGACGCGGGTCACGGTCGGCGGATCGTACTTGGCCAGCTGCCGGTAGTCGGGCAGGTCCCGGGCATAGTGATAGTAGCCGTAGAGCAGCCCGACGCCCGCGATCAGCACGATCACGCACAGCACCGAGAAGAGGGCTCCCAGGATCTTCAGCATGTCAGGTTCCCGACCGGTTTTCTTTCCGGAATATACACTAAGCCGTTGTAGCCGTTGTATTTATAGTGGCAAACCAAAGGCTCGCCCGATCCCTTTATCAGCTAACCGGCAAATGTGGCGCGGTTATGACCTCCTGAGCGTGGCCTGCCAGGAGAAATAGCGGTCGACGGCCGCCCGGACCGCCTCCGCGAGGCGCTTGCGCTGCTTCGGCGCGCTCAGCAGCCGGTCGTCGGCGCGGTTCGAAAGAAAGCCCAGCTCGACCAGGACCGAAGGCACGTCATGGGCCTTGAGCACCACGAATCCGGCGAAGCGATGGGTATTGGCCAGCACCTTGGTGCGCTTGCCCAGTTCCTCGACCATCATGGTCGCGAACTGGGCCGAGAGGTTCATGGTCTCGCGCTGGGTCAGATCGAGCAGGATGCTGGAGACGTCGTCCGTCTGGCCCTCGAGGTCGATGCCGGCGATCAGGTCGGCCTTGTTCTCGCGCACCGCCAGCTCGCTGGCGACGGCATCCGAGGCCGTCTCGGAGAGGGTGTAGACCGAGGCGCCGCGCACCTTCCGCGACCTGTGGGAATCGGCGTGCAGGGAGATGAAGAGGTCGGCGCCGGCCTGGCGCCCGACCTCACGGCGCTGCTTGAGGGTGAGGAAGATGTCCTTCTCGCGGGTCATGATGACGCGGTAGCGGCCCTTGGCCTCGAGCTGGCGCTTGACCTCGCCGGCCACCCTCAGGACGATATCCTTCTCGCGGACGCCGGAGACGCCGATCGCGCCGGGATCGACTCCGCCGTGGCCGGGGTCGATCACGATCGTGATCCGGTCGTCGGTCTTGCCCTCGACCTGCGGCTGGCTCGGCTGCAGCGCCGGCAGGGCCTTGGCCGACTGGATGGTCCGGCCGGGATCGGCCAGGAAGGCCTCGCGGCTGACCGGGGCCAGGTCGACCACCAGACGGTGCGGCCGGCCGCCGGTCGGGCCGATTGTGAAGACCGACTTGATCCGGACCGGCCCCTCGACATCCAGGACGACGCGGCTGGTGCCGGGCGCGAAGAGGCCGAAGCGCAGCGCCTTGACCATGCCGCCGCCCTTGCGCCAGGCATCGTCCGGCAGCTGCCAGTCCAGCTCGGGCAGGTCGAGCACGATACGGAAGGGATCGGGCAGCGCGAAGACGCGGTAGGCCGGCGCCTCCGTCAGGTCCATGACGAAACGGGTCTTGTCCGGGTGCGCGCCGATCCGCACCCCGGTGACTGTCGGCTGGGCGAAGGCGCCACTGGCACCGATCACGACCCCGGCCAGGAAGATCAGAATTGTCGCGAATGTCCGCACGACCTGCCAGATGTAGCGCCGACTCCTTACAGGCTAGGCTAGATATACTCGATAAGGATCGATGGCAACAAGCGAATCGGCAGTTGTAATGCCCTGGAGGCGGCATTAATTCATTGAGTGATAGGACGATATCGTCATATTGTGTGCACGCGCCAAAGCGGCGCCGTCCTGGCATGACGAGCCAACCCAGGGACCAGCGCGGTCGAGCGCTCCAGACCCTCCGAGGGTCCATCTTGCGGTCCGGGCAAAATTGGCGCACAAGCCATAGCTGTGGGGTCGAGGCCCCGCAACCAGTCAAGCGGCCCTGCCGCCCCCAATGGGCGCAGGATCGAAAAATGGGAACGGGCCATCGGCCATGAGCTGCGATTTCTCGCAAAAATCTCTCACGGTTAACCTGGGCCCTCACCTCACATTCAACTCGAGATCAGCGCCGCTGCCCGCCATGTCGGGCATTGCCGGGCGCTTCCCGGAGATTCACCTTTATGCCCAAACGAATGCTTATCGATGCCAGCCACCCGGAAGAGACCCGGGTGGCCGTGCTCAACGGCAAGCGCCTGGAAGAGTTCGACTACGAAACCACGGCTAGGAAGCCGCTCAAAGGCAACATCTATCTGGCGAAGATCACCAGGGTCGAGCCGTCCCTGCAGGCGGCCTTCGTCGAATACGGCGGCAACCGCCACGGTTTCCTGCCCTTCACCGAAATCCATCCCGACTACTATCGGATTCCCATCGCCGACCGGGAGGCCCTGATCGCCGAGGAGGCGGCCCTCAAGGGCGATCCCTCCGACGACGAGGAGGCCGAGGGCGAGACCGCCAACGGCGCCGAGGAGCCGGCCCCGGCCAAGCGCTCGCGCGCCAAGGCCAAGGAGGCCAACGGCGCCGCGGCCGACAAGGACGAGGTCGAGGAGGTCGAGACCGAGGTCGACGTGGACACCGTCGGCGGCGACGAGATGGAGGAGGACCGGCGCAAGCGGGCCAAGCTGCTGCGGCGCTACAAGATCCAGGAGGTCATCAAGCGCCGCCAGGTGATCCTGGTCCAGGTCTCCAAGGAAGAGCGCGGCAACAAGGGCGCGGCGCTGACCACCTACCTGTCCCTCGCCGGCCGCTACTGCGTCCTGATGCCGAACACCGCGCGCGGCGGCGGGATCAGCCGCAAGATCGGCAGCGCCAACGACCGGCGCCGGCTGAAGAGCATCATTTCCGAGCTGAAGATCCCCGAGGGCATGGCGGTCATCGTGCGGACCGCCGGCAGCCAGCGCAGCAAGCCGGAGATCAAGCGCGACTACGAGTACCTCCTGCGGCTGTGGGACGAGATCCGGCGGGATACCCTGGAATCGAGCGCGCCCTCGCTGATCTACGAGGAAGGCGACCTGGTCAAGCGCACCATCCGCGACCTCTACTCCCGCGAGATGGAGGAGATCCTGATCGAGGGCGAGGACGGCTACAAGGCCGCCAAGGCCTTCATGAAGACCCTGATGCCGAGCCACGCCCGCCACGTGAAGCTCTACAAGGACCCGGCGATCCCGCTGCTGCAGCGCCACCAGGTCGAGGCCCAGGTCGAAGCCATCCACAACCCGGTGGTCGAGCTGGCCTCCGGCGGCTACATCGTGATCTCGCCGACCGAGGCCCTGGTCTCGATCGACATCAACTCCGGCCGCGCCACCAAGGAGCGGCACATCGAGACCACGGCCCTGAAGACCAACCTGGAGGCGGCGGAGGAGATCGCCCGCCAGCTTCGCCTACGGGACCTGGCGGGGCTGATCGTCATCGACTTCATCGACATGGAGGAGCCACGCCACAACCGCGACGTGGAGCGCCGCCTGAAGGAGGCGATGCGCCACGACCGGGCGCGGATCCAGCTCGGCCGGATCAGCCATTTCGGGCTGCTGGAGATGTCGCGCCAGCGCCTGCGGCCGAGCCTGATCGAGGCCTCCACGGTGGTCTGCCAGACCTGCCAGGGCACCGGCCACATCCGGACCAGCGATTCCTCCGCGCTGCAGGTCCTGCGCGTCATCGAGGAGCAGGGCATCAAGCGCGGCGCGGTCATGCTGACCGTCGTCGTCCATCCGGACGTCGCGCTCTACCTCTTCAACCAGATGCGCGACCGCCTGATCGCGATCGAGCAGCGCTACGGGCTGCGGGTCAGCATCAAGACCGACGCGGCCTTGGTCCCGCCCGACCACCGCCTGGAGATCGTCAGCGCCACCGGCGAGACCGTCGCCCTTCGCGACGAGGCCGAGGCGGCCGAGGGCGATCGCCGGCGCCGGCGCCGGCGCTCCCGTCGCGGCAAGGACAGCGCCGCCGAGGAGGCAACGGAAGAGGCTGCGGTCGAGGCCGAGCCGCAGGAGGAGCGGCCGGAGGCCGAGGCCGAGGCCTCGGAGGACGGCGAGAAGCCCCGCCGCCGCCGGCGCGGCAAGCGCGGCGGCCGCAGACGCTCCCGCCGGCGCCAGGACGGCGAGGCCGAGAGCGGCCTCGAGGCGGCCGAGCGCGAGGAGACCGA
>JANQGU010000219.1 GCA_028282935.1 Kiloniellales bacterium
ACAAGCGGCCCCAGAAGCTCGGGAATCATTCGTTTCGCTGTCCGGACGGGATTCAGAAAGGAAAGCATGGCTTATGCATAAGCCTCTGAAAACAGGGAACTTGTCATGGTGACAATGCAGTGCCTGCCTCTGCGGCCTGGTACCCACGCGGTACCCGGGCCGCGCTGCGGCCGGGGCTGGCGCCAGGCCGCCAGCGATGATACCAAATGAGACCTGCTGGGCGTCCCAAGGCTTTACTCGCTGAAGTCCGCTTTCGACTGTCATGCCCGGACTTGATCCGGGCATCCATCTCGCCGGCTGCACAATGGATGCCCGGATCAAGTCCGGGCATGACAGCCGTAGGGCGCCGAGTAGCGGGGCGACAGGGCAGGCGGTTCGACGGGACCGAGGGCGCGGGAACGGAGTTGTGGCATGGCGATGATCGAAGGGCGGACCGGAAGCTGGGAGATGGTGATCGGGCTGGAGGTCCATGCCCAGGTGATCTCCCAGGCCAAGCTCTTCTCCGGCGCGGCCACCGCCTTCGGGGCCGAGCCCAACACCCAGGTCTCCCTGGTCGACGCGGCGCTGCCGGGCATGCTGCCGGTGCTCAACCGGGCCTGCGTCGAGCAGGCGGTCAAGACCGGCCTCGGCCTCAAGGCCCGGATCAACCTGCACTCGGTCTTCGAGCGGAAGAACTACTTCTACGCCGACCTGCCGGCCGGCTATCAGATCTCCCAGTACCTGGAGCCCATCGTCGGCGAGGGCAGCGTCGTCCTCGACCTGGAGGACGGCAGCAGCCGCGAGATCGGCATCGAGCGCTTGCACCTGGAGCAGGACGCCGGCAAGTCGATGCACGACCAGCATCCGACCAAGTCCTACATCGACCTCAACCGCTCGGGGGTCGCGCTGATGGAGATCGTCTCCAAGCCGGACCTGCGCTCGCCCGAGGAGGTCGGCGCCTACCTGCGCAAGCTGCGCTCCATCCTGCGCTACCTCGGCACCTGCGACGGCAACATGGAGGAGGGCTCCCTGCGCTGCGACGTCAACGTCTCGGTGCGCAAGCCGGGCGAGCCGCTGGGCACGCGCTGCGAGATCAAGAACGTCAACTCCATCCGCTTCGTCCAGCAGGCCATCGAGTTCGAGGCCAAGCGCCAGGTCGGGCTCTTGGAGGAGGGCGAGGCGATCGTCCAGGAGACCCGGCTCTTCGACGCCGGCAGCGGCCGGACCCGCTCGATGCGCGGCAAGGAGGAGGCGCACGACTACCGCTACTTCCCCGACCCCGATCTGCTGCCGCTGGAGCTCGACCCGGCCTGGGTCGCCGAGGTCGAGGCCGGCCTGCCCGAGCTGCCGGACGACAAGAAGCAGCGCTTCATCGCCGACTTCGGCCTCTCGCCCTACGACGCCGGCGTCCTGGTCGCGGATCGCGAGACGGCGGCCTTCTTCGAGGCCGCCGCCGCCGGCCGAGATCCCAAGGTCGCGGCCAACTGGGTGACCGGCGAGCTCTTCGGCGCACTGAACCGCAACGACCTGGAGCTGGCGCAGTCGCCGGTCGACGCCGCCGCGCTGGGCGGCCTGATCGACCTGGTCGCGGACGGCACCCTGTCCGGCCGCCTGGCCAAGGAGGTCTTCGACGAGATGTGGAAGACCGGCAAGCAGGCCGCTGAGATCGTTGAAGAAAAAGGCCTGAAGCAGATCAGCGACACGGGCGAGATCGAGGCCATCGTCACCAAGATCGTCGCCGAGAACGCTGGCCAGGTCGCGCAGTTCCGCTCCGGCAACGAGAAGGTCATCGGCTGGTTCGTCGGCCAGGTGATGAAGGCGACCCAGGGCAAGGCCAACCCCAAGCTGGTCAACGACGTGCTGCGCAAGGCGCTGGCGGGGTAGAGCGGGAACCCTGCTGCTGGCGACGCTGCGGCGCTTGGGTTCCCCCGCTGTCATGCCCGGACTCGATCCGGGCATCCATCCTGCCGCTGGCGCCATGGATCACCGGATCAAGTCCGGTGATGACAGCGAGTGGTTGGCGGGCTTTGGGGGAAGGCAGGCGGAGGGCGGACGCTGGCGACGCAGCGGTGCCGGGGGCCGCTGTCATGCCGGAGCGCGTAGGCTCGGCGCGCGATTCGGGCACCCAGGGTGCCGCTTGGCGACGCGCTGCCAAGGGATCGCCGGCTCTCTGCCCGGTGACGATATCTAGGTCGTGAAGCCGGCCAGCCGCCCGATCAGCGCTTCCACATCCGCCGCGTCCTGATAGATCCCGAAGCCGAAGCGCAGGCGGTCGCCGCGGTGGTCGGTGACGATGTTCCGGGCCAG
>JANQGU010000257.1 GCA_028282935.1 Kiloniellales bacterium
CCGATCCAGGTCTTCTCGCCGATCCCGTCCCAGTCGTAGAGGCTGATCCACATCGACTCGAAGATCGGCAGGATGACGTAGACCAGGAACATGAAAACCCCCGGCGCCAGGAAGAGCCAGGGCGCCAGGCGCCGTTGATTGCGTCGCCAAAATCTGCGGGCGGAGTGCCTGGCCGTGAGCGTCGCCGCCGTCATGATGGACCTCCCGAGAAACCCTGGCCGAGGAACCCTGGCGGCCGGGCGATCTCCCCGGCCCGGCCGCCCGCGGCGTCCTACTTGTAGACCCGCTTGCGGATCTTCTCGAGCCGCGCGAGGATTTTGTCGGCCCGGTCGGGCTTCACCATGAACTCCTGGAAGCCCTCCATGCCCGCCTTGGCCATGCCGGCCGGCGCGTCGCGGTCGTAGAACTGAGCGAGCGCATGGGCGTTCGACAGCATCTCGAAGCCCTGGCGGAGAATCCGGTCCTCCGGCGGCGCCGAAAGGTTGTTCACCGGAAGCTGCCCGAGGGTCTTGTTGATCGCGGTCTGAACCTCGGCGGTGGCGAGGAAGGCCAGGAACTTCCGGGCGTCCTCCTTGTTCTTCGCCTTGGCCGGGATGTGGAGGGTGTCGGTCGGCGCGTCCTCGGCCTTGGGCAGGCCCGGGGTGATCTCGGGGAACTGAAGGAATCCGATCTGCTCCTCCTTCAGGCCGCCGTCGAGCATGGTGGCGTGCGCGAAGTTGCCCATGAGGTACATGGCCGCCTTGCCCTGGACGAGCAGCGGCACCGCCTCCTGCCAATCGATCGCGGCGTGGTTCTCGATGAAGTAGCCGGGCTCGACCAGTTCCGCCCAACGCTCGAAGACCGCTTTCACCCGGTCGTCCGTATAGGGCACCTTGCCAGCGGTCAGATCCATATGGAACTCGTAGCCGTTGACCCGCAGGTTCAGGTAGTCGAACCAGCCGCCGGTCGGCCAGAGGGCCTTGGTGCCGATCGCGAAGGGCGTGATGCCGGCCGCCTTCAGCTTGGCGCAGGCCTCCAGCAGCTCGGCCCAGGTCGCGGGCGGCGCGATGCCCTGCTCCTCGAAGATGTCGGCCCGGTAGTAGATGCCCCACTGATAGTAGGTGTAGGGCACGCCCCACTTCTTGCCGTCGATGGTCATCGAGGCCGCGGCCGAGGCCAGGGTCTTGTCCAGCCCGCCCTCGGCCCAGACGTCGCTGACGTCCTCGAAGAGGCCGGCCTCGACATAGGGCAGCATGCGGTTGCCGGCGTACCACGCCGCCAGGTCCGGCGCGTCGGCGGTCAGGAAGTTGCGGATCGAGGTCTTGTAGCCCTCGTGATCGAAAACGTTCCACTTGACCTTGATGTCCGGATGCTTGGCCTCGAAGGCGGCGATCAGCTCTTCGAAGGCCTTCTTGGGGGCCGGGTCCGAGGTGTCGGTGTTGATGACCAGCTCGCCGGCCCAGCCGGCCGAGGCCATGGTCGCGGAAATCGCGGCGGCTGCCGCCAGCCGCTTGGCCAGAACCTTCATGTGCTCTGCTCCCGTTCGTTTGCCGCCCGGCCCTTTGACTCGGGCGTTCTTGTGTGTTCCATTATTCGGAACTTTGTTTCTTATATTGAAATTATGTGCACTTCGCGCTATGGCTGTCAACAGACAAGGCGGCCGCAACCCACAGAAGGCGAAAAGCCGAGGGCCGCTTCGGAGGCAAGATGACGGAGCTCGAGACGCTCCCAGCGCAGACCTCGTCGCAGGACGACGCCGGACCGGGTACGGTCGGCAAGGCGCTCGGCGTCCTCGAGGCCATCGCCGAGGCCGAGGGGCCGCTGCGCTTCGGCGACCTGCTGAAGGCCCAGCCCTACCCCAAGGCCACCCTGCACCGCCTGCTCAAGTCGCTGATCCGCAACGGTATGGTCGCCTACGACGAACGGCGCCAGACCTACCACCTGGGGCTCAGGCTGATCCGCCTGGCGAGCGGCGCCTGGGCGCGCTCGACCCTGGCCGAAGCGGCGCGCGGCACCCTGGACGCGCTCTCGGCGGAGATCGGCGAGACCCTGCACCTGGCCATGCTCGACGCCGGGCAGGTGCTCTACGTCGACAAGCGGACCTCGGAGCGCTCGGTCGCGATGTTCTCCTCGACCGGCAAGGTCGGCCCGGCCTACTGCACCGGGCTCGGCAAGGCCATGCTCGCCTTCCTGCCGCCCGAGGAGATCGACAAGGCGATCGCGCGCCAAGCCTTCCACCGCTTCACCGAGAAGACCTACACCACGCCGGCCGCCCTCAAGGCGGAGCTGGCGCGGATCCGGGCGCGCGGCTTCGCCTTCGACCGCGAGGAGCACGAGGCCAGGATCATCTGCGTCGCGGTGCCGGTGCTGAGCGAAAGAGGCCGGGTCCTGGGCGGGCTCTCGGCCACCAGCACGACCTACCTGTCGAGCCTGCGCAAGCTGGAGAGCTACGCGCCGCGGCTGACGGAGGCGGCCCGGGCGATCGCCGCGGAGGCGGCGGTCCGCATGCTGCCCGGGACCTGAGGAGCAACGGCCCAGCCGAAAGGAGGGAGGCCATGGCGGGACTGCAGATCACGGAGGTGCACAAGAGCTTCGGCTCGGTCGACGTCATCCACGACGTCTCGCTGGAGATCGACGAGGGCGAGTTCTGCGTCTTCGTCGGGCCCTCGGGCTGCGGCAAGTCAACCCTGCTGCGCATGGTCGCCGGGCTCGAGGAGGCCACGGCCGGGACCATCGCGATCGGCGGCGAGGTGGTCAACGACGTCGACCCCTCGGAGCGCGGCGTGGCCATGGTCTTCCAGTCCTACGCCCTCTACCCGCACATGACCGTGGCCGAGAACATGGGCTTCGGCCTCAAGATGACCGGCGGCGACCCGGCGCAGATCAAGCAGCGGGTCGAGACCGCGGCCAAGATCCTGCACCTGGAGCCGCTACTCGGCCGCAAGCCCAAGCAGCTCTCGGGCGGCCAGCGCCAAAGGGTCGCGATCGGCCGGGCGATCGTGCGCGAGCCCAAGGTCTTCCTCTTCGACGAGCCCCTGTCGAACCTCGACGCCGAGCTGCGGGTCCAGATGCGCCTGGAGATCGCCAAGCTGCACCAGAGCCTGGGCGCGACCATGATCTACGTGACCCACGACCAGGTCGAGGCCATGACCCTGGCCGACAAGATCGTCGTGCTGAGGGCCGGGCGGATCGAGCAGGTCGGCGCGCCGCTGGCGCTCTACAACGACCCGGACAGCCTCTTCGTCGCCGGCTTCATCGGCTCGCCGCGCATGAACTTTCTCAAGGCCGAGATCGCCGAGGCGAAGGGCGCTGGCGTGACCCTCGCCCTGCCCGACTTCGACGGCGTGACCGTCCCGCTGCCGATCGCGGCCGCGCCGCCGGCCCCGGGCGCGCGCCTGCTCCTGGGCATCCGCCCCGAGCACTTCGCGCCGGAGGGCGAGACGAAGATCGCGACCAAGGTCGACGTGGTCGAGCACCTGGGCGGCGCCTCCTTCGCCTACGCCCGCTCCGAGGAGGCGCATCCCCTGGTCGTCGAGCTGCAGGACGGACAGACCGCCACCGAGGGCGCGCCCCTGACCGCCGCCTTCGACCCGGCCCGCGCCTTCCTCTTCGATGCCGAGAGCGGGCAGCGGATCCGGTAGCGCGCGGCGGGCCCGACGTGGAGGCCTGGCGGCGCGGCCACCTGTCAGGATACAAACTCCGTGACCGCGAACCCGGCTGAGAGACTGCACCGGACATGAAGAACGCCCCTATTAGACTGGCCGTCGTCGGCCTCGGCATGGCCTCCAAGCCGCACCTCGGCGCCCTGGCGGAGCTTCGCGGCCAGGTCGAGGTATCCGGCGTCCACAACCGTTCGCCCGAGCGGGCCCAGACGGTCGCCGAGGCGTTCGGCGTGCGCCGCTTCGCCGGCATCGAGGAGATCGCCGCCGACCCCGGCACCGACGGCGTCATCCTGATGACGCCCCCGGATCAGCGGATCGAGATCGTTCGGACGCTGGCCGGCGCCGGCAAGCACATCCTGACCGAGAAGCCGGTGGAACGGTCCTCCGCGGCGGCCCGCGACATCGTCGAGATCTGCGAAGCCAGGGGCGTGCACCTGGGCGTCGTGTTCCAGCACCGCTTCCGGGCCGGGGCGAAACGGCTGAAGGCCCTGGTCGAAAACGGCGACCTCGGCGCGCTGTCGCTGGTCCGCGCGGAGATTCCCTGGTGGCGCGACCAGGCCTACTACGACGTCCCCGGACGCGGCAGCTACGCCCGCGACGGCGGCGGCGTGCTGATCTCCCAGGCGATCCACGTGCTGGACCTCATGCTCAGCCTGACGGGGCCGGCGGCCGCGGTGCAGTCGTTCTGCGCGACCACCCGCGCCCACCGGATGGAGGCGGAGGACTTCTGCGTCGCCGGCGTGACCTTCGAAAACGGCGCGGTTGGTGCGATCGTGGCGACCACCGGGACCTATCCGGGCGGCCCGGAAAGCCTCGTGATCGATGGAACGCTGGGCACGGCCGAGCTGAAGGCCGGGCAGCTCAAGGTCGCCTGGCGGGACGGGCGCGCGGAGGAACTCGGCGAAGTCTCCGGCAGCGGCGGCGGCGCCGATCCCATGGCCTTCCCCCACGACTGGCACCGCGATCTGATCGCCGATTTCGCCGAAGCCATCGCCGGCGACCGGCGCCCGGCCGTCACCGGACGCGAGGCGCTGCGGGTCCACGCGCTGATCGACGCCCTGGTGGCCTCCTCCCGCGAGGGGCGCCGAGTGGACGTGGTGGCGGCTTAGAGATGGCGGGTCTCAGCTTCGCCGCCCTCGGCCTGGACCACCGCCACATCTACGGCATGTCGCAGGGAATGATCGATGCCGGCTGCCGCCTTGCCGGCTTCTGGACCGCCGGACGGCCACAGCCCCTCGACGGCTTCGCCAAGCGCTTTCCCGAGGTGCCGCGGCTGGAGCGGCAAGCCATCCTGGACGACCCGGAGATCCCGCTGGTGCTGATCGCCGCCGCCCCGCAGGACCGCGCGAGCCTGGCCATCGAAGCCCTGCGCCACGGCAAGGACGTCATGGTGGACAAGCCGGGGTGCATCACCCTGGACGAGTTGCAGCAGATCCGCGCCGCGGTCGCCGAGACCGGCCGCATCTGGTCGGTCAACTTCTCGGAGCGCTTCGAGGTGCGCGCGGTCACCAAGGCCTCGGAGCTGGTCGCCGCCGGCGCCATCGGAGAGGTCGTGCAGACCCTCGGGATCGGCCCCCACAGGCTGAACGCGCCGACCCGGCCCGACTGGTTCTTCGACCGGCGCCGCTACGGCGGCATTCTGACCGACATCGCCTCGCACCAGATCGACCAGTTCCTGCACTTCGCGGGCGCGAGCACGGCCGAGATCTCGCATGCCGCGGTCGGCAACTTCGCCAATCCCGGGCACCCGCAGTTCGAGGACTTCGGCGAGATCGTCCTGCACAGCGGCGCGGCCCAGGGCTACATCCGCGTGGACTGGTACACGCCCGACGCCCTGCCGAACTGGGGCGACGGGCGCCTCTTCATCGCCGGCACCGAAGGCCAGATCGAGCTGCGCAAGTACGTCGACGTCGCCGGGCGCCCCGGCATCGACCATCTGTTTCTGGTCAACGGCGAGCGCTGCGAGCACATCGACTGCAGCCAGGCCGAGCTGCCCTACTTCGCGAAGCTGGCGCGGGACGTCCTGACGCGCGGCGAAAGCGCCTGCGCGCAGAGCCACAGCTTCACCGTGATGGAGCTGGCCTTGAAGGCCCAGGCGATGGCCGAAGACCGTGGCCTGCTGGCGCGCGCGGAGAAGGACTGACCAAGCCGCCTCACGCGGAGAGCTCGTCGTCGGCGCCGGCCCTTTCCGACCGGCTCTGCGCGACCAGCCAGTCCCACATTCGCCGAACGGTCCCGGGATAGCGCGGTTTCCTCGGGGCCACGACGAAGAAGCCGAGATCCCCGGTGATCGATTCTGCGAAGGGGCGGCAGAGACGGCCCGCCGCCAGCTCGTCGCCGACGAAGGGATCGCTGGCCAGGGCCACCCCCTGCCCCGCCACCGCTGCGTCGAGCGCCAGCGAGGTTTGGCTGAAGTTCATGGCGCGCGCAGCGGGCTTCTCGCCCGGCCGGCGAAGACCGTTTCCAGGAAGAGCGGCCAGAGCCCGTGGGCGTCGTGCAGCAGCACGTGATGGGCGAGGTCCTCCGGCCCGCGCAGAGGATGCGCCCCCGCCAGGAGGCTCGGGCTGCAGACGGCATAGAACGCCAGCGGGAACAGAAGCTCCGCGGCCAGCCCGGGCCCGAAGGGCGGCGTGCCTTGCCTGACCGCGATATCGATGCCGTCGTCCCGGAAGTTCGCCAGCCGTTGCGCGGCGTCGACCTTGACCCGGAGATCGGGGTTGGCATCGGTGAATTGCCCCAGGCGCGGCACCAGCCATCGGGTCGCGAAGGAGGGCGTCACGCTGATCGTCAGCACCGCCGGCTGCGGCCGCAGGTCCTCGGTCGCCTCGGCGATGATCGCGAAGGCGAGCCGGAGCGGCGCGAGGTAGCTCCGCCCTTCCTCGGTCAGCGCGAGGCCCCGGGGCAGCCGCTCGAAGAGCTTCACGCCCAGGGTCGCCTCCAGCCCCCGGACCTGCTGCGCGACGGCGCCCTGGGTGACGCCGATCTCCTCCGC
>JANQGU010000291.1 GCA_028282935.1 Kiloniellales bacterium
GATGCTCTCGACCACCACCACGCCGGGCTGCAGGCCGTCGAAGGCCCGCGCGTGCAGCAGCACCGAGCCGAGCCGGTTGCCGAGCCGGACCTTGTCGCCGCCGGCCAGGCCGAGCTTCGCCAGGGTCTCGGGATGGATCATGGCCTCGGGCCGGCCTTCCCGGGCCCGGGAACCGGGGGTCTCTGTGAAGCTGGTGTTCAGGTAGGTCCGGGCCGGGGCCGCGACCAGGCGGAAGGGATGATCTTCGTCCGCGGCGTCGATGATCGCGTGGTGGCCGGCGAAGGCCGGCATGCCCTGGTGGTCCGGCCCGACCTCGGGCCAGGCGGCCTTGAAGCGGAAGCGCCCGTCCGGATGCGGGAAGCCCTCGAGGAAGTGCATGCCCTCGAAGCCCTCGGCGCAGTCGTGCCAGCGGTCGCGGTAGACCGCCTCGGCCTCGGGCAGGCCGGAGGCCGCCAGGGTCGCCTCGATCAGCTCCCAGGCGGTCATCTCGAAGCCGGGATGCTCGGCCCCCAGGCGCTTGGCCAGGGCGCAGATCACCTCATGGTTCGAGCGGCAGTCCGGCAGAGGCTCGATCACCGCCTTGGTGACCTGGAAGAAGGTATGGCCGCTGGCGGTGTAGCAGTCGTCGTGCTCCAGGAAGCTGGTCGCCGGCAGGACCACGTCGGCGAAGGCCGCGGTCTCGGTCATGAACTGCTCGTGGACCGCGGTGAAGAGGTCGTCGCGTCCCAGGCCCTCGAGGCACTTGCGGGTCTCCGGGCAGACCACCGCCGGGTTGGTGTTCTGGATCAGCAGGGCGGTGACCGGCGGCCCCTCGCCCAGGTCCCGCTTGTCGCCGGTCAGGACCGGGCCGAAGCGGGACTGGTCCAGGTTGCGCACCGAGGTGTCGCGCCGGTCCAGGCCTTCGATCAGGGTCTTGTCCAGGTGGTAGATCAGGCCGTTGCCCCAGAGCGCGCCGCCGCCCTCGTGCTGCCAGGCCCCGGTGACGGCCGGCAGGCAAGAGACCGCGTGAAGGTTGCTGGCGCCGTTGCGCGAGCGCGAGAAGCCGTAGCCGAGCCTGATGAAGCTGCGCTCGTGGCGGCCGTAGAGCCGGGCGAAGTCCTCGATCGCCGCCACGCTCAGGCCGGTGATCGCGCTGGCCCAGGCCGGCGTGGTCTCGGCGAAGTGGGCCTCCGCCTCCGCAGACCAGTCGGTGTAGCGGGCGAGGTAGTCGCGGTCGGCGTAGCCTTCCTTGATCAGGACGTGGATCACCGCCGCCGCCAGCGCGCCGTCCGTGCCCGGCCGGACCGCCAGGTGCAGGTCGGCCTGCGCCGCGGTTCCGGTCCGGTAGGGATCGACGACCACCAGCTTGGCGCCGCGGGTCTTCCGCGCGCTGGCGATGTGGGTCATCACGTTGACCTGGGTGTTGACCGGGTTGCCGCCCCAGACGACGACCAGGTCCGAAAGCGCGATCTCGCGCGCGTCGACGCCCCGCTTGGCGCCGACCCCGGCGAGCCAGCCGGATTCCGCCAGCATCACGCAGATCGTCGACCACTGCCGCGAGTAGCCCTTGACGTGGCGCAGGCGCTCGATGCCGTCGCGCTGCACGTGCCCCATGGTGCCGGCATAGAAGTAGGGCCAGACCGCCTCGGGCCCGTGCTTCTGCTCGGCCCGGGTCAGGCCCTCGGCGACCAGGTCCAGGGCGTCGTCCCAGCCGATCGGCTCGAAAGCCGCTCGGCCCTGGCCCTTCTCGCCGACCCGGCGCAGCGGGGTCGTCAGGCGCTCGGGATGGTGGACCCGCTCGGCATAGCGGGCCACCTTGGCGCAGACGACGCCGGCCGTGTAGGGATTGTCCCGCGCGCCGCGGACCTTGCCGATCCGCGTCGGCGACAGCCGCTCGACCTCCAGCGCGCAGGTGCTGGGACAGTCGTGCGGACAGGTGGTGTGCAGGTATTGGACGGCGGCGCTGTCGGGCATGGCTCCTACCGGGTCTCGGATCCCGCCGACAATCTATCCCCGGCGCCGGAGCCGTGCAATTCGCCGGCGCGGGCTACTTGATATCGATCGAGGTAACCACCTGCTGGACCATCGGCGGCTCCAGCGGCTGGCCCGGATCCGCGCAGTAGTAGCCGATGACCTGCTGCTCGCCCGCGGACCCGCTGCCGCGATCGCCGCCGGCGCCGCCGCCGCCCAGGATCTGGAGGAAGATCACGCAGTTGACGCCTTCGAAGCCGAAGCTGCGGTGCTGGACTCGACCCAGGTCGTTCACCGCGGTCTCCAAGGGGCCGAAGGTGATCGGCTTGTCCTTGAGGCCCTCGAAGTACTTCAGCAGCTCCTGAGGGTCGTTGGTCTTGTAGACGAGATAGTAGCCGGGGCTGGCGCGCAGGTAGAGCACCATCGCCTTGGCATGGCGCGCCTCCGGCCCGATCCAGGAGCCGCTCTCGATCATGACCGATTGCCCGCCGTCGTAGGAGCGCAGGAACCTGACCTTCTGGGTCTCAAGACCCGGCGCCCGGAACGCGATCTTGCTGGTTTCGGAATCGAGCGCCTGCCACTCGCGTCCCAGGTCCTCCGCGCAGGCGGCAAGTCCGGGTAGCAAGCACGACAGCAGAAGAAGCTTCCCGATCCATGAGGGGGTCATGACGCCTCCGTCAGCTCCGCGATCAGGCGCCGGAAGACCGGCGCGGCCTGCTGCCGGGTCATCCCGGCCTCAACCGAGGGATGATAAAGGATTCTCAGCGCCAGTTCATCCCATTCGCTGAAGGTCTCCTGGTCGTGGGCCGGAGACAGGATCGAGCGCACGATCCCCGAATGATAGCGAAAGCCGAAGCTGTGCATCAGCTCGTGGACGATGCAGCGCTGAACCCGCTCGGGCTCCGCGACGCTGATCTCGATCTTCGCCTTGCGCAGCGCCTTGCCCTTGGAACGCAGCCCCACGTAGCAGGGCACGTACTCGCGGTTGGCCAGGAAGTCGGGATCGGCCTTGAAGGCGAAGGTGACGTTGGCGTCCTGCTCGCCCTCGATATAGGCGACGGGCACGCCGGTCAGCCGCGTGAAGATCGCCAGCTGCTCCCGGACCATGGCGATCCGCTCGGGGGTCTCGCCCTCGAGGAAGGCGACCTGCAGCGGCTCCTCCCAGCGCGCCAGCCGGGATTCGCGACGCCCCTCCGGATCCAGAGGGCCGCCGAAGGAGATCTCGTCCAGGAAGCGGTAGATGCGCTCCCGGCGCTGCTCGCCGGCCTGGCAGGCGGCCAGCAGGAGCAGGACGCAGCCCAGGAGCGCGGGCAGGGCTCGGCGCGGCGGAGGCCTCATCGGGCGGCGGCTATCCCTTCTTTGGACGGAAAGCCGCCCACTCCTCGTCGCTGAGCTGATCCATGACCGAGAACTGGCCGGCCCCCTTCAGCCATTCGCCGCCGTCGATCGTCACCACCTCGCCGTTGACGTAGCCGGACTGCTCGGCCAGCAAGTAGGCGGCCAGGTTGGTGAGCTCCTCGTGCTGGCCAACCCGGCGTAGGGGCACCCGGTTGAGCCAGGTCTTCTCGATCTCCTCGTTGGGCACCAGGCGCGACCAGGCGCCCTCGGTCGGAAAGGGTCCGGGCGCGATGGCATTGAGGCGGACGCCGCGGCCACCCCATTCCACCGCCAGGCTGCGGGTCATCGCCAGGACCCCCGCCTTGCCCATGGCCGAAGGCAGGACGTAGCCGGAGCCGGTCCAGGCATAGGTGGTGACGATGCTGAGCACGTTCCCGGCGCTGCCGCTCTCCAGCCAGCGGCGGCCGCAGGCCAGGGTCATGTAGGCGCTGCCGTGCAGCACGATGCCGAGCACCGCGTCGACCGCCCGGTGCGACAGGGTCTCGCTGGGCGCCAGGATGTTGCCGGCGGCGTTGTTGACCAGGGCATCGAGCCCGCCCTGCTCGGCCCAGAGCTTCCCGACCGCGGCCTCGACCGCCTCCGGATCGCGGATGTCGCAGGACGCGGTCGCGGTGCGCGCGCCGAAGTCGCGGTCGAACTCGGCCTTGGTCTCGGCCAGGACGTCTTCTCGGCGGCCCAGAAGGGTCACCCGGGACCCGAGCTCGAGGAAGCGGCGGGCCATGGACTTGCCGAGCCCGGTGCCGCCGCCCGTGACCAGGACGCGCTTGTCTTTCAGAAGGTCGGAAACGAACATCTCTTTCCCCGCTTTGCTTGCGGCGCCCTGCCCGCCTTCTCTAAACATCAGCCGACCCGGCGGCGCAAGGCATGATTCCCGCGGCGGCGCCCGGCTCAGCCGCCGAGACGGCCGCTCTCCGGCGCGGCACCGGGATCCTGGCTGCCTTGGCGAAAGCCGAGCGGATCGACGCTGTAGCGCGCCTTGAAGGCGCGTGAGAAATAGCTGCGGCTGGCATAGCCCACCTTCCGGGCCACCACCTTGACCGGCAGGTCCGTGGTGCTCAGCAGCCTGGCCGCCAGGTTCAGGCGGAGCTCCTTCACGAAGTCCATCGGCGTCCGCTCGAAGGCGTCATGGAAATGGCTGGCAAAGGCGGAGCGGCTCATGCCCGCGAGGTCAGCCAGGCCTTCCAGGGAGAAGTCGCTCTCGGGATGCGAGAGGATGGCCTCCAGGGCCCGCCCGAGTCGCGGATCCTCCAGGGCCGAGAGCCAGGGCAGGCGGCATTCGCCGCGGGCGCAGTAGCGGCGCAGGATTAGCACCAGGCACTGTTGCATCAGGGCGTCGGCCATGGCCTTGGTGCCGGGCTCGGGATCGGCCAGCTCGCCGAGCAGGGTCTCGAAGGTCCGGCGGATCCCGTCGCTGGCGGCGAAGCCGTCGATCAAGGGCTCGGAGAGATGGTCGAAGAGGCCGACGCGGCTCTGGTAGGTCGCGGAGATCCGGCCGCAGGCCAGGGTCAGCGCCGCCCGGCCGCTCGCCCCTTCCAGCAGCAGCCCGGCCTGGGACAGGCGCTCGCAGGACCGGCGGGGTGCCGCCGTCGCGCCGGACGCCGCCCCGCATCGCAGCGACGCCGGGCAACGCGGCGGCAGGACCAGGAAGTCGTGCCGATCCAGGGCCTGCGGGCCTCGATCCCGTCGGGACATGCTCCCGGCGCCGTCCAGGACGTAGTGCACCGAAGCCTGCGGCAAGGCCGGAAGCTCGAGGCTCTGCCCCGGCTCCAGGAAGCAGATCGAGAAGGTCTCGACCCGCACCTCCAGACCGGCCAGCAGCGTCTCCAAGAGGATCATCCCGTCATGGTCGCAGAGGCTCCCGAGAGCGTCAAACTGGACGATCGGGAACCTCCTCGGGACCAAAAGGCACCCGGCGCGGCGCAGACTGAGGGCCCTGTCAGACGAACCCCGCGAGGACGACATGTGTGGCTGCCCCCCTGATCACGACCACAACCACGACCAAGACCACGAACGCGCGAAGGCGGCTTCGAGCCAGGCCTCGAACCCGGTAAGACGCCAGGTGCTGACCGCGGCGCTGGCGGCCGGAGCCGCCGCGGTGGCGGGCGTCGCCACCCGGCCGGCCCGGGCGGAGACGGACCCCTACGCGGCGCCGAAGGAACCCGCCCTGCCGGCGAGCGACCTGGTGCTGGACCGCAAGCGCAGCGCCCTGGTGGTCACCGATCCGCAGGTCGACTTCCTCAGCCCCGAGGGCGTGACCTGGGGCGTGGTCGGCGAGAGCGTCGAGCGCCACGGCACGGTCGCCAACATCGAGCGGCTGTTCCAGGCCGCGAAGGCCGCCGGGATGACCGTGGCGGTCTCGCCGCACTACTACTACCCCACGGACCATGGCTGGCGCTTCAGCGGCCCGCTCGAGAAGCTGATGCACAAGATCGGCATGTTCGACCGCAAGGGCCAGCTCACCCTGGACGGCTTCGAGGGCTCGGGCGCCGACTTCATGCCGCAGTACAAGCCCTACATCCACGACGGCGAGACCATCGTCGCCTCGCCGCACAAGGTCTATGGACCGGAGAACAACGACCTCGTGCTGCAGCTGCGCAAGAACCATGTCGACCAGGTGATCCTGGCCGGCATGTCCGCCAACCTCTGCGTCGAGGCGCATATGCGCGAGCTGCTGGAGCAGGGCTTCGAGGTGGCGGTGGTGCAGGACGCGACCGCGGCCGCGATGCTGCCCGAGGGCGACGGCTACCTCGCGGCGATCACCAACTTCCGCTACATGGCCAACGCGGTCTGGACGACGGAAGACACGGTCAAGCGCATCGCCGCCTGATCCCCCACTGGCCTGAACCTTGGCTGGCCTAACTCTCGACTGGGAGGCAGCGGCGGTTCCGGCGGGCACCCGGGCGGAAGCCCCGGCGCCCGCCGGCCGCGATTTGGGGATGACGCCGCCCGCGAGTCGATGGAAGATGCCATCGAGATTCGAGGGGGAGGCAGGATGCTGCCCAGCGCCAGCAGCTATGACGAGCTCTGCAGCCGGTTCCGCTGGCAAGTGCCGGCGCACTACAACATCGGCGTCGACGTCTGCGACAAGTGGGCCGACGACCCTGAGCGGATCGCCCTGATCCACCGGCAGGCCGGCGGCGGCCTTCGCCGCTACAGCTTCCTGGAGCTCAAGCGCCTCAGCAACCGCCTGGCCAACGTCCTGGCCGCGCAGGGGCTCGACCGCGACGACCGGGTCGCGATCCTGCTGCCCCAGGCCCCCGAGACCGCCATCGCCCACATCGCGACCTACAAGCTGGGCACCATCGCGGTGCCGCTGTTCACGCTCTTCGGCCCCGAGGCGCTGGAGTACCGCCTGGGCCACAGCGGCGCCAAGGCGCTGATCACCGATCAGGCGGGCCTCGAGAAGGTCGCCGGCCTGCGCGACCGCCTGCCGGAGCTGAAGACCCTGCTCTCCATCGACGGCGGTCCGGCGCTCGACTTCCACGGCGAGCTCGAGCGGGCCTCCGACGGCTTCACGCCCTACGACACGGCGGCCGAGGACCCGGCGTTGATCATCTACACCTCGGGCACCACGGGACCGCCCAAGGGCGCGCTGCACGCCCACCGGGTCCTGCTCGGCCACCTGCCCGGGGTCGAGATGCCCCAGGACCTCTTCCCGCAGGCCGGCGACCTCTTCTGGACCCCGGCCGACTGGGCCTGGATCGGCGGCCTGCTCGACGTCCTGCTGCCCTCGCTGCACCACGGCGTGCCGGTCCTGGTGCACCGCTTCGCCAAGTTCGATCCCGAGGAAGCCTTCGCGATCCTGGCCGAGTTCGGGGTCCGCAACGCCTTCATGCCACCGACGGCGCTCAAGATGATGCGCGGGGTCGAGCGGCCGCGCGACCGCTGGGACTTCGCCCTGCGCTCCATCGGCAGCGGCGGCGAGACCCTGGGCGCCGAGCTGCTGTCCTGGGGTCGGGAGACCTTCGGGCTGACCGTCAACGAGTTCTACGGCCAGACCGAGTGCAACCTGATCGTCTCCAACGCCTCCAAGGTCCTGCCGGTGCGCGACGGCTCCATGGGCCGCGCGGTGCCCGGGCACGAGCTGGCGGTGCTCGACGACGAGGGCCGGCCCCTACCGGCCGGCGAGCCCGGCGTCGTCGCGGTCAAGCGCCCGGACCCGGTGATGTTCCTGGAGTACTGGCGGGACCCCGAAGCCACCGCCGCCAAGTTCGCGGGCGACTGGCTGCTGACCGGCGACCGGGCCCGTCGGGACGCGGAGGGCTACTTCTGGTTCGAGGGCCGCGAGGACGACGTCATCACCTCGGGCGGCTACCGCATCGGCCCGGGCGAGATCGAGGACTGCCTGATCAAGCATCCGGCGGTGGCCATGGCGGCGGCGGTCGGCGTGCCGGACCCGCTGCGCGGCGAAAGGGTCAAGGCCTTCCTGGTGCTGAGGCCCGGCTACCAGGCCGGCGACGCCCTCGCCGCCGAGGTCCAAGCCTTCGTCAAGACCCGCCTCGCCGCCCACGAATACCCGCGCGAGGTCGCCTTCGTCGACGGCCTGCCCATGACCACGACCGGCAAGATCATCCGCCGCGAGCTGCGGGACCCTCCGCAGTAGATCAGACCGTCCGCGTTCAAATGAAGGAGCGCGAACCTAGGCGCCCCTCAAGGCGCTCCAGTTCCGCCGGGGCAGATCGGGAATGTGCTCCAGGAGCTCCATCGCGCAGTCGCGGTCGATGGTCTCGAAGATGCCGAGCGAGGCCTTGAGCTGATCGGGCGCGGAAAGCCCCCGGGTGCCCTTCGCGCCGCGAAGCAGGGCGATGATGGTCGCGAACTCCAGGGACCGGAATCCGATCGCGCGGAAGATCACGGCCAGGTCCTCGATCTCCGCCTTGTAGAGGACCTTCCGCGCGACCTGGGGCTCCAGGGTCATGATCCGGGCAAAGTCGATCTCCGCGTCGGCGAAGAGACCGCTGCGCAGGTTCCGAAGGAAGTTGGCGCGGGCGGTCTTCGACCTGTCGGCGCCCTTGACCGCCAGCTCCTGGTTCCGCGACTGCAGGCACTCGAACTGGTCCAGCAGGCGCGGCGGCGGCTGATCCGGGCTCTTCCTGGCGGGGGGCGGCTCGGCCTCGGACTTCAGGAGACCGGGGATCAAGCCGTCGAAGGCATCGGCCTCCAGCCCGGAGACGACGGGTTTCGCTGTCTCGGGCGCTTCGGCGGGCGGCTCTTTCCTGCGCGCGACAGGGTCCGGATCGGGTCTCGGTGGCTCAGAAAGGGACCTCGGCTCCGGACGGGGCCCTGGCTCCGCGAAGGGCCTGCCGACGGACGGTGGCTCGGCGGAAGGGGGTCGGGCGGAGGGGTGACTGGGGCTCGCCTGGACGCCGGGGCCGCCGTCATTGCGCGGCGCGCCGCCGGTCCTGAGCAGGGAGCTCGAGAGCGATGCCGCCGGCTTCAACGACTTTGCTTTGCGCTTGCTCAAGCCCGCACCTCTCCGACCGGCGCCGCCGCCGGCTCCGGCGTCGCCCTTGACCTGACCAGGGAGCGATCCCGGGTGCCGCTGAGGCAGGCCTTCAGATACTGCCAGAGCGCCGCGATCTCGCTCGGCGAGCGCGAGCGTCCGGCGACCTCCATGACCGCGCGGCCGTCGATCGCGCTGGCCGCGAAGTCCATCCGCTGATGAATGATGCTCGGCGCCACGGGGCCGTGCTCCGACAGCGCCAGGACGGCCTGCATCGTGATCCGCGCGGTCGGGTGGGCGCCGTTCACGACGAAGACGAAGGGCTTGCCGAGGTTCTCGGCGATGTCGATGGTCTTGCCGACCGCGCGCAGGTCGTGCGCGCTGGGGCGCATCGGGATCACGACCAGGTCCGAGGCGCCGATCACCTGGGCGATCGCGGCCTTGATCGCCGGCGGGGTGTCGATGACCATCAAGCCGACGCCGGCCTCGCGCATCTCGGAGATCTTCTGCGCGAGCTTGTGGGTGGAGCACTGCGCGAGGATCGGGGTGCGCGACTCCCGCTCTTCCGACCACTCGGCCAAGCTGCCCTGCGGATCGGTATCGATCAGCGCAACCGGCCCGTCGCCCATGCGCTCCGCCTCGACGGCGATGTTGGTGGCCAGTGTCGTCTTGCCGGAGCCGCCCTTCTGCGCGGCAAGCACCAAGATCTTCATTTCGCGGCTTCTCCCTCGCCTCCGGCCGGCCGACGTCCGAGGCCTTCGGAAAGTCGGGCAGTTACCTGGGCCCGCTCGGGCGAATCGGGATCGACCGCCGGCGCCCCAGAGGTCCCGGCGCGCGCAAGCGGCAGCGGCCGATGGACCAGGGCGTCGGTCGAACTCACCACGCAGAAGACCCCATATGTAGTAGATTGAACATACAATATCGCAACATTTCGTTGCCACGCGGTCCCGCATGTGTCAAGTTCCCGATGAAATCTCTTGGAAATCAAGCAGGAGCAACGCAAGGGCCATGTTCCCTCTCCGCCGGACCGGTGCGGGCCTGATCGATTCGTTCTTGCGAACCTGGTTCGCCAAGATGTATCGGCCCAGGGTGGTGGTGCTTGGAAACCTCAAGGGCGGGTCGGGCAAGTCGACGGCCGCCATTCATCTGAGCGTCGGCCTGATGAAGTGCGGCTACTCTGTCGGCAGCATCGACCTCGACGGACACCAGTCGACCCTCACGCACTTCATGGAGAACCGCCATCGCTTCAGGTCGACGCCCGGGATCGAGCTGGACCTGCCCAAGCACTATCTGATCAAGCCCTCGCCGAAGACCAGCCGCCACAAGGCCGACAAGGAGGAAGCCCTCTGCTTCTTCGAGGCGCTGGAGGAGTTCTCGGACAAGGACGTCGTCGTGGTCGACACCCCGGGCAACGAAAGCCACGCCTCGCGCCTGGGCCATATCGTCGCCGACTCCCTGATCACCCCGGTCAACGACAGCTTCCTGGATCTGGACGTCTTCGCGCAGGTCGACTCCGACGCGCAGACCGTCTTCGGGCCGAGCACCTATGCCCTCTCCGTCCTGAGCCGGTGGGGCCACAGGATGCGGGCCGGCGGCCGGCCGATCGAGTGGTGCGTCGCCCGCAACCGGGTCTCCAAGACTCACAGCCACAACCGTCGGCAAACCTCCGCCCTGCTCGAGGAGCTGTCGGAGACCCTGGGCTACCGGATCATTCCCGGCCTGTCCGACCGGGTGATCTACCGCGACGCCTTTCTCTACGGCCTCACGGTCCTGGACCTGCCCTACGAGCACATGCGCAAGCTGTCCTACAAGAGCCTCGACTCCGCGCGCGACGAGATCTGGGAGTTCGCGGGTCAGATCGACATCTCGGAGTTCCCGAAGGTCGGCGGCCAGGGCTCGCGGCCGGCGGCGGAATGACGAATAGGGTGGTTCCCGAGGCCGTCCTGGACTAGGACGAGCCTACGAAGGACCACACTCGGCCGCGACGCCATCGGAGCCCGGAACCATGTCCAAGTCGATCGACTACTACCTCTCGCTGCGCTCGCCCTGGGCCTATCTCGGCAGCCAACTGCTGGAGGAGATCGCGGCGCGGCATGGGGCGGCGGTCTCGGTCAAGCCGGTCGACTACGGCACCATCTTCCCGCAGACCGGCGGCCTGCCGCTGCCCAAGCGGGCACCGGAGCGCCAGGCCTATCGCCTGGTCGAGCTGCGCCGCTGGCGGACGCGACGGGAGCTGCCGCTGAACCTCGAGCCCATGGGCTTCGCGGTCGACGAGGGCCCGGCGGCCAGGCTGGTCCTCGCCGCCCGCGACGGCGGCGGCGATCCGCTGCACCTGGCCCACGCCGTGCTGCGCGCGGTCTGGGTCGAGGAGCGCCGGATCGACGAGCCGGAGACCCTCAAGGCGATCGCCGAGGAGACCGGCCACGACGGCGGCGCCCTGCTGGCGGCGGCCGAGCGGCCGGAGACGGCGGCCGCCTACGAGGCCCTGACCCAGGAGGCCCTGTCGCGCGGCGTCTTCGGCGCGCCCACCTATGTCTATCGGGACGAGCCCTTCTGGGGCCAGGACCGGCTGGACTTCCTGGACCGGGCCCTGGCCGAAGGCTGAGCCGGCCCCGCGGGAGTTGGTTAACGCAACGTTAACCCTAGCCGCCTAGCCTTACCCCGCGAGGGATAGCGCCGGTCCGGCCGGCGCCGCCCCTCGGCAGAGGCGGCCGAGGCCAGGACGGCAGAGCCGCCACGCAGTGCGCCGAGAGGCCGGCCTCCGGTTTCACCCCGCCGGAGATCACGCCCGACCAAGCCTGCATCCCGTTGAACGGCCAGCGCCGCGCCGAGGAGATATCAAGAAGATGAGCCCAAGCGCACTCTCCGCCCCCGTCCTCGACAGTGACCTCGACCTCGACCATCCGGATTTCGCCATGGAGACCCTCGACCGGCCGCCGGTCTCGTTCCGGGAGTCCTGGCGGGTGATCCCGCTGCCGCGCGAGCGCAGCCTGGTGGTCGGGGTCCTGCGCCACTGGGCGAGCCTGGCCGGGGACGCGGCGCTTCCCGGGATAGGCGCCCTCGATCCCGAGGCCCTGCCCGTGGCCTGGCGCAACTGCCTGCTGGCGCGCCGCGAGCCGCTGCAGGAGAGCTGGAGCTTCGAATATCTCGGCGACGCCTTCGTCGAGAGCGAGTTCGAGGCCCGCGAGGACCGGGGACCAAGGCCGGGCTCGGCGCTGCAGGGCCGGATCGCGGGCTGGTTCGACCTCGCCCTTCAGACCCGGCGGCCGATCACCCTGGGCGGCGGCTTCCGCCACGACGACGGCCAGCGGGCGCGGTTCCGCACCCTTCTTCTGCCCTTCGGTGATGCCCAGGGCAGCGTCACCCATCTCCTGGCCGCCGTGAGCGCCCGTCCGCTGCTGTCCCTGGAGCCACACCACCTGCCCCTGGAAGCCCACGCCTACATCGACGGCTTCTGGGTGCACCAGCCCGCCCTGCCCTGAAGGCCGCGTCCGGCGTCGGAGACGCCGTCAGCCGGTCTCGCCAGACGAAGGCTCGGAGACCGCGGCGAGGGATTCCAGCTTCCGGATCCTCTCCTTCGAAGTGTCCCAGCCTTCCAGGGTCACCCGGTTGACGATGACCTCGGCCAGGACCAGGAGCGCCGCGCTGGAGTCCCAGGTCCTGCCGATGTCGATCCTGCAGGGCAGGACCACCTGCGCGTAGCGGGCGATGGGCGACAGCCATTGATCCGTGACCAGGACGATCCGGACCTTGCGCTCGCTGAGCCGCTGCGCGACCTCCAGCAGATCCTCCTGGTAGCGGCGGATGTCGAAGATGACGGCGACGTCGCCGGCCCGCACGTCGAGGATCTGATCCCGCCAGGTCGAGACCTGGCCCTCGAAGCGCCGCACCCCCGGCCGCACGATCCGCAGGTGCGAGGCCATGTAGGCGGCGACGGAATCGGAGAAGCGGCCGCCCAGGCAGTAGCACTGGTGCCTCAGGTCGCCCAGCAGGGCGCAGGCCGCATCGAGCTCGGAGTCGGACAGGTCGCGCGCGGTCTCGGCGAGGTTGGCGCGCACCCGGTCGAAGATCTGGTTCAGGACGGAAGGGGCGGCCGCCCGGTCGCCGCGGTCGGTCCGGTCCTTGTCGAGCGGCGACATCAGGCTCTCGTGGATCTCGCCGCGCAGGGCCCTCTGGAACTCGGGATAGCTGGGATAGCCGAGCTTGGCGACGAAGCGCAGCACCGTCGGACCGCTGGTCCCGGCCAGGGCGGCGAACTCGGCCACCGACGACAGCCCGGCGATCGGATAGCGCGCCAGCAGGACGCGCGCGGCCTTCTTTTCCGCCGCGGTCATGCCCGGCAAGGTGTCGTGAACCTGTTGCGCAACCGTCAAGGCCGCCCTCCTCCGCCGCGCGCCGGCCTCCCTCTGCCCGGGCGCTGTACTCACTATTCCACAATTGACAGGAATGACATATCTGGAATACTCGTTACAAGTCCAAGGGACAGCTGTGGGGCGCGCTTCGTCATGGTGTTTTCGGTCCGCAAAGACGCGGAACCAGAACTTTCGAGCTTTGATGAAGCCCAGGGTCTCCTCAGCCCCGCAGATGGCCCGCCGATCGAGGTCGTGAACCCGAAGGGGTCTTCCGAAGTCCTGATCGTCTGCGAGCACGCCGCCAACCGCGTGCCGCGCGCGCTGGGCGGCCTGGGCCTCGAGGCCGAGGCCCTGGAAAGCCACATCGCCTGGGATCCCGGGGCGGCCCCGGTCGCCCTCGAGCTCGCCAGGCGGCTGGACGCAACGGCGATACTGCAGCGCTTCTCCCGCCTGGTGCACGACTGCAACCGGCCCGCCGGGTCCGAGGCCGCCATGCCGGCCCGCAGCGAGGCCTACAACGTTCCGGGCAACCGGGGCCTCAGCGCGGCGGCGCGCAAGGCCCGCAGCGACGCGATCTACGCCCCCTTCCACGAGGCCGTCGGCGGCCTTCTCGACCGGGGCCAGGAGGCCGGCCGGCGGCCGGTCCTGGTCACGGTCCATTCCTTCGTGCCGCGCTATCACGGCCGGCCACGCAGCGTCGAGCTGGGCATCCTCCACGACAGCGACCCGCGCCTGGCCGAGGCGATGCTGGCCCTGGCGGCGGCCGGCGACCTCGACGCCCGGCGCAACGAACCCTACGGCCCCAAGGACGGGGTCACCCACACCTTGAAGCTGCACGCGCTGCCGCGCGGCCTGCGCAACGTGATGATCGAGATCCGCAGCGACCTCATCGCCGAGCCGCGGAGCCAGGCCGCCATGGCCGAGCGCCTGGCGCGCCTGCTGACCGAGGCCCTGGGCCGGGTCGGGGCCGGCTGACATGCCGAAGGCGATCAGGCTCTTCGTGAAGTACGTCGACGCCGTGAACCGGGTCTTCGGCCTGATCGCGATGTACCTGGTCTACGGAATGATCGCCATCCTGTTCTATTCGACGATCAGCAAGAACTTCTTCGAGCCCTCGCTCTGGACGCTCGAGATGGCCCAGTTCGCCATGGTCACCTATTACCTGCTGGGCGGCGGCTATTCGATGCAGACCGGCGACCACGTCCGCATGGACCTGCTGTACAGCCGCTGGTCGGACCGCACCAAGGCCATCGTCGACACGGTCACGATCCTGTTCCTGATCTTCTACCTCTGCCTGCTGCTCTTCGGCGGCATCTCCTCGACCCGCTACGCCATCCAGTACGGCGAGGAGAGCTACTCGGCCTGGGCGCCGCCCATGGCGCCGATCAAGGTCATCATGTGCGTCGGAATCACCCTGATGCTGCTGCAGGTGATCGCGACCTTCTTCAAGGACCTGGCCAAGGCCCGGGGAGAGCCGCTGTCATGAGTTACGAGTTCATCGCGCTCATGATGTTCTCCACCATGATGGTGATGCTGCTGACCGGGCAGCGGGTCTTCGGCGCCATCGGCTTCGTCGCCGCCGGGGCGGCGCTGCTGCTGTGGGGCGACGGCGGCACCGAGATGGCCTTCAGCGCCGCCATGAAGCTGATGAAGTGGTATCCGCTGCTGACCCTGCCGCTGTTCATCTACATGGGCTACATGCTGTCGGAGTCCGGGATCGCGGACGACCTCTACCGGATGTTTCATGTCTGGATGGGGCCGCTGAACGGCGGGCTGGCGATCGGAACCATCGGCCTGATGGTCGCCATCTCGGCGATGAACGGGCTCAGCGTCGCCGGCATGGCGATCGGCGCCACCATCGCCCTGCCGGAGCTGCTGCGCCGCGGCTACGACAAGATCATGGTCACCGGCGTGATCCAGGCCGGCAGCTCGCTGGGGATACTGGTCCCGCCCAGCGTGGTCCTGGTGCTCTACGGCATGATCGCCCGGCAGCCGATCGGCCAGCTCTGGCTCGCCGGCGTCTTCCCCGGGCTGCTGATGGCCGGCCTCTTCATTCTGTACATCGTGGTCCGCTGCAAGCTGCAGCCCCACCTGGGGCCGCCCCTGCCCGAGGCGGAGCGGAAGGTCGGCTGGGGCGAGAAGCTGCGGCTGCTGCAGGCCGGCATCGTCCCGCTGATGATCTTCTTCTGCATGACCGGGCTGTTCCTGATGGGCATCACCAGTCTGGTCGAGAGCTCGGCGGTCGGCGCCGTCGCCGCGACCCTCGCCGCCCTGTTCCGCGGCCGCCTGACCCGCCAGGTGATCCACGACACGACCCGCAAGACCCTGGGCGTCAGCTGCATGTTCATGTGGATCATCCTGGCCGCGCTCTGCTTCGGCGCGGTCTTCGACGGCCTGGGCGCGGTCAAGGCGATCGAGTCCTTCTTCGTCGGCCAGCTCGGCCTGGGGGCCTGGGAGATCCTCATCATGATGCAGCTCTCCTACCTCCTGATGGGCATGTTCCTGGACGACACGGCGATGCTGGTGATCGTCGCCCCGCTCTACGTGCCCCTGGTCGGCGCCTTGGGCTTCGACCTGATCTGGTACGGCGTGCTCTACACCATCACCTGCCAGATCGCCTACATGACACCGCCCTTCGGCTACAACCTCTTCCTGATGCGGGCCATGGCGCCGCCGGAGGTGACCCTGGCCGACATCTACCGCTCGATCATACCCTTCGTGCTGGTCTTGGTCTTCGGCCTGGCCCTGGTCACGGCCTTTCCCCAGATCGCCCTCTGGCTGCCCGAATGGCACTACGGGCGATGACGGACAAAAAAGAAGAAACGAGGAGGAAGACGACGCAGAGACGAAGTGAAGATCCTCTACGGGGGAGGATTCGAGCCGCGCAATGTGGTTGAATCGCAGCCACGAACCGACAGGGAGAAAAGAAACATGACCAACAGACGCGATTTCCTGAAGACGGCGGGCGCCGCGACGGCCGCCGCCGCGGGCGCCGCCACCCTGGCCGCGCCCGCCGTGCACGCGCAGTCGGGCAAGACCATCAAGTGGCGGCTGCAGACCTACGCCGGCGCGGCCCTGGCCGAGCACGTCATCAAGCCTTCGATCGACTCCTTCAACAAGGTCGCCAACGGCGAGATGGAGATCGAGCTCTACTTCGCCGACCAGCTGGTGCCGACCGGCGAGCTCTTCCGCGCCATGCAGCGCGGCACCATCGACGCGGTGCAGAGCGACGACGACTCCATCGCCGCCCCGGTCGACGTCTCGGTCTTCGGCGGCTACTTCCCCTTCGCCACCCGCTACTCCCTGGACGTCCCCGTGCTGTTCAACCAGTACGGCCTGAAGGAGATCTGGGAGGAAGCCTACGGCGAGGTCGAGAACGTCACCTGGCTCTCCGCCGGCGCCTGGGACCCCTGCCACTTCAACACGGTCGAGCCGATCCGCAGCCTTGAGGACCTCAAGGGCAAGCGGGTCTTCACCTTCCCGACCGCAGGCAAGTTCCTCAGCCGCTTCGGCGTCGTGCCCGTGACCCTGCCCTGGGAGGACATCGAGGTCGCCGTGCAGACCGGCGAGCTGGACGGCATCGCCTGGTCGGGCATCACCGAGGACTACACCGTCGGCTGGGCGGACGTGACCAA
>JANQGU010000296.1 GCA_028282935.1 Kiloniellales bacterium
TGCGCTGCAGCGTCTCCGCTGCCCACACGCCCGAGCAGGTGGCGGACTTCTGCGACCGCTTCGCGCTGGTCGCCAAGGAACTGGCGGCCATGGACGACGACCAGGCCGCGGTGGCGGCGGGCGCCGTCTGACCGAAGGACGCGAGCCCGAAGCGCGGCCGCGCGAATCCGCGCCGGCCTAGCGGATGGCGCCGCGCAGGTAGAGCCGCCAGACCAGCATGCTGGCGGCCAGGATCGGGTGGCGCCGCTGCCAGGGCGTCAGCTCGATCTCGACGCCGGAATGGCGAGTGATCTTCCAGGCCAGGTAGTCGGCGCCGTTCTGGAAGGTGAAGGCGGCCTTCAGCAGGCGCAGGACCGAGGAGGTCTTGCCGAGCACCCGCCGAAGCCACCAGGCGAGCTTCGCCCGGCGCCGCGCCGCCGGTCCGGTCGCCCCTCTCCTGCCCTGGGGCAGGGCCCCCAGCAGGCGGTCGTAGCGGACCGGGTGGGCGTCGTAGATCTGCTGCGCCCGCCGGCCCTTGCGTTCCGCCCGCAACTCGCTGCGATAGGTCTCGGTGAAGGCGCGCGCCCAGAAGTCGGCGGACTCCGGCGGCGCCTCGAAGAGCGGCCAGGCGGAGCGAATCAAGGTCTCGACGGCCTGCGCGAGGGCGGCGTGCACCCGCGCCCGGCTCGCCTCGTCGCGGCTCCAGATCAGGCTCGTCGGCTGCGCGAAGCGCGCCCAGAAGTAGGGCAGAAGGGCCCCGGCGCCGACCGCTCGCTCGAACTGGCTGAGGGTGATGACGGCATACTTGGCCCGCAGCGGCCGGCCCTCGAAGGCCGTCTCCAGGTAGAAGACGTTGGGCGGAAGCAGGGCGTTGAGGACATGCCGCAAGCGGCTGCCGGGCAGCGCGGCGTAGCTCTCGACCAGGAGGAAGAGATCGACGATCCCGCCCTCCTCGTCCTGATCCCGGCGGACGCTGCCGTAGAAGAGCACCGCGAGGACGCCCGGCCCCTGCTGCTCGCGCGCCGCCTCGGCGAGGGCCTCGACCGCCGGCCAAGGATCGGCCGTGCTCTCCCGGGCGATCAGATCCAGCATCGCTTGCTCGGGCGCCGCCATGACCTTCAAGGGACTCCTAGAGCGAGAAATCTGAGTCTCGCTCTCCTTCAATAGTTTCGAGCACGATTCGGACATGAGGTCGGTTCGACCCCATGTCATCGTGCCCTAGATGGTCACGAAGCGTGCCGCCTCCGGTGCCGTCAGGATCAGCGGCTCTCCCGGACGCGGCGTGTAGAACTGGCCGTCCAGGACGATCTCCTCGTCGGTGCCGAGCTCGAGTCGGTGGCCGGAGCGGCTCTCGTAGCTCTCCGGCAGCCGGCGCTCCGCGCCGCCGTAGAGCAGCGTCATGACGTTGCGCAGCAAGCCTTCCGCCGGGTCCGCGATCGAACTGTAGCGCAGCGGCCCCTGGCCGAGGTTCCAGAACGGCCGGGTGCCCAGGATCAGGCGGTGCAGCGTGGTCACCAGGACGAAGATGCGCGGGCGCGTCTCGGCCGGGGTGTTGTCGAGGCCGACGCTGATCTCGGCGCTGCGGAACACTTCGCCGGTGCCCCGGCCCAGGAGATAGCCCAGCAGGAGGCCGAAGAGCGTCGCCGCCGTCGCCCACTGGTGCTTGACCCCTCGGCTGTGCACCTGATCGAAACAGAAGTGGGTCACCCGGGCCATCCCGGCGGCGCCCAGATACATGCCCCACTGCGGCGGCGCGTCCGCCAGGTTGTCGACGCGCAGGATGCTGCGGGTCTCGAGGTGACGTTCCAGGTCGCCGTCGCGCAGACTGCGCAGAAGCTTGCGCAGGGCCCGGCCCGGGCGGGCCGGCAGCCCGACGTCACCGGCGATCAGATTGGTCATCCCGCGCGGCAGCAAGGCCAGGGGCGGCGGCGTCTGGAAGGGCCGCTCCTCGAACAGCGTGGTCAAGGCCGCCTGCACCGTCCCGTCGCCCGAGGCGATCGCCAGCACCGAGACCTCGCGCCGCGCGAAGTCCGCCAGAACGGCCGGCAGGTCGGCGACGTCCTCGAGGTGGACGTGCAGAACGTCGGCCGCCCCGGCGACGGCGTCGTCGATCGCCTTGATGCCCCGCTTGTTGCGCTCGCTTCCGGGGTTGGTGACCAGGCCCAGCTTCATCGCGCCCCCCGTCACGCGCGCGGCGAGGGCCGCGGCGCCGGGACCGCGACGCTGCGCGAGGATTCCTGGCGGATCAGGAAGGTCCCGGCCAGGCTTGCCAGGACCAGGTTGGGCGCCCAGGCGGCGAGCCAGGGCGGCAGTATCCCCACCTCCCCCATCGCCAGGGTCATGCGATCGAAGACGAAGAACCCGAAGCTGAGCGCGAGTGCGGACACGAAGATCCAGCCGAAGGGGACCGACTTCCCGATCGCCTGGACCAGGGAGACGACCAGGACCAGCATCAGGAAGGGCGTCAAGGCCGTGACGATGCGGTCGTGCAGCCAGGTCTGGTAGAGCTCCACCCGCCTCTGGCCATAGGCGTCGCTGGCGATGATCTCGACGATCTGATCGAGCGGCAGCTCGCGCGGCTCGCGCGCGAGCCGGACCACGTGCTCCATGTTGATCCGGCCGCGCCAGAGCAGCTGCGGCGCGAACTGGCGCTCGCCGACCTCGATGGTCCGGCGGATGACGTCCTCCAGGATCCAGTCGTCGCCGCGAGGCCGCGCCTTGCGCGCGTCGAGGCGCTCGATCAGCATGCCGTCGGCGTCGCGCCGGAAGATCGTCACGCTCTCCATCCGGCCGGCCTGGGCCGCCGCCATCGGCAGGCGCAGGATGTCCTTGCCGCTGCGCAGCCAGACCCCGTGCTCGCCCTCGTCCGGCGCGATGTCGTCGAACTGGCTGACCCCGAGCTGCCGCAAGGTCGCCGAGCTTTCGGGAACGCCCCAGTTGTCGATCGAGAACTGCAGGACGATCAGGATCACGGCGGCGGGCATCAGGGCCCGGATCATCTTGAAGGGCGAGACCCCGCTGGCCCACATAGCATCGAGTTCGCGATGCCGCGACAGCTCGCCGAAGGACAGCACCGCGGCGAGGAGCGCGGCCACCGGCAGGAGCTGCGAGGCGACGTCGGGGGTACGAAGCAGGGCGTATTGGAACAGGATCAGGAGCCCGCCGTCGGTCAGCGCCAGCACGTTGTCGCTTCGCTCCAGAAGATCGGCGCCCACCACGACGGACACGATCCCGAACAACAGGAGCGCAAGCCGTGCAAACAACAGCCGGTTGAGGTAGCGCGTCAGCGCGTTCATGCCGCGCCCCTACTCGTTCGGTCCAGGCGCCGCCGCAGGCCGGCGGTCATCCGCAGGACCCAGTCGGGAGGACGGAGGAGCGACTCCCGCGGCAGGCGCATCAGGGCGCGGACGAAGACCAGCAGCGTGCCCAGCGAGAACAGCAGGAAGGGCGCCCAGACTCCGGTGAACCACGAGAGGTCGCCGGATTCGACGAGGTTCTCGCCGAAGTCGACGACCTCCTTGTAGACGATCAGGATCACGACACCGAAGCCGATGCCGAAGGATCTGGCCCGTCTTCGATAGCCATGCGCCAGCGGCACGGCCAGGAAGGGCAGCACGAAAATCGTCAGGACGCGAACGATCCGGCCGTGGAACTCGGCGATCAGGTCGGAGGAACGGATGCCCTCCGGCGGGGTGTCCTGAAGCTGCCAGAGCTCGATCAGCGTCATCTCCCGTTCGTCCTCGCCACGTCCGCGAAAGGCCGCGTCCGAGCTGCTGTCCAGGTCGCTGCGCATGGCTTCGAAATGCAGCACGCCCCTGGAGGGGTCCTCGTTGACGCCCAGCGCATCGTCCTGGCTGGAGCCGCCGAGCTGTATGCCGTCGTAGAGCCAGAGCGCCGGCGGGCGCGCAAGGCTGCCGTGCTCCAGCTTGCCCTGGCGCGAGGTCATGACCGACCAGTCGCCCTCGCCTTCGTTGCGGTAGACGAAGACCCGGATGAAACGCTGGCCCTTGGAATCGGACTGCTCCGCCAGGAAGGTGTTGTCGCCGATCTGCGCGAAGACGCCTTCGTTCAGGACCGCACTGATGAAGGCGTTGGAAATGGAATGCAGCATCGCCCGGTAGGCATAGCGGCCGTAGGGCTGCAGATAGCCGAAGGTGGCGGCCGAAAGCGCCGCGACCACCAGGGCCGAGAGCATGACCGGACGCAGCATCCGGTGGACGCCGATGCCGGCGGCCTGGACCGAATCGATCTCGCTGTCGCGGCTGAGCCGGTGGAAGCCCAGGAGAACCCCGAGAAACAGTCCGAAGGGCAGGGCCAGCCCGATGTAGTGCGGCACCAGGTAGGCCAGCATCTCGAACAGCAGCCGCAGCGGGCCCTGGGACCCGAGGACCAGGTCCAGGATCCGCAGCATGCGCTCGATCAGCAGCACCAGCAGGGCGAGGACCATAGTCACCGCGAAGGGGCGCAGCGTCTCGCGCAGGATATAGCGGTCCAGCGTGTTCATAGGCCGTTGCGATCCGGTCTTTTACAGCCACCGGGGTCCTGTCGGCCGGGGCCACGGCCTATGCTTAGCGCAGCCGGCCCGCTTTGCCCAGACCGGCGGAGCCCCGGCCGGCCGGCCGCGCGGCCGCGGGGCGCGCTCATGCCGTCACCTCGACGCTGCGCCGCGCCGCCTCGACGAAGCCGGCTCCGTCCGGGCCCAGGCCGCGGGTCAGGACCTGGATCCGCCAGGCGGCTTCGGCGCGCTCGATGCCGTAGATCTGGTAGTGCGCCCCGGGCCGCCGCTGGCCGAGGCTGGCGGAGGCCGAGGGCACGCCGAAGACCGGGACCGGCCCGCGAGGTCCCGGCAGGCGGGCGTCGTTGAAGCTGTGGTCGTGGCCGTGCAGCACCAGTTCGGCGCCGACCTCGCGGAGCACGGCGCGAAAGCCCTCGGCATCGATCAGGCGCTTGCGCCGGCTGATGCCGTTGTCCTGCGGCGGATGATGCAGCAGGACGCAGCGGAACAGGCCCTCGCGCCCCAGGGCGTCGAGGCTGGCGGCGAGCCGCTCGAGCTGTCCGCTGCCGAGGGCGCCGGCCGCGCTGCCCGGCGGCGTCGGCAGGGCGGTCGAGAGCCCAACGATGGCCAGCGGACCGCGGCGGCGCAGGAAGGGGAAGGCCCCCTGCCCTGCCTCGGCCGCGCCCTCCGCCGCGGGGGGGGCGGCGGGCGCGCCGTCGCCGGACATGTAGTCCGCCCAGGCGCCCAGGCCCTGCGCCCAGGGCAAGGCGACATAAGCGTCGTGGTTGCCGGGCACGACCGAGATCCAGTCGGCGGCCCCGAGCGCCCCGAGCCAGGCGCTGGCCTGCCGGAACTCCTCGGGCAGGGCGATGTTGGTGATGTCGCCGGTCACCACGACGTGGTCCGGCGCCTGGGCCCGCAGGTCGGCGGCCAGCGCGTCGAGGATCTCGCGCCGATGCACCCGCCGGCGCCGCCGCTTCCAGGACAGCCATCCGAGGAATCGCTTGTTGGCAAGCTGCGAGGGCCGCGCCTTGGGCAGCGGCGCGATGTGCGGATCTGAGAAATGCGCGAGCTGGAACACGCGGCCGCTACCTCCACCGCCGTTTCGCGGCCGCCGGCCGCTTGCGCAGCGCCGCCATGTCAGGCCCGCCCGCGCAGGATGGCCTCGACCAGGACCAGGTCCTCGGGCTTGTCGACGTCGACCGCGGCCTCGGCCACCGGCAGCACGACCACGCCCGCCTTGGCGCCGGCGAGCCGGGAAAGCCGCGCCAGGGCCGCCTCGAGGGTCAGCCAGCCCGCGAGGTAGCTCAGCAGCATCGGCAGGCCGAAGGCCTTGGCGATGCGCCAGGGCCGCTTGCGGTCCTTCTCGACGCGGCGCCACAGCCGGATCGCCTTGGCCCCCTCGGGGCGCAGCAGCGCGAAGAGGTTGCAGCCGCTGAAGCGGCCGTCGCGGAACCGCAGGTAGGTCCGCCGGCTCTCCGGGAAGGCCGTCCGGATGACCTGCTCCGGGGCCAGGCCGGCCACGATGTCGGCGCCGCTGGCCTCAGCCTCCCGGCAGAAACGCTCGATCAGGGCCGGTTCCAGGAGCGGATGGTCGGCGGTGGTGATCAGCATCGCCCCGCCGGTCCCGCCGGCCGCCTCGATCGCCGCCAGGGCGCTGAGGCTCGGGGTCTCGGCGCTTTGCAGCAGGCCGATCCGATCGCGCTCGGGACCGGAGAACTCGGCCTCCAGCAGGCCGGGCGCGTCGATCGAGATCAGGATCCGGCCGATGCTCGGCGCCGCCAGCAGCGCCGAGACCACGCGGCGGATCATCGGCGTGCCCTCGACCGGCAGCAGGCACTTGTGGCTGACGCCGGCCGCCCGCGCCATGGGATCGCCCCCCGGCCGCGAGCCGGCCATGATCAGCGCCGTGAAGCGCCCCGCCTCGCCCTCGGGAACCGTCATGCTCTCCCCGTTTTGCTTACTCACAGGGCCTTCTCGTAGACGCGATAGGTCTTGTAGGCGCGCCCGCCCAGCGTCTCGATCAGGTGCCGGGTCGGCGTATTGTCCTCCAGGATCCAGGACAGCTCGCCTTCGGTCACGCCGCGCTTGCGATGATACTCCCGCACGCTCTCGATCACCATGAGGCCCAGCGCGCCGCCGAGGGTGGTGCCGTGGAAGCGCCGGCGCACGCCCATCAGCGGCATCCGCACGCCGCTGGGACCCCGGACCTTGAGCCGCCACAGGAGCTTGAGCCAGCCGAAGGGCAGCAGGCGGCCGCCGAGGTCCCGGATCGCCTCGTTGACGTTGGGCAGGGTCACCGCCATGGCCGCCGGCTCGCCCTCGACCTCGGCGATGGCCACCGCGCCGGAGGTGATGATCGGCTTGATGCTCTCCGCCATGTGGCCGACCTCCGCCTCGGTGAAGGGCAGAAAGCCCCAGTTCTCCGACCAGGCGTCGTTGAAGATGTCGACCACCGTCGCGATCTCCGCCCGGAAGCGGCGCATGTCGATGCCGCGGACCCGAAGGCTGGGGTCCTGCGACGCCTTGGCCAGCAGGGAGCGCGCCGCGCGCGGCAGCTCGAAGTCCGCGTCGCAGAGGTAGGCTATCAGATCCTTGGCCTTCGCGTAGCCCTGCGCCTCCAGGCGCGCGGCGTAGTAGGGCGGCGCGTGGTTCATCATCAGATAGGGCGGCCGGTCGAAGCCCGCCACCAGGAGCCCGCTCTCGTCGTTGATCGAAAGCGTGAAGGGGCCGAGGACACGCGTCATGCCGCGCCGCCGCAGCCAGTCCTCGGCGGTCGAGAGCAGCAGGCCGAAGACCTCCGGGTCGTCCGCAGCCTCCAGGAAGCCGAAGTGGCCGGTCGCGTCCCGGTAGCGGGCGAGATGCGCCCGATTGACCTGGGCGCTGATCCGGCCGACCGGCCGGCCGTCGCGGCGGACCAGCCAATAGGCGACCTCGGCCTGGCGGAAGAAGGGGTTCTTGCGTGGATCGAGGTGCATCCGCCGCTCGAAGAGCAAGGGCGGGACCCAGTTCGGATCGTCCCGGTAGAGGGCCGCCGGCATCTTCAGGAACGCGCCCAGGGCCGCCGGGTCGACGACCTCCTCGACCGACAGCGCGGCGTCGGCCGCCGCGGCGCCGTCCTGGGCGAGCGCGCTCACCGGAGGACTCGGCTTATTCGGCGGCGAGCTGCCCGCCGGACCGCGGAGGTCCCTTGGGAAGGTCGGAGGACAGCGCCGCGACCCAGGGATAGCGCTCGGCCTCGGCCTCGGTGTAGCCCAGGTTACGGACCGTCTCGCTGCGGGCCATCTCCTTGGGCTGGGGATAGTGGGTGCCGAAGATGCGGTCGCAGATCGACGAGGTGATGCCGTAGTTGCCGAGCTCGCTGTGGAAATGATGGGCAAGGTGCTGCTTCTTGAGCTGCCGGAGCCAGGCCCAGCGCGGCTGGAACGGCAGGTGGTGGATCGAATGGCAGAACTCGTAGAAGGCCGTGACCAGGCAAGCCGAGGCGACGGCCGCCGCGGCCCCGCCCGCGCCGCCGATCAGCCAGCCCAGCGGCAGCGCCACCACGACGATGACCGGCATCGTGGTGTGCAGGGCGCCGAAGAGCACGCCCAGATCGTTGGGATCCTGATGGTGATCGTAGTGGATCCGCTTCCAGAGCTTGGCCGTCGCCGGCGACTTGTAGAGGAACCTGGCGTGCAGCACGTAGCGGTGCAGCAGGTACTCGACCGGCGGATAGACCGGGATCACGGCCGCCGCGGCGAGCAGGGTCGCCAGGGTGGAATCGCTCCAGACCGCGGCCAGCCAGGCGCCGACGCCGGTCACCAGCAGGTAGGCCAGGATCGTATAGTGCGTGAAGTAGGCCTTCACCAGATCCCCGAGCGTCATCTTGTCGAGGAAGTACTTCCGGCCCGCCCAGGGTCCGATACCGATCACGTTGTCGTTCCTTCCATCCAAGGCCGTCGCGGCGCCCCGGAAAGGCCGGAAGAGGCCTCCGCGGCCGCCTCCGAGGGGTCGCGCCGATCAGGCGGCCAGCTGCGGGATCCGGTCCAGGACCTCGAAGGCGTCGTGGCGCACGTGGTTCTGGCGCATCTCGTCGCGCAGCATGCTTTCGCTGACGATTCCCTTCTCCAGGCATTCACGCAGGAGGCCGAAGAAGAAGGCCTCCTGGTTGCGGTCCGGATGCCGCAGGTACCGGGTGAAGAGGTTGCCGTTGCCGACCAGCTTGCGCTTGGCCCGGATTGCCCAGCCGAGCGGCGGGAAGATCCGGCTGCGCTCGGCCAGGGTAAAGTCGACCGGCAGCCCGGTCTTCCAAGGCTGGGTCATCCGGCGCGTGTTGTGCAGCAGCTTGGTCTCCGGCGTCAGCTTGTCGAAGTCGTTCCACTCGGGCTCGAAGAGGCCGATGCTGCCCGGCGGCTCCAGCTTCAGGCTGATCCACTCCATGTAGTCGCGCTTGCCCTCGAAGAGCTCGCCGAACTGCGGCTCGACCCGCCAGTTGGTCAGCTTCGCGCAGTCGAGCAGCATGACGCTGCTGGCGTAGAAGCGCAGCAGGCGCTTCACCCCCGAGCGGTAGCGGCAGAGGATCGCCTTGCCGCCCATGTCCCGGGTCAGCAGCTCCCAGACGTCGCCGACCGCGAAGATGTCCGGGTCGATGACCACGGCGCGCCCCTCGTAGCCCATCAGCTCCGGCGGCATGAAGCGCAGCGGGGTGAAGGACTGCAGATCCTCGGCGTCCCAAATCCGCTGCACGCCGTCGCGCAGGAAGCTCTGACCGTGCTTCGCCTTCAGGAAGGGATGATCGTCCGTGTGGATGATCCGCACGTCGAACTTGTCCGCGTTGCGGGAGTTCCGCTTCAGCGAATACTCGGAAACAAGCGCCCCGACCATCTGGCGGTGGTTCGTATGGATAAAGACGCAAGGCTTCACTTCAGGACCCCAATGCAATTGATCCAGCCTGCCTCCAGGTCAAGGCCATAGCAGATTGGCCCGGGTACAGCAAGCACCCCCGGCCCTGGCCCCGACTGCAGGCAGACACATAATATTTCATTCTGTTTCAGTCACCTGCGGCGCTTTCCCCGGGCCGGACCGCGGTCGGGGCCGCGGCGTCCCCATAGCCGAAGAGAGGATCGAGCCGCTCTGCGATCAGGCCGTCGATCCGCGCGGCCTGGGCGTCGTCGAAATAGTCCCGGTAGCCGCCGACCTTGGCCCGCCGGACCTTGAAGGAATCCGGGTTGCCCTTGTCCTTGGCGACCATCCGGCTGCCGGACAGCCAGAAGACCCGCTTCTGCTCCAGCGCCCGCATGTTCTCGACCGAGGCGAAGTCGACCGCCTCGGCGACCTGCTCCGCGGTCCCCGGCGTGCCCAGGAAGGCGACGATGCCGGCCAGGACCTCCTGCGGCCGGGCGCGCATGTCCTCGTAGCGGACCACGTGGAGGGCGCCGATCCGCGAGGCCTCCCGCGCCCAGAGGTTCATGAAGTCGATGATCTTCGGCAGGCCGGAGCCTTCCCACAGGACGAAGTCGTAGACCGGGATGTCCTGGCCGTGCGCCGGATAGTCGTTCAGGTGCTTCTTGACCGGGCGCATCCGGAACTTCCACTGGAAGTACTGCGAGACCGCGACGTCGGCCGGGTGACGCACCAGCAGGACCACCTTCTTGCCGGCGTAGTCGCGCTTGCTGTCGGCCGCGCCAGTGTAGTCCTTCAGGTAGTTGTCGTGGGTGAAGAAGATCCGCGGCACCGCTGGGTTCTTGCGGTGCAGGTTGTCGAAGCCGATCAGCAGGCGCTCCGGCAGGCCATGCTTGACCTGATAGAAGCGAGACAGCATGACCCGCAGCCAGGTCCGCCCGCTCTTGCCGTAGGAGGCGATGACGACGTCGGCCCGGGCCAGCTTCAGGGCGTCCTCGCGGCCGCGCAGCCAGCGCTCGACCCGCTTCTTCCGATCGCGGGGCAGAAAGAAAACCAGGGCCAGGGCGATCTCTCGCAGGACCCTTTGAATCACGAAGTACATTGTCGTTATCCCCTTGCGCACGCGGCCTTTTCCGGAGCGGCCGACAGGGCGTGTCGCAGGCTCGGCGCAGCCGGGCGCCGATTGGCCCCAGCGTATAGCGCCGGGGCGCCGAGGCGGCAAGCCCGGGGCGCCGCGGCCGGCCGCGCGGCTCTTGCCAAGCCGCCGTGCTTGCCCCATCTTCCGGCTCTCCGCGGCGGCCCGGGGCCACGGCGAATCGCCCCGGCCGGGCCGCGAAGCCGACGCTCGGAACGGAGTCCCATGGCAGAACCGGAAAGCGCCGCCGCGCCAGGCTTCACGCCCCCGCGCACCTGGCTCCTGATGGGCCACCGGGCCGGCGACAACTCGCAGGTGCAGGCCCTGGCCGAGGCCCTGGGCTGGCCCTTCGAGATCCGCCGCTTCGTCTATCGGCCGACCGAGCTGCTGACCAACCTGACCGTGCCCCTGACCCTGGCCGGAATCGTCCAGCGCAAGTCCAGCAAGCTGGAGCCACCCTGGCCGGAGCTGATCATCTCCGCCGGCCGGCGCAACGAGCCGGTCTGCCGTTGGATCCAGATCCAGGCGGGGAAGCTGGGCCAGCGGGTGCGCCTGGTCCATTGCGGCCGGCCCTGGGCCCGGATCAAGAACTTCGACCTGGTGGTCACGACGCCGCAGTACCGCCTGCCGCAGCGCGACAACGTCCTGCACAACGCCACCCCGCTGCACCGGGTGACCGAGGGCCGCCTGGAAGCCGAAGGCGCGCGCTGGCGCGAGCGGCTGGCGCATCTGCCGCAGCCCTACGTCTCGGTCATCATCGGCGGCAACAGCGGGCCCTTCTCCTTCGACAAGCGCGGCGCCGCCCGCCTCGGGCGCCAGGCCAGCGCCATGGCCAAGGCCCTGGGCGGCTCGCTGCTGGTCACCACCAGCGCCCGCACGGCGCCGGAGACGCTGCCGGTGCTGGAGGCCGCGCTGGAGGTCCCCAACGTCTTCTTCAAGTGGCGCAAGGACGCCGAGGACAACCCCTACTTCGCCTTCCTGGATCTGGCCGAGCGCCACATCGTCACCGGCGATTCCATGTCCATGATCACCGAGGCCTGCGCGACCCGGAAGCGGGTCTACATCTTCGACCTCGGCGAAGGGCACCTGGCGATGCGTCCCGACGCGCCGCCGGCGCGGCGGCCGCTGATCCCCGAGGCCGACAACATCCGCGGCTTCTGGTACCGGCAACTGATGAAGTACGGGCCGCAGCGGCTGAGCCGCGACATCCGGCTGATCCACCGCAGGCTGGTCGCCGAGGGGCGCTGCGCCTGGCTCGACGGAGAGGACTTCGCCGACTGGCGGACCCCGCCGCCGCTGGAAGCCGTGCCCCGGGCGGCCGCCCGGGTCCGCGCGCTCTTCGACGCGGAGGCCTTCGAAGACCGTGGAACGCAACCCGAGGCGCCGGTGTCGGAAGCCCTCGCCCGGGGCAGCGGCTGACGGCGCCGGCCGACGATACGACGGCGGCCCGGCGGCGCCCCTCCGACGTCGATGGCGCGGCCGGGGGCCGTCAGGAGGAGGCCAGGATCGTCGCGCGGATCAGGGCGGACTTGTCCGAGGCGATGTAGACCGAAGTGGCAAGTTCCATATCGAAGAGGAAGGTCCGGGTCACCGCGTCCACGGCCGGCTCCAGCTTCTCCGGCGAATGCCGGTACTGGTTCGCCAGGACCGCCAGCACCTCGGTCAGCAGGAAGGTGTAGCCGCCGATGTACCAGTGCGGCGCCAGGCGGATACGCTGGTGCGCACGGCCGATCGCGGTGGCGCGCTCGAAGTACTCGGCGTCGAAACGACCGGAGAACATCAGCCGCCAGTGCGCGCTCTGCAACCGCTTCAAGGTCTCGACCTTGCCGGGCCTGGAAAGCAGAGGCGCCAGGGCCGGCCAGCGCTCGAGATAGTCGTAAAAGCGGTCCAGGATCCCAGGAAGCTCGCCTTCCAGGACATCGAACAGCTCCGGCAGGAGGGCCCGAACCTCGGGAGTCAGGCCGGCGAAAGCCAGGCGTTCTTGGGCGGTTTTGCTGAAATCCATCTCGACTCGCTCCGGTTTGACGCCGCCGGCGACTGTCGACGGCCGTGACCAGAGTCCTTTTAGTTCTTATAGATTAAAGACATCTTTTCTATGGGCCTGTCCGAGTATTTGCGCGACTTCTGTAGCGTCGAGCCTGGAGACTTGATTGAAGGTGCCTATCAAAAAGACGTTCCGCCCCTGGGCAGATCGATCGGGGCCTGCCGATACCGGCTCGGACCTTCGCACACGTCAAACAAGCACGCCCGAAGCCCCTGCCCGGTGAACCGCTCCGGGTTTGGCGGAGGCTCCGACTCTCGAGAGGATGGCGCTATGGAGAGACAGGAACGACGGGCGCGCGACTAACCCGAGGTGCGCGCGCGAGCCGTCTCGGCCACCTCTTGCCCCGCTTCCGGCTCGCTGTGGGCGTAGCCGAAGCTCGGATCGAGACGCGCCGCGATCAGCGCATCGACCCGGGCGGCTTCCTCGTCGGTGAAGTAGTCCCGATAGCCGCCGACCTTGGCCCGGCGCACCTTGAAGGACTGCGGGTTGTTGCGATCCTTGGCCTGCATCCGGCTGCCGCTCAGCCAGAAGGTCTTCTTCTGCTCCATGGCCCGCATGTTCTCGACCGAGGCGAAGTCGACGGCCTCGGCGACCTGCTCCGCGGTCCCGGGCGTGCCGAGGAACTCCAGGATCTGGCCCAGCGTCTCCTGGGGACGCGCCCGCATGTCCTCGTAGCGGACGACCAGGAGCGCCTGCAGGCGCTCCGCCTCCCGCGCCCAGAGGTTCATGAAGTCGATGATCTTGGGCAGGCCCGCCCCTTCCTGCATGACGAAGTCGAAGACCGAGAGCTCGGCGTCGTCGGCCGGATAGTCGTTGAGCGCCTTCTTCGCCTTGCGCATCCGGAACTTCCACTGGAAGTGCTGGGACACGGCGACGTCGGCGGGGTGCCGCACCAGGAGGACCACCTTGGCGCCGGCGTAGTCGACCTTGGAGTCGGCGTTCTTCGTGTAGTCCTTCAGATAGTTGTCGTGGGTGAAGAAGATCTTCGGGATGGCCGCGTTCTTGCGGTGCAGGTTGTCGAAGCCGATCAGGTGGCGCTCCGAGAGGCCGTGCCGGACCTGGAAGAAGCGCGACAGCATGACCCGCAGCCAGGTCCGCCCGCTCTTGCCGTAGGAGACGATCACGCAGTCCGCGAGGCCCAGCTTGCGGGCCTCCTCGCGCCCGCGCAGCCAGCGCTCGATCCTCTGCCGCCGGGCGAGCGGAAGAAAGAACAGCAGCGCCAGGATGACCTGGCGCAGAAAGCGGCGATACGCGATGTACATCGGTACTGTCCTTGCTGGCCGGGGCGCCGGGGCGGTCCCGGCG
>JANQGU010000385.1 GCA_028282935.1 Kiloniellales bacterium
TTGACGTTGACCTTGTCGGTGTCCCAGCCGAGGTCCTTGTTGACCGCCAGGGCCTGGGCCGCGAAGGCCTCGTTGGCCTCGATCAGGTCGAGGTCGTCGGTCGACCAGCCGGCCTTCTCCAGGGCCGCGCGGCTGGCCGGGATCGGGCCGGTGCCCATGATCGCCGGATCGACGCCGCAGGTCGCCCAGGAGACGATCCGGGCCAGGGGCGTCACGCCGCGGCTGGCCGCGGCATCGGCGGACATCAGGACCACCGCGGCGGCGCCGTCGTTGATGCCGCTGGCGTTGCCGGCGGTCACCGTGCCCTCCTTGTCGAAGGCCGGCCGCAGCTTGGCCAAGCCCTCGGCCGTGGTGCCGTGCTTGGGATACTCGTCGCTCTCGACGACGATGTCGCCCTTGCGGGTCTGGATCGTGACCGGAACGATCTCGTCCTTGAAGCGCTCGGCCTTCTGGGCGGCCTCGGCCTTCTGCTGCGACGCGGCGGCGAAGGCGTCCTGCTCCTCGCGGGTAAGCTGCCACTTGCGCGCCACGTTCTCGGCGGTGTTGCCCATGTGATAGCCGTTGAAGGCGCACCACAGGCCGTCCTTGATCATGGAATCCAGGAACTTGACGTCGCCCATCTTGGCGCCGTTGCGCAGGTGCGCGACGTGGGGTGCCTGGCTCATGCTCTCCTGGCCGCCGGCGACCACGACGTTGGAATCGCCAAGCTGGATAGCCTGGTAGCCCAGCGCGACGCTGCGCAGGCCCGAGCCGCAGAGCTGGTTGATCTGGTAGGCCGTGCGCTCGACCGGGATGCCCGCCTCGACCGCCGCCTGGCGGGCCGGGTTCTGGCCGGCGCCGGCGGTCAGGATCTGGCCCAGGATCGCCTCGTCGACCTCCTGGGCGTCGACCTTGGCCCGCTGCATCGCTTCCTTGATCGCGACGGTGCCCAGGTAGGACGCGGGAACGCTCGAAAGACTTCCGTTGAACGCGCCGACCGGCGTACGCGCCGCGCCGGCGATGACGACTTCTGCCATGGCTGCCACTCCTTTACATTTTCCCTGTTTGGGGCGGGACCTTCGCCCGCCTCCGAAACCGCGCCCGATGGTGTTCCCGGTTCGTCGGGTCACTGCTTTTCGCAGTGCAACAAGTTAACGGAACATATAAGAGCAGCCGGGCCGCGGCTGCAAGCCGCGACTGGCCCGAGGGGGTTTGTCCGGAGGGCGCCTTGTCCGGAGCGTCCTATCCGGCCCGCTCGGCGGTCGTCCGGCACCAGGCGGCCAGGGGCTCCCAGACCGCCGCGCGCGCCTTGAAGCTGACCACCATGCCGATGTGGCCGAGGGTCGGCTCCATCGCCTCGCCCCGGGGCAGGCGCGCCGCCAGGGCCCGCGCCGAGCCGGGCGGCACGATGCGGTCGTTGGCCGGGATCAGCGACAGGGCCGGCAGCGCGACCCGGGCCGGATCCACGACCCGGCCGGCGACCTGCCAGCGGCCCTCGGCCGGCGTGTTCTCGCCGTACCAGCCCTGCAGGCACTCGCGGGCGACCGGCGCGGCCAGGGGCACGCCGTCGTTCAGCCAGTCCTCCAGGGCGACGAAGGCTTCGGCCTTGGGGTTGGCCGGGTCGAGGCGCCCGAAGGAGAGGAACTTGCGGACCACGAGCTGGGGATCGAGCACCGCGAAGAGCGCCTGGATGGCCTCGACCGGCAGCTCGCCCAGGAGGTCCATCGCCGGGCCGAGGCCCAGGGTCGCGCGGCCGAGGACGCGGGCCTGCGCCGCGCCGCCGGCGTGGAAGTCGAAGGGCGTCGCCATCAGGACCAGCCCGGCCAGCTCGCGCTGCCGGCGCTGCGCCAGGGCCAGGGCCAGCAGGCCGCCCATGCAGTAGCCGACCGCGATGACCGGGCCGTCGTCGAGGGCCAGGGCGGCATCCAGGGCCGCCTCCAGGCGCCCGGCGATGTAGTCGGTCATGGTGAAGCGGCGCTCCTCCGGACCCGGGCGGTCCCAGTCGACCAGCAGCGGCCGGAAGCCGCGCGCCGCGAAGTCCCGGACCAGGCTGCCCCCGGCCGCGAGGTCGAGGATGTAGGCCCGGTTGATCAGCGAGGGCACGAAGAGCAGGACCGGCCCCTTTTTCCCGCCCTTGGCGCCCTTGGGACCCTTGCGGCCGTAGTCGAGCAGCCGGGTCGTGCCCTCCTGCCAGAGGGTCGGCGGGTCGCTCAGGTCGCGGCGGTAGGGATGGCGCTGGTAGGCCTGGATGCCGCGCAGGAGCTGCAGGCTGCGCGCCCGCACGGCCCCGTCCAGGGCCTTCGAGAAGGCCTCAGGATCGACGCCTTGCAGTGCCTTTCTGAGCTCGGCCGCCGCCTTTTCGTCCTTCCAGGGCAGCGACCCGCTGCTCCAGCTCGGCCAGGCGCTGCGTGAGCTCTGCCAGGTCAGGGCCGCCACCGCCAGGTGCAGCGCCAGCGGCCGCGGCCCGAGCCGCCGGCTCGCCGGCTCGCCCGCCGCCCTGCTTCCCGTCCCGGTCTGCGCCTTGGTCTCCGCTTGGGGCACCGGCCTCGCTCCTCTTAGCCGTCTCGGCGGCGTCGCCCGCCATGGCCCCGGGCCAGAACGGCCAAGCCATCCCGGCCCCAGGCATCCCGGCCCCAGGCATCCCGGCCCCAGGCATCCCGGCCCCGGTCATCGCTGCCGGCCCCATCGCCTGGATCATCCGGTTCAGGCCGTCGACGAAGGCCGGATCCTCGGCCAGGGCCGAGACCTGGTCCTGCCAGAGGTCCAGGTAGCGCCGGGCCAGTTCGTCGAGCTCCGAGGGGTCGGCCATGGCGGCCGAGTATAGACGGCCTCCCGAGGCCTTGACCAGCGGCGGGCCGGCCCGGCGCCGAGCGGACCCCGCGTCGACTGACCGGTGACTGGCCAGCGACTGGGCGTTGACAGGGCTTGCCGCAGCGCAGCACTATGCCGGATTGCACCGTGCAGGACGGCAACCGAACCTGGAACAAGGTATGGCCGGCAAAGCGAAGCAGGGCGGGCAGGCGCGCAACGGCGCGGCGCCCCTGGGTAGCGACGACAACCCGATCACGATCAAGAAGTACGCCAATCGCCGGCTCTACAACACGGCGACCAGCAGCTACGTGACGCTGGACCACCTCTGCCAGATGGTGAAGGACAACGTCGCCTTCGCGGTCTACGACGCCAAGACCGGCGAGGACATCACCCGGCCGGTCCTGACCCAGATCATCGTCGAGGAGGAGGCCAAGGGCGCGAACCTGCTGCCGATCAACTTCCTGCGGCAGCTGATCTCGCTCTACGGCGATTCCATGCAGTGGGTCGTGCCGCGCTACCTGGAACACATGATGGACATCTTCTCCGCCAACCAGGACCGCATGCGCAAGTCGATGCAGGACACCTTCGGCGGCATGTTCCCCTTCCCCGACGTCGAGGCGATGAACAAGCAGAACATGGCCCTCTTCGAGCAGACCTTGAAGATGTTCACGCCCTTCGGCGGGGCCGAGCAGGACGGCGAGGCGAAAGCAGCCGGCAAGGCCGACAACGGCGAGGCCGACAGCGAGCAGCTGGCCGCCCTCAAGCGCCAGCTCGACCTCCTGCAGCGCCAGCTCGACACCCTGACCTCCGACAAGACCAAGGACTGACCGCCGCGGGGCCTGGAGGTTCAGTCGGCTCGGACCTACGCGATCCAGGCCGTGACCCGGTCTCTGGCAACAAAGGTCTCACGCCCACCTCCCACCCGCTGTCATGCCCGGACTTGATCCCAGGGTCTTTGCCGAAGGCAAAGCCCGAGGCATCCATCGAGCCGCCGGCACCATGGATTGCCGGATCAAGTCCGGCAATGACAGTCGTGGTTTGTCGAAGCGATCACCCCGTCCGCCGGGCCGCGGCTCCCCCTCACCCGCTCGCGGCTCACGCCGCTCCCACCCTCTCCCGGGGGGAGAGGGTTGCGTAGGCTTGGCGAGGCGACCAGCCGAGCCCTAGCCGGAGCTG
>JANQGU010000455.1 GCA_028282935.1 Kiloniellales bacterium
TCGGTGCCTATCAGGTGACCCTGGCCTCGGGCGATCAGGTCACCTTCATCGACACGCCGGGCCACGCGGCCTTCACCGAGATGCGCTCGCGCGGCGCCAACGTCACCGACATCGTGGTGCTGGTGGTGGCGGCGGACGACGGCATCAAGGACCAGACCGTGGAGGCGATCAACCACGCCAAGGCGGCCAAGGTGCCGATCGTGGTCGCGATCAACAAGATGGACAAGCCGGAGGCCAACCCGGACCGGGTCAAGCAGGAGCTGCTGCAGCACGACCTCGTGGTCGAGGACATGGGCGGCGAGATCCTCGCCGTGCCCGTGTCGGCGGTCGAGGGCAGCGGTCTCGACAAGCTGGTCGAGGCCCTGCTGCTGCAGGCCGAACTGCTCGAGCTCAAGGCCAATCCGGACCGGGCCGCCGAGGGCGTCGTCGTTGAGGCCAAGCTCGAGCAGGGCCGGGGCTCGGTGGCCACGGTCCTGGTCCAGCGCGGCACGCTCAAGGTCGGCGACATCTTCGTGACCGGCAGCGAGTCCGGCCGGGTGCGCGCCCTGCTGAACGACCACGGCGACAAGGTCGAGGAGGCCGGGCCCTCGGCGCCGGTCGAGGTTCTCGGCCTGGCGGGCACGCCGCTGGCCGGCGACGACTTCGTCGTCGTCGAGAGCGAGGCCCGGGCCCGCGAGATCGCGAGCTTCCGGAAGAGCAAGGTGCGCGACCAGGGTGCGGCCGCCAACCGGGTTTCGCTGGAGCAGCTGATCTCGAAGATCCAGGAGGGCGAGACCAAGCGCCTGCCGGTGGTGATCAAGTCCGACGTTCAGGGCTCGGTCGAGGCGATCGTCGGCGCCCTGGAGAAGCTGGGCACCGACGAGGTCGCGGCCCAGGTCCTGCACACCGGCGTCGGCGGCATCAACGAGTCCGACATCACCCTGGCCCGGGCTTCCGGCGCCATGGTCATCGGCTTCAACGTCCGCGCCAATCCCCAGGCCCGCGAGCTGGCCCGGCGCGACGACGTCGAGATCCGCTACTATTCGATCATCTACAACGTCGTCGACGAGATTAAGGCGGCCCTGAGCGGCATGCTGGCGCCCTCGCGCGAGGAGAAGTTCCTGGGCTACGCCGAGATCCGCGAAGTCTTCAACATCACCAAGGTCGGCAAGGTCGCGGGCTGCATGATCACCGAGGGCCTGGTCAAGCGCGGCGCCAAGGTCCGCCTGCTGCGCGACGACGTGGTGATCCACGACGGCACCTTGAAGACCCTGCGCCGCTTCAAGGAGGAGGTCCGCGAGGTCAAGGACGGCTATGAGTGCGGCATGGCCTTCGAGAACTATCAGGACATCCAGGTCGGCGACAAGATCGAGTGCTACGAAGTCGAGGAGAAGGCGCGCCACCTCTAGCCCGCGCGCCGCTCTGCCTCGTGGCCCCCAGGTGTTTGGAGTCGGGGCCGAGGAGTCATCAGTCATGTCCAGAAGCCGCGGACGGCCGCCCAGCCAACGCCAGCTGCGCGTCGGCGAAGAGCTCCGCCACGCCCTTTCCGAGGTGCTCGGCGAGGGTTCGCTGCGCGATCCCGACCTGGCGGAGGCCGCGATCACGGTCACCGAGGTCCGGCTCAGCCCCGACCTGAAGAACGCGACCGCCTTCGTCATGCCGCTGGGCGGCAGCGACCTCGAGGTCAAGGTCGCGGCCCTGCGCCGCGCCGCGCCGTTCCTGCGCGGCGAGCTGGCGCGCCGGCTGAAGCTCCGTTTCACGCCCCGGCTCAGCTTCGAGCCGGACCTCTCCTTCGACAACGCCGGGCGCATCGACTCGCTGCTGCGCGGCGACCGGCTGCGCCGCGACCTCGAGGCCGGGGATCCGGAATCCGAACCCGAGCGCCCCGGGTCCGAACAGTCCGGGGCCGAGGAGGCCGATCATGGGGCGTAGGCGCCGTGGCCGTCCGGTCCACGGCTGGGTGGTCCTGGACAAGCCGACCGAGGTCACCTCGACCCAGGCGGTGGGCCGGGTCCGGCGGGTCTTCGACGCCCAGAAGGCGGGTCACGGCGGCACCCTGGACCCCCTGGCGAGCGGGATCCTGCCGATCGCCCTGGGCGAGGCGACCAAGACCGTGGCCTACGTCATGGCCGGCATCAAGACCTACCGCTTCACCCTGCAGTGGGGGGCGGCCACCACCACCGACGACGCCGAGGGCGAGGTCGTCGGGCGCTCCGAGGTCCGCCCCGACGCGGCCGGGATCAAGGCCGTCCTGCCGCGTTTCGAGGGCGAGATCCAGCAGGTGCCGCCGGTCTTCTCGGCGATCAAGGTGGCGGGCGAGCGGGCCTACGACCTGGCCCGCGACGGCGTCGCCCCGGAGCTGGCGCCGCGGCCGATCACCATCGAGCGCCTGAGCCTGCTCGACTGCCCGGGCCCCGACCTGGCCCGCTTCGAGGTGGTCTCCGGCAAGGGCGCCTACATGCGGGCCCTGGCCCGGGACCTGGGGACCGCCCTGGGGACCCTCGCCCACATCCGTGAGTTGCGGCGCACGGCGGTTGGACCCTTCACCGAGGCCGATGCGATTTCGCTGGCATCTCTGGAGGCCCTCGGGCATAGTGCCGCCGCTTTCGAGCACCTTCTTCCGGTCGAGACCGCGCTGGACGACATCCCGGCCCTGGCCTTGACCGAGACCGAGGCGCAGCGGCTACGGCTAGGACAGGCCGTATCCATGCTGGCCCGCGCCAACCGGGACCGCATTGCCGAACTCACCAATGGCGAGGTTATCTGCGCCATGGCCGGTGAGAAGCTGGTAGCGCTGGCACGGTACGAGGCGGGCGACCTGCACCCGGTCCGAGTCTTGAACCTGTAGCCCACGAGGGGCGAACGAGAGGACGATAAGACACGATGTCGATTACGATGGAACGCAAGCAGGAGCTGATCGGCGAGTATGCCCAGAAGCAGGACGACACCGGATCCCCTGAGGTCCAGGTCGCGATCCTGTCGGAGCGGATCAAGAACCTGACCGAGCACCTGCAGACCCATAAGAAGGACTTCCACTCGCGGCGCGGCCTCCTGGTCATGGTTGGCCAGCGGCGCCGTCTGCTGGACTACCTCAAGGGCAAGGACAAGGGCCGCTACGAGGGCCTGATCCAGCGTCTGGGGCTGCGCCGCTAAGGTGGCACAGGACCCAGACCGGCGGTGCGCGCAGGGCTTCCCGGCCCAGGGCGTCGCCTGCCGGTCCCAAGGAACCGCAATCTTGGAACATCGCCAGAACGGCCGGTGCGATGGGTATTCCGAAGCCGGGCCGACGCAAGGGGCGAAGACCTCGCCGCGCCCCTTGCGCGGGTCCGGTGTGCAGTCATGAAAAACCGGCCCAAGACCGTAAGGACTGAACGACATGTTCGACACACATAAGAAAGAGATCACTTGGGGCGGGCGGCCGCTCGTCTTCGAGAGCGGGCGCATCGCGCGGCAGGCCGACGGCGCCGTGCTGGTCCGCTATGGCGAGACCATCGTGCTTTGCACGGTGGTCGGGGAGAAGGCGCCGCGTCCCGGCCTCGACTTCTTCCCGCTGACCGTCCACTACCAAGAGAAGACCTTCGCCGCCGGCAAGATTCCCGGCGGCTTTTTCAAGCGCGAAGGCCGGCCCAGCGAGAAGGAGGTCCTGACCTCGCGGCTGATCGACCGGCCGATCCGGCCGCTCTTCGCCAATGGCTACAAGAACGAGACGCAGGTCATCTGCACGGTTCTGAGCCATGACCTGGAGAACGACCCCGACATCGTCGCCATGATCGGCGCTTCGGCGGCGCTGACGATCTCGGGAATCCCCTTCCTCGGCCCGATCGGCGGCTGCCGGGTCGGCTACAAGGACGGCGAATACGTCCTCAACCCGCTGCAGGCCGACGTGCCCGAGTCGGACCTGGACCTGGTCCTGGCCGGCACCAAGGAAGGCGTGCTGATGGTCGAGTCCGAGGCCCAGGAGCTCTCGGAAGAGGTCATGCTCGGCGCCGTGGTCTTCGGCCACGAGCAGATGCAGCCGGTCATCGATGCGATCATCGACCTGGCCGAGGCCTGCGCCAAGGAGCCCTGGGAGCTGCCGGAAGAGGCCCCCGAGGTCGCGACCGTGCGCGAGAAGTTCCAGGGCGAGTTCGGCGACCGGCTGGCCGAGGCCTACACCGAGGTCGACAAGATGACCCGGCGCGACAAGATCTCCGTGGTCAAGGAAGAGGCCATCGCCTCGCTGGACGAGGAGGACGAGGCCTCCCTGGCGGTCGCCGGCGGCGTCTTCAAGGCGCTGGAAAGCGACATCGTCCGGGGCAGCATCCTCAAGACCGGCAAGCGGATCGACGGCCGCACCACCAGCGACGTCCGCCAGATCGTCAGCGAGGTCGGCATATTGCCGCGGGCCCACGGCTCGGCGCTCTTCACCCGCGGCGAGACCCAGGCCCTGGTGACCACGACGCTGGGCACCGGCCAGGACGAGCAGATCATGGACGCGCTGGAGGGCGAGTACCGCCAGCACTTCCTGCTGCACTACAACTTCCCGTCCTACTCGGTCGGCGAGGCGCGCCGCATGGCGCCTCCGGGGCGCCGCGAGATCGGCCATGGCAAGCTCGCCTGGCGGGCGATCCGTCCCCTGCTGCCGGAGAAGGAGGACTTCCCCTACACGATCCGCGTGGTGTCCGAGATCACCGAGTCCAACGGCTCCTCCTCCATGGCCACGGTCTGCGGCTCCTCGCTGTCGATGATGGACGCCGGCGTGCCGCTGTCGCGGCCGGTGGCGGGCATCGCCATGGGCCTGATCAAGGAGGGCGACGACTTCGCCGTGCTCTCCGACATCCTGGGCGATGAGGACCATCTGGGCGACATGGACTTCAAGGTCGCCGGCACCGAAGACGGTGTCACCTCGCTGCAGATGGACATCAAGATCACCTCGATCACCAAGGAGATCATGGAAGTCGCCCTGAAGCAGGCGCGTGACGGCCGCCTGCACATCCTGGGCGAGATGTCCAAGGCCCTGACCCAGGCGCGCGAAGGCGTCTCGGACATGGCGCCGCGGATCACCGTGATCACGGTGCCCAAGGACAAGATCCGCGAGGTCATCGGCACCGGCGGCAAGGTGATCCGCGAGATCTGCGAGACCACCGGCGCCAAGATCGACATCGAGGACGACGGCACCGTCAAGGTGGCGGCGGTCGACAACGAAGCCTCCCAGCAGGCGATCGACTGGATCCGCTCCATCGTCGCGGAGCCGGAGATCGGCACGATCTACGACGGCAAGGTGGTCAAGATCGTCGACTTTGGCGCCTTCGTGAACTTCCTCGGGGCCCGCGACGGCCTGGTCCACATCAGCGAGCTGGCGCCGCACCGGGTCAAGACGGTGAACGACGTCATCTCCGAGGGCGACATGGTCAAGGTCAAGTGCATCGGCATGGACGACCGCGGCAAGGTCAAGCTCTCCATGAAGCGGGTCGACCAGGA
>JANQGU010000063.1 GCA_028282935.1 Kiloniellales bacterium
CTGCCGCCGTGGTCGTTGGCCCAGCGCTCCGCCTTGGCGGTGGTCCGGTTGTAGACCGCGACCTCGTGGCCGCCCTTCTTCAGGTGCCCGGCCATGGGATAGCCCATGACCCCCAGGCCGAGGAATGCCGTCTTCGCCATACCGTCTCTCTCCCGCGCTGTCTTAAGATGGTCCCGCTTCGAAAGCGGCGCGATCCTAGCCGAGGCACCCAACGGGCTCAACGGCGCCGCAACGCGCAGGGAATCGATCGGTGGGAGCGACAGCATGGCAGCGGAGTCCCGGCCCGGCCCCATGACCTTGTTCGGCCCCGTGACCGTGTTCGGCGGCACGGGCTTCCTCGGCGGCGCGATCGTCGAGCGGCTCCTGGCCGAGGGCCTGACCGTCCGCGTCGCGGCCCGGCATCCCGACAAGGCCGCGACCGGCGGGCAGCCGGTTCACGCCGACCTGCGCGACGAGGCCTCGGTGGCCCGCGCCATCGAGGGATCCGAGGCGGTCGTCAACGCCGTTGGCCTCTACGTCGAGACGGGCGCCGAGACCTTCGAGGCGGTCCACGAAGGCGGCGCGCGGAACCTGGCGCAGCAGGCCGCGGCCCGGGGCGTCGGCCACCTGGTCCACGTCTCCGGCATCGGCGCGGACCTGCACTCCGAATCGAGCTACGTCCGGGCGCGGGCCAAGGGCGAGCTGCTGGTGACGGAGGCCTTCCCGCGGGCGACGATCCTGCGCCCCAGCGTCCTTTTCGGGCCGCAGGACAGCTTCCTGAACGCCCTGGCGGGGATCGCGTCTCGGACACCGGTGTTGCCGCTTTTCGGGCGCGGCGACACCAGGCTGCAGCCGGTCTACGTGAGAGACGTCGCCGAGGCCGCGCTTCGCGCCCTGACCCGTCCCGAGGCAGCGGGAAAGACCTACGAGCTCGGCGGCCCCGAGGTCTACAGCTACCGCGCCCTCGTCGAGCTGGTCCTGGAGCGGAGCGAGCGCCGGCGCTTGCTGCTGCCCTTGCCCTTTCCGGTCTGGCGGACCCTGGCGGCCCTGGCGTCCCTCCTTCCTGCGCCGCCCCTGACGCGGGCGCAGGTCGTCCTGATGCAACGCGACAACGTGGTGGCCGAGGATGCCCCGTCGCTGGGCAACCTCGGTATCGAGGCCACGGCCCTCGAAGATGTCTTGCCGGACTACGCGTTCTGAGATCGGCTCGAGGCCACTACGCCTGACCGCCGCCGGATGAGCGTCTGGCCGATTCAAGACTGCTGGTAGGGGAGGTGGGATTCGAACCCACGACCTGCCGCTTATCTGGCGCTACGGGGTATAAACCCGCTGCTCTACCGCTGAGCTACTCCCCCTTCGAAGTGCTGTCCGGTGGCGGCCCGAGGTGCGGGCCGGCGGCCTATTCGAAAGGGGATCGCGGCGGCGGTGGTCATGGGCGGAGGCTAGCGGCGCAACCCTGGCAGGGCAAGGAGGCGGAGAGGGGGTCTCCGCCCCTTGGAGGCCGGCTAGTTGCCGGGGATATAGGTCACGGTGACGCTGTCGGCCGGACGCTTCCAGCCGGCGACCAGGATCCGGTCGATGGTCAGGTCGTCGTCGAAGGAGCTGCAGAACAACTGGATCGAGACGTCCTCGAGGCCGGCGCTCTGCGCCACGATCTGATGCGGAAAGCTGCCGCCCGGGAGGGGGTCGCTGGGATCGGGATTGCGGATCACCGAGGTGCCCATCAGGTCCGCCGATTCCGCGACACCCGATCCGAAGGTCGGATCCAGGATGTTCCCCGTCTTGGTGTCGAAGCTGTCGCCGTCGATCACGACCTTGTTGATGGTGAGGTTCAGGAATCCCGTGGTCGGCAGGACCGGCGCCGACCGCACCAGGATGCTGGTGATGACGAACTCGCCTTCCTCGCCGTCGCTGTCGATGTGGATCTCGGGATTGGAGGTGCCGCCCCCGGCGCTGTCGCAGAGACCGCCGAGGTCGTCGACGACCTTGAAGGGCACGACCAGGGTGTCGAGCTTGCCGTCGACGGCGTCGATCGCGTTGAGGATGGCAGCGACCTGCGCCGAGGCGGGTGCCGGCGCCACGAGGGACAGACCGAGCAGCCCGGCGGCGAGCAGAAAGAGTCTTTGGCACATGGCGGGAATCTTCCTTCCATTCTTGGCTTCGCAAGGCGGGGGGCGCGCCACCTTGCCGTGCCGGAAGCCGAGCGCTTGTGGCCCTTCGCACAGGGGCAGGCCGCGAAGATCGGGCGCCGGGGCCGCGATGCCGGCTTCAGGGCCGGGAGGCTGAATAGCCTCAGAGGGCTACTTGTAAAACAGGGGCGCATCGAACAGTCTTTCCAGCGATGGTTTCGCCGAGCGGACAGCGCGGCGGATGAAAAGGGAACACGGTGGGGTTCGCCCGAAGCGGACCGATGCCGTGGCTGCCCCCGCAACTGTGAGCGGCGAGCAGACCTCACTGAAGCCACTGACCCTCGAGGGTCGGGAAGGCGGGGGACGCAGAGAGCCGCAAGCCAGGAGACCTGCCATCGAGAACCGGCGCGCCTGCGCCAAAGACAACATGTCCCGCACGGAGGGTGCGGAAGGGGAGCACAGCATGCATATCGAACCAGGCGTCGTCGACGGCGCGAAGATCGTCCTCAGCTACGCGACGGCGACCGCCGCCTTCGGGCTCGCCGCGAAGATGTCCTACGACACGATCCGCAAGGACGGCGGCGCGGCCGCGCTGGTCCTGCGCAGCCTTGCGACGACCGCGCTCGTCTTCTGCTTCTTCGAGGTCTTTCCGCACTACCCGGTCGGGGTGTCGGAGGTCCACTTCATCCTCGGATCGACCCTGTACCTGATCTTCGGCGCCGGGCCAGCCGCCATCGGCCTGGCCGGCGGGCTGCTGCTCCAGGGCCTGTTCCTGGCCCCCTTCGACCTGCCCCAGTACGGCGTCAACGTGACGACGCTCCTGGTGCCGCTCTGGGCCGTGAGCCTGCTCGCGAAGCGGATCATTCCGGCGGACACGGCCTATGTCGACGTCACCTACTGGCAGGCGCTGAGGCTGTCGACGGCCTATCAGGGCGGCATCGTCGCCTGGGTGGCCTTCTGGGCCTTCTACGGGCAGGGCTTCGGGGCGGAGAACCTGGCCCAGGTCGGCGCCTTCGGCGGCGCCTACATGACCGTCATCATCCTGGAGCCGCTGGCCGATCTCGCCGTCCTCGCGGCCGCGAAGCTGCTGGCGCCCTACGCGACCAACCCGCTGTTCTACACCCGCCTGCACCATCCGGCGACGTGATCCCGCGCGCCCCCGGCGGAAGCGGCGCCGGGGGCGCCATCCCTCTCGACACGCTCGCCCGAGGCGCGGCCTTCCTTGACTCGGGCGCACGACCGGCGCTAAACAGTCGGCCCCCGGCGATGGGCGCCGGGGTCAGCGGAAGCTTCGGCATGGCTTTGAGATCATTATCCTCTGCGAAAGATCGCAGCCGGCGCGTCGCCAGAGATGGCGCGGCGCCGTGCCGTGTCCTGCCGGAAGGGAGCTTTCCGCCGCGTCCGTGACGACCCGACATCGTCGGCGACGCCTTCGAAAACCCCTCCCGGGCCCCGGCCAAGGAGGGGTTTAGTTTTTTCGGCCTAGGATGTTTCGGGGCAAGCCAGGCCCCGCCAAGCAGGAGCGAAGACCATGAGCGGCTTCGAGTACATCAAGACCCGCGGCAAGCCCATCAAGGCCTGGATCAAGGGCGTCCCGGTGGAGGA
>JANQGU010000142.1 GCA_028282935.1 Kiloniellales bacterium
CCGGCGGCAGGCGCAGGAACATCCGGTTGATGCCGTTGAGGGCGGTGAAGAGGTCCCGGAACTGTGCCAGGAAGGCCGACCAGTCGAGGCCGGCGTCGAGGCCCCGCAGCTCGTCGAAGATCGCCCCGAGAGACCTCTGGCCATCGACCCGCTGCAGGATCGCCGGGGCCAGGCGCGGCAGGGCGAAGCGCAGGGCCAGGCCGTCGAACTCGGCCTTGAGGGTCAGGTCGCGCTGCACGGCGCGGGCCAGGGCCGGGCCCTCCAGGTCGAAGAGCAGGGGCGCCGCCTCGGGCGCCTCGGGCGCGGCGACCCGGGTTTCCGGCGTGCCGGTCTTGGCGGCGTAGAGCACGTGCTTCTTGACGTTGCCGGCAAGGCGCTCGGCGAAGGCCGCCCGCGCCAGCCAGTCCAGGCCGGCCAGGCGCTTCAGGACCGCCGGCGCCGAGAGGTAGCTTTCCGGCCGGTAGCGGGCCGGCTCGACCAGGGCGAGGGGCGTCAGGCCCGCGCCCGCGACCAGCTCGGCCAGCTCGGGGACCGTGTAGGCCCGGTCGCGGGCGTGCAGCAGCAGGTCGACCAGCTCGGCATCGCCCAGGCGGTGGTCGCCGAGGAAAGGGTTGCGGCGGAAGCCGTTGGTCTCGGGCAGGCCGGCGATCAGCCGCTTGGCCAGCCCGACCCGCTCGGCCAGCGGCAGGTCGCCGGCGAGCTGGCGCAGCATGTCCTGCAGGGGATAGACGCCGTTTCGCCCGTAGGGCGCGTAGACCATCAGCCCGATCCCGCCGTCCTCGGCCAGCATCGCCGTCAGGGCCGCGAGGCCGGCCGGCGGATCCTCGAGGTGGTGCAGGACGCCGCAGCAGTCGATGTAGTCGAAGCGTCCGAGGCCCAGGTCCGGCAGCTCCAGCAGGGAGCCGGTCCGGAAGGCGATGTTGGTGAGGCCGCGCGCCTCGGCCCGGGCCTCGGCGGTCCGGCGCGCCGCCGCCGAGAGATCAAGGTAGACCACCTCGCCCGCCTCTCCGGCATCGGCGAGCTGCTGGGCCAGCATGATCGCCGCGTCGCCGGTGCCGCCGCCGGCGGCCAGGGCGCGGAAGGGCCGGGCGAAGTCGCGCCGGCCGGCGAAGAGATAGTGGTTCAGCTCCGGCAGGTTGGAGGGCGAGCCGACGACCAGCCTGGTCTTCTCCGCGGCCGGGTCGCGGGCGGGATAGGGATAGGCCTCGTACTGCGCCTGGACCGGGTCCATGGCGGTCAGGCGCCACCGGTGGTGATCACCACCTTGCCGGTCGCCTTGCGGGTCAGCAGCAGGTCCAGGGCCTGGGCGGCCTCCGCCAGGTCGAGGCGGTGCGAGACCCGCGGCTTCAGGCGGCCTTCGGCGTACCAGCCGGTCAGGGTCTCGAACTGGGCCCGCAGCAGCTCCGGCGCCTTGCGCCGATAGGCGCCCCAGTAGAGGCCGAGGACCGCCAGGTTCTTGACCAGGAGGATGTTGGCCGGGATCTCCGGCACCTTGCCGGCGGCGAAGCCGATGACCAGCAGGCGGCCGCCCCAGGTCACGGCCCGCAGCGAATCCAGGAAGACCTGGCCGCCGACGGGGTCGAAGACCACCTCGGCGCCGCGGCCACCAGTCAGCGCCTTGACCCGCTCGCGGATGTCCTCGCTGCGATAGTCGATCAGGTGATCGGCGCCGTGGGCCTCGGCGATCTCCAGCTTGTCCGGGCCGCCCGCGGTGGCGATGACCTCGGCGCCCAGGGCCTTGCCGACCTCGACCCCGGCCAGCCCGGTGCCGCCGGCCGCGCCGTGGACCAGCAGGGTCTCGCCGGGCTGGAGATCGGCACGCCAGACCAGGCCGCCGTGCGCGGTGCCGTAGGTGATCGGGAAGCCGGCGGCGACGTCGAAGTCCATGGCGTCCGGGATCGGGTAGACCTCCTCGGCGCGGGCCAGCGCGACCTCGGCGAAGCCGCCGCGGTCGACCAGGCCGATCACCCGGTCGCCCGGCGCGACGCCGGTGACGCCCTCGCCCAGGGCGGTCACCCTGCCGGCGAGCTCCAGCCCGGGAGTGAAGGGCAGCGGCGGCTTCTCCTGGTACTTGCCGGTGACCATCAGGGTGTCGGCGAAGTTCACCCCGGCGGCAGCCACGGCGATCGCAACCTCGCCCGGCCCGGGTTGCGGCTCCGGCAGCTCTTCGAGGGTCAGGCTCTGAGGGCCGCTGAGCTCGCGGCAGACGACGGCGCGCATGGGGATCTCGCTGTTGGGGGAGGGCTCAGAAGGGACAGTCGGCGGCGGTCCGCAGCTCGCCCACCGCCCGGCCGGCCCGGTTGAAGAGGGTCGGCTGGAAGACGGCGGCCAGGGCGGCGGTCTCGGTCTCGCCGATCACGCCCAGGCGGCGCAGCACCCGGCCGCAGGCGACCTCGGCGGCGCGGCCGGCGCCGTCGTCGACCTTCAGCGCGAAACCCAGGCCGAGCTCGGGCAGGGCGCCGCAGAAGACGCCCTCGGCGCCGGTCTTGACCAGGGCCCGGCCCTTGGTGGCCTCGATCACCCGGCTGCAGAAGCGGCCGCTGCCGGCGATCATGAAGGGCTCGGCGGCCAGGGCCTGCTGCAGGCGCAGGCAGGCGGCGCGGCGGGCCTCGGGCTGGTCGTCGGGCTGTGCGAAGCGGGCCATGGCCAGGGCCAGGTTGCCCAGCGGCATGCCCAGGACCGGGATCCCGCAACCGTCGATCCCGCGCGGCGCCTCCGAGAGGTCGAGGCCGGTCAGGGTCTCCAGGATGCCCAGGACCTGCTGCTGGACCGGATGGTCGTAGCGGATGTAGCCCTCGGTCGGATGGCCGAGATGCCGGGCCACCGAGAGGAAGCCGGCGTGCTTGCCCGAGCAGTTGTTGTGCAGGGCGCTGGGCGCCGCGCCGCCGCGCAGCAGGGCTTCCAGCGACTCCTGGTGGTAGGGCAGGTGGGCGCCGCACTCGAGGTCCTCGGCCGAGCAGCCGATTCGCGCCAGCCAGGCCCCGACGGTCTCGGCGTGGCGCGGCTCGCCGTTGTGGCTGGCGCAGGCCAGGGCCAGCTCGGCCGCGCCCAGTCCGAAGGCCTCGGCGGCGCCGCTTTCGACCAGGGCCAGGGCCTGCAGCGGCTTGATCGCCGAGCGCGGATAGACCGAGGCCTCGATCTCGCCGGCCTGGAGGATCACCCGGCCTTCGATGTCGACCACCGCAACCGCAGCGCGATGGCGGCTTTCGACCATGCCGCCGCGCGTCGCCTCGACCAGCACGGGATTCGCCTCGGCGGAGACGGCCGCCGCATCCATTGTTTCCATGTCCGTCGGTCCTGTTGTCGGGAAGCCGGCAGTTTAGGGCCAGTGGCACGCTCAGGCAATTCGCCCGCGGCCCGCCCGATCGTCCGGAAAGCGGGGCTTGACGCCGCGCCGACGGCAACCCACAACAAGCCGGGAACAGCGGCGCCACCAGGAGGCCGGCCGGAGATGCGGGGCTATTTCGGCATCGGAGTCGATCGGATCAGCAAGCCCATGAACCTGGGCAACCTGCTGCGCTCGGCCCATGCCTTCGGTGCCAGCTTCTTCTTCACCATCGATGCCGGCTTCAGTCCGCGGGAGGTCAAGCTGTCGGACACCGCCGACTCGGCGCAGCACCTGCCGCTCTACGACTTCGACTCGGTGGCCGAGCTGGTGCTGCCGCGCGGCTGCCGGATGATCGGGGTCGAGCTAGCCGAGGACGCGGTCGAGCTGCCGTCCTTCCACCACCCCACGGCGGCGGCCTACATCCTGGGTCCGGAACGGGGCAGCCTGAGCCCGGAGGTCGTGGAAAACTGCGACAGCCTTGTCAAAATCCCGACAAAGTTCTGCGTCAACGTGGGCGTCGCTGGCGCGATTGTGATGTACGACCGCTTGCTGAGCCAAGGCCGATTCGCCAGGCGACCCGTCACGGCAAGGGGCAGTCCAGAGCCTTTGCCCGGCCATGTGCACGGTGCCCCGGTCCTGAGACGCCGCAAGGCGGCAGGACAGGCGCGCTGACTTTGCTGTTGGCGGCCACGAGCGAGTGAGGATCGAGTTGTTGGGTTCAAGTCTACGAAAGAGTTCGAGGATCAAGATGTCGGTGTTGCGTACTTCGCTGCGGTTGACGCTCCCCCTTCTCCTGCTGGCGGCCGGCGGCGCCCAGGCCCAGGACATCAAGCGCCTGGAGGGCGCTGGCGACTGGCGCGCCTATTCCTTCCAGGAGAAGGGCAACCCGGTCTGCTACATGGTCAGCGAGCCCAAGCGGGACGAAGGCAACTACTCCAAGCGCGGCGAGATCTACCTGATGGTGACCCACCGCCCGGCGGAGAAGTCGATCGACGTGGTGAACGTAGTCGCGGGCTACGATTACCGGACCGACAGCGAGGTCCAGGTCAAGGTCGACGCCGACGTCTTCGGCCTCTTCACCCACAAGGACACCGCCTGGGCGCCCACCGAGGGCGACGACAAGCGGCTGGTCCAGGCCATGATCAAGGGCAAGACCATGGTGGTCCAGGGCACCTCCAGCCGCGGGACCAAGACCAAGGACACCTACTCGCTGATCGGCTTCACTAGGGCCTACAAATCGATCAACAAGGCCTGCGGCCGGTGACGCCCGACGGCCGGACCGACGGCCGTCCCCCGGTGTTGCAGCTCCCAGTTTCCTCCTGTCCGGGACGGCCTTGGGAGCTTGATCGAGATCAATGATCGCGGCGCGTCGAGAAGCTCTGATCTGCCGCAGTTTCCGCCCCACAGCGCGAGGTCCTCGCCCCATGCCGTTCCGCCTCTCCGCCGCCTTCGCCGCGGCCCTGGTCGCCCTCACCCTGGCGCCGCTTCCGGCCGTCACCCCCGCCGCCGCCCAAGACGAGAACGGCAAGAGTCCCGGCCTGAAGCTGGTCTTGCCGGCCATCGATGCCGAGCGCGGCCGCCAGCTCTTCGTCACCAAGGGCTGCGTCTACTGCCACGCGGTCAACGGCATCGGCGGCAAGGCGGCCCCGCCCCTGGACTCCGACGCCGCCGAGCCCACGGTCAACCTGACCGACTTCGCGGCACGCATGTGGAGCGGGGCCCCGGCGATGATCGAGCTGCAGGAGATGGACCTGGGCTATCAGATCCGCCTGACCGGCGACGAGCTGGCCCATCTGGCCGCCTTCGCCAACGACCCGGCGGAGCAGAAGAAGCTCGAGGAGGAGCAGGTGCCCGAGCTGATGCGCGAGTGGTACCTGGACGAGCTGCCCAAGGCCGAGTAGCCCCCGCCCGAGACCTTCCGCCCCAGGCCGCCTTGCTGCGCGGCGGCCGGAGGGTTATCTACTGGGGCATGAGCGGTTCCCGTCACGCCCAGACCTTCGCGCCCGCGCCGGAAAGCGGCGCGGCGCCCCGGAACCTCGTCGGCCTGAGCCGCGAGGAGCTGGCCGACGAGATCGCGGCCCTGGGCGAGCCGGCCTTCCGGGCCAAGCAGCTCTGGCACTGGATCTACGCCCGCGGAGCGACCGACTTCGAGGCCATGACCAGCCTCAGCAAGGCCTTCCGCGCGCGCCTGGCGGCGCGCTACCGGGTCGCCCGGCCCGAGACCGCGGTCGCCCAGGACTCCAGCGACGGCACCCGCAAGTGGCTGCTGCGCCTGGACGACCGCCAGGAGGTCGAGTGCGTCCACATCCCCGAGGCCGAGCGCGGCACGCTCTGCGTCTCTTCCCAGGTCGGCTGCACCCTGACCTGCCGCTTCTGCCACACCGGCACCCAGCGTCTGGTGCGCAACCTCTCGGCGGCCGAGATCCTGGGCCAGGTCATGCTGGCCCGCGACCACTTCGGCGAATGGCCCTCTCCCCACGAGGACCGGCAGCTCACCAACATCGTGATGATGGGCATGGGCGAGCCGCTCTACAACTACGACAACATCGCCAAGGCCCTGAAGATCGTCATGGACCACGAGGGCCTGGCGATCTCCAAGCGGCGGATCACGCTGTCGACCGCCGGGGTGGTGCCGGTGATGGCGCGCTGCGGGCAGGAGCTGGGGGTCAACCTGGCGGTCTCGCTGCACGCCGTGAGCGACGAGGTCCGCGACCGCATCGTGCCGCTGAACCGCAAGTACCCGCTGAAGGAGCTGCTGACGGCCTGCCGCGCCTACCCCGGCGTGCACAACGCCCGGCGCATCACCTTCGAGTACGTCATGCTGAAGGGCGTCAATGACAGCCCGGCCGAGGCCCGGGAGATGATCCGCCTGCTGAAGGACATCCCGGCCAAGGTCAACCTGATCCCCTTCAACCCCTGGCCCGGCGCACCCTTCGAATGCTCCGCGCCGGAGACGGTCGAGGCCTTCGCCCGGATCCTCCTGGCCGGCGGCCTCGCCGCCCCGATCCGCCGCCCCCGCGGCCAGGACATCATGGCCGCCTGCGGCCAGCTCAAGAGCGCCAGCGAACGCCTGAAGAAGGCGGAGCGGGAGGCGGCGGCCGCGGCAAGCTGAGACGTCGGCCGTTCTCTCTCGGCCAAGGCGCTGGGCGACTTGGTTGGGCCTGACTCAGCACCTTCAGGTTCCTCGGACTGGGCCGGATGGACAACCTATCGAGAGGTCACATCTAGCGCACTTCCCGATCAGACGCTTTCGCGTCTGGCCGGGAGTAGTGCGCTAACTCTCTGAAGGTAGGGCGTTACATCCGGCCAGATGGATCGCGAAGCGATTCCATCTGATCGGATAACGCCCTAGTGTTCTGATTCCGAAGTTTTGATGATTTTGGTCTGGTTCTCTGCGGTTTCGAGGGTGCGCAGGCAGAAGCGCTTGATGGTGGCCAGGATGTCGTCTGCCGACTTGGTCCAACGGAAGGGCCTTGGATCGGCGTTGACGGTCTCGATGTAGCCGAGGATAGCCTCTTCGAGCTCTCGGGTTGAGCGATGGACGCCGCGGCGCAACTGCTTTTCGGTGAGCCGGGCGAAGAAGCGCTCGACCTGGTTCAGCCAGGAGGCGCCGGTCGGCGTGAAGTGGATGTGCCAGCGGGGATGGCGCGCGAACCATTTGCGGATCGCCGGGGTCTTGTGGGTCGCGTAGTTGTCGATCACCAGGTGGACGTCGAGGTCAGCCGGGACGTTGGTCTCGATCGTGCGCAGGAACTGAAGGAACTCTCTGGCGCGGTGACGTGCGAAGCAGCGCCCGATCACCTCGCCGGTCGCGATATCGAGGGCCGCGAAGAGTGTCGTCGTGCCGTGGCGCTTGTAATCGTGACTGCGCCGCTCGGGCTGGCCGGGGCGCATGGGCAGCAGCGGCTGGCTGCGATCCAGGGCCTGGACCTGGCTCTTCTCGTCGACGCAGAGCACCAGGGCGCGCTCCGGCGGCGCCAAGTAGAGCCCGACGATGTCGCGCACCTTCTCGACGAAGAACGGGTCGCTGGAGAGCTTGAAGGTCTCGCTGCGGTGCGGCTGCAGCCCGAAGGCCTGCCAGATGCCGTGGATCGTCGAGGGCGCATAGCCCACCGCCCGCGCCATCGAGCGCAGGCTCCAATGGGTGCCGTCCGGTGGCGTTTCCTCAAGCGTGCGCCGCACCACCTCGGCGATCTCCTCGTCGCCGATCTGGCGCGGCGTCCCCGGACGCGGCTCATCGTAGAGGCCGTCAAGCCGCCGCTCGGCGAAACGCCGACGCCACTTGCCGACCGTGTTCGCATCGGCACCAACCCGCTCGACAATCGCCTTGTTCTCAAGCCCATCCGCCGCCGCCAACACAATGCGCGCCCGCCGCGCCAGACCCTGCGCCGTCTTGCGACGCCCCGCCAAGCCCTCTAACTCGCGCCGCTCCGCCGCCGTCAACTCAATCGCAACCGCTGGCTTGCCCATGCACCTGCTCCTCAAAAACTGAGGACCATGATCTAACAAACTTCGCGATCAGGACACTAG
>JANQGU010000215.1 GCA_028282935.1 Kiloniellales bacterium
AGGGCATGCAGGCCAAGGGCTGCACCCGCTACGACCTTGGAGCCGCCTGGGGCTGGCGGGCGATCTCGCCGGAGTGGCAGGGCGTCTGGCAGGGTTCCACCGCAGACCTTCCCTTGGGCTACGACGAGCCGCAGATGGAGAAGGCGATCATCATCATGACCGATGGCGAGAACACGCCGAGCTGCGTCAACGACTCCGAGACCCAGAGCGAGACCGAGGAGGCCTTCGCCGCCACCTGCGCCGACATGAAGGCCCAGGGAATCGTGATCTACACCATCACCTTCAAGCTCAGCGACCCCGACACCAACACGCTGTTCCGCGAGTGTGCCTCGGGCGACGAGCGCTACTTCAAGTCGCCGTCGGGCGACGAGCTGGAGGGCGCCTTCACGGCGATCGCCAACGACCTTTCGACCCTGAGGCTGAGCCAGTAGCGGCTTGGTCACCGACCCCTCGCCTCCGGGCCGCGGCATGCCTTGCCGCGGCCCTTTTTTCTGGGCGATGCCCCGGGGGCGGGCCAATGATTACTAAAGAAGTTAACAATAATACAATAAATGCATACAACAGAGATAATATCTATTTATCTCTTGACGCATTTATACTATATTCTCTTGCGAGATGGGTTCGGAAGGCGGCATGAGTATTTCAGCGGCAAAGCGGCTAGGGAGGGAGGCGGCGGGCTTTCTCCGCCAGGAGCAGGGCTCCGGCCTGACCCTGGTCGCCTTCTCGATGCTGACCCTTGCGGCCGCTTCGGGCCTCGCCTTCGATGCCGGACGCGGCTACCTCATCAAGGCCAAGCTCAGCCAGGCCGTGGATGCCGCAGCCCTGGCCGGCGGCCGGGCCTTGGCGGGCCGGGACAGTGACCGCTACAGGTCCCAGGTCACCAAGTACTTCAAGGCGAACTTCCCGGACGGCTATCTCGGCGTCGCCGTGGCCGACACCGATCTCGATGTCCAGCTTCGCGGCGACCAGATCGAGGTCACGGCCTCGGTCGAGGTGCCGGCGACGCTGCTGCGGACGGTCAGTATCCGAGGCTTCAACGTCTCGGCCAGCGCCGCGGTCGACCGCACCGTCCGCGGGCTGGAGATCGCCATGGTTCTGGACAATTCCGGCTCCATGAACGGCCGCAAGCTCAATGACTTGAAGGCGGCAGCGGATACATTGGTCGAGGCCCTCTACGACGGCCGCGGTTCGGCGGACAACGTCTATGTCTCCCTGGTGCCCTTCACGGCCCGCGCCAACGTCAAGGGCCAAGGCAGGGTGCATCCGGGCAAGGCGCCCAACAAGGACTTCGTCTGCTTCGACGTGCGCCCCGGCGCCCATGCGGTCGGCGACGGCAACCCTGTCGAGATGCCCTTCGAGCACTACTCCGGCCCCTTCAGCCCCAAGAAGAACCCCAAGGCCTACGGCGACAAGATCTGCCCCAAGACCGCGGTTCAGCCCCTCACCCGCGACCGGGCCGTGGTCGAGGACGCGATCGCGGACATGAAGGCCAAGGGCTGCACCCGCTACGACCTCGGAGCGGCCTGGGGCTGGCGGGCGCTGTCGCCGAAGTGGCAGGGCTTCTGGCAGGGCGTGGAGGTCGAGCAGCCCTTCGATTACGGCGCGCAGGGCCTCGACAAGGCGGTCATCATCATGACCGACGGCGAGAACACGCCCAAGGACTGCGCCCTGGACCTGGAGAGCAAGCAGGAAACCGAGGCGATGTTCGTCGAGGCCTGCGACGCCATGAAGAACGAGGGCATTCTCGTCTACACCGTCACCTTCCAGGTCGAGGACGAAGCCACCAACACGATCTTCGAGAGCTGCGCCTCGGGCAGCGAACGGGCCTTCAAGTCGCCGAGCGGTCCCGAGCTGATCTCGGCCTTCGCGGAGATCGCCAGCGATCTCTCGACCCTGCGCCTGGTTCAATAGCCCCGCGCGGGTCCGCGGATCCGCCTCCTCGACCCCTTTTCAGAGACCGACCCCGGAGCCGGCAGGGCCCTCCGCCCTGCCCTCCCCCACGCCCGGCCCCTGTAGCGGGGCCTCGGCCGGTTGTGTCATAACAACGGCGTTGCAACCAGAGATCCGGAGGCGAGGCTGCGATGCGGCGAGGTTTTCTCACGACCTTCCTGGGGCCGGCCCTGGTCATTGCCTGCACCGCCTCGACCGAAGCTCAGGATCAGAGCGACACCGCCTACCTGGCTGCCCGTCTGAACAAGGTTCTGGAGTTCGAACCGACCGGAAACCAGGTTCCTTGGCAGAACCCGGCAACCGGCAAGCACGGGGTGATCGTCGTTGAGCGCACCTACTTTCTGGACCCGAAGACACCGTGTCGCGATTTCAGCTACACGGTCGAGGGGGATTTCTCCAGGTCGCGGGAACTCAAGGGCGTGGGATGCCGAGACAAGGGGGGCGAATGGCACTTCAAAGGCGACAGCGATCTGGCGGAGGCGGCGAAGAACCCGGACTCTTCCGATCCCGGGCCTTCGGACTCCCTGATCGCCTTCGGCATCGAGGACGAGGTTCTCGAAGATCCCCCGGTCGAGCTCCGCCTCGGGGACGAGGAGTTGCGAGAGTTCGCGCCCCGCGCAAGGCTCAATGACAGCGCCAAGCTGCAGCGCTTTGCCGGCGACAAGGGCTCTTCTGGCGACAAGGGCTCTGACGACGAGGCCCAGCGCACGCTCCCGTCCGGCCCGGGGCCTGAGGCGGAAAGCAACGCCGCCGTCGCCGCGCTGCTCGAGTCGCTGCCCGGGCCGTCTCTCGCCTGCGACGCCGTGCCGGCCGGGGCGGAGACCGTCGAGACCAAGGAGCTCGACCTCGTGATCGTCCTGGATACGACGGCGAGCATGAGGCGCGACCTCGGCGAGATTCAGGCGGACCTCCTGTCGGCTGTTCGTCTGCTTCGACGGATGCTGCCCAGTCTCAACGTCGGCCTCGTGGCCTTCAGAGACCGCAAGGACGACTACCTCACCCGCGCTTTCCAGCTCTCGCCGATGACCGAAGACAATCAGAAGCGGCTTCGGATCTTCGTCGAGCGCCTCAAGTCCAGCGGCGGCGGCGACGTTCCCGAAGCGCTGGACGAGGCTCTGGGCGTCGCCGGGGCCATGGCCTGGCGGCCGACGGCATTGGGCCAGATCGTCGTCATCGGCGATGCGCCGCCGCCACGACCGGCCTGGCGCAGCACCCTCGCGGCAGCCCACCGCTTCTGCGCCGAGGCTGGTGAGATCCGCCGGAGCGTCTCGGCCGTATTCACTGGTAGGCGCCGTTACGGCTTCCAGTTCTACGAACGGCTCGCCAAGAGCGGTGGCGGCCGTTTCACGGCTGGGCAGCACACTCTGATCGAAAGCGTCCTGCTCTCGGTCCTCGGAGAGAAGCCGTCCTAGCCGGGCGCGCGGGCGCCTAGACACCCCGCGCCGCTCCGTATTGGGACGCGGCCTCGCTTGCTCCGGCTCTGCCTCGACCGGCAGGGGTTAGGTCGCATAGTGGACACAGCTGCGGCAAGTATCGGGCATTCTTGATTAATTATTTTTTTCAAGGGAATAAACCGGGCCTTTCTTTGGTTAATCGAAGTCCAGGCTGGACCGCGCCTCACCTCGCGCCGGAGTCTTGGTCACAAGGATGCGACTGCCGCCCTTAGGATTTAGATGCTACATTCTTTGAATAAGCGGGCGGCTTGCCCGCCCTTTCGCCGTGCACGACAGAAAGGAAAGTCTCTTGGCTAGGACGCTTCGAACGGCCTTCCCTCCGCATCGGATGGGTTCGAGACACAGCAAGGCTTTGGCCGCCGGCACCCTCGGCTTGGCGCTGCTGCTGCCGCTTCCCCTCCAGGCACAGGAGGATGCCGAGGACAAGGCCTACCTCGAGAAGCGCCTGGGCAAGATCCTGGAGTTCGAGCGGACCGGTGCCGAGATTCCCTGGAGCAATCCCGAGACCGGGAACAGCGGCAGCATACAGCTGAAGCGGACCTACTTCCTCGACCCCAAGTCGCCTTGCCGGGACTACGTGCGCAGCGTCGAGAGGGGCGGCGGCGAGCCGGAGACGATCCGCGGCACCGGCTGCCGCGAGGCGACCGGCGGCTGGAAGCTGACCGAGGACGCCAAGCCCAAGCGTACGGTCAAGCGCGGCGGCGCGGAGAGCAAGACCGCGGCCGCCACGCCCGGCGGCGCCGGCGCGCCTTCCGCCAAGGCCCCGGCCGGCGGCGACGGCGCGCCCGGGAAGCCGGCAGGCGCAAAGCCCGCGGCGGCTCCGGCTGCCGCGGCGGCACCCGCCAAGAAGGCGCCTGCGGCAGCGGCAAAGGCGGCCCCGAAGGCGCCGCCTCCGCCGCCGAAGATCTCGGCGCGGGTTCCGAACCGGCTTCCGGAATGGGAGGCAGCCAACGACAATGCCTACTAGCTACGAGGCCGATGCCGGCGCTTTGTCGTCCTTTGCCGGGAGGGACCCCAGGGACTTGGCGCCCGGGGCCGACGTCGACGGCTTCCAGATCCTGGGAATCCTCGGCCGCGGCCTCTATGGCGTGACCTACCTGGCTCGGGAGGCCACCGAGGGCGCGAAAGCGGCGATCAAGCTCTTTCAGCCGGATCCCGGGAGCCTGAAGCCGCAGGCCGCCGAAGACGACCCGGGCCAGTCCGCCCTCGCCGCCTTCCGCCGCGAAGCCGCGATCCTCGGTCGCCTTGACCACCCTAACATCGCCCGCTGCCGCGACTTCCACGACAGCCGGGAGCGCCCCTACATCGTTCTCGAACCCGAAGAGGGACACAGCCTGGCCGCGGCCCTGGTCGCGGTGCCGGAGGCCTTCAACGAGGACCGGCTCCATCGCATCCTCACGCCCCTGCTCGATGCCTTGGCGCATCTCCATGCGAAAGCGATCCTGCACCGGGACATCAAGCCGTCGAACATTCACCTGCGCCCGGACGGCAGCCCGGTCCTGCTCGACTTCGGCGCCGCCGGCGAGCTGGTGGAGGCCGGCGGCAAGGCCGACGCCTTCAGCTACCTGACACCCGGTTTCGCGGCGCCCGAGCAGTACCAGGAGGCCGGACACGAAGGTCCCTGGACGGACATCTACGGCCTGGCCGCGGTGGCCTACCGCGCGGTGACCGGCAAGATCCCGCCCGACGCCCGGGATCGGCTGAAGGGCGCCAAGATGCTGCCAGCCAGGAAGCTCGGCGCCGGCCGCGCGTCTCAGGCCTTTCTTGCGGCGATCGACTGGGGCCTTGCCCTGGCGCCGAAGAAACGGCCGCAGAGCGCGCAGGACTGGGCCAAGGCCCTGGTCGTCGCGGCCGGCCAGCCGGTCGACCGAGACGAGCCACAAGACGAGCCACGGGCCAAGACGCAGTCCGAGCTGGCGGCGGCGGCAGACGACGACAAGCTGGAGGACCTGCCGCCGACCCAGCGCATCAAGCGGGCACCGGGGACGACCGAGGCCTTCCACGTCGAGGCGCCCCGTGGCCCGGCGGCGGCACAGCGCGGCGCGCGGCCCAGAAGCAGCCGTACGCCGGTCGGCCTGATCTTCGGCACCCTGTTCATCCTCGGGCTGACGGGTGGCGGCTGGGCCTACTGGCAGTGGACGGTCCTGCAGAACAAGACCGAGTGGACGGTCGATCCCGCCGGCAAGGGCGACACCGTGACCATCGAAGCGGCCCTCAGCCAGGCGAAGGAAGGCTCGACGATCCGGATCCAGCCCGGCACCTACGCGGAAAGCCTGGTCCTGACCCGCCCGGTGACGATCCAGGCGGTCTCCGCGGACCCCGCCGACACGGTAATCGCGCCGAGCAGCGGACCCTGCCTCACGGCGACGACCGAGACCGGCAAGCTGCACGGCCTGACGCTCCGGAAGGTGGCCGGCGGCGGCGGCGAGGGCTGCGTCCTCCTGGTCGGCAGCGGCCTGACCCTGTCGAACAGCGTGATCGAATCCGAGGGCACGCCGGCCGTGATCCTGCACAGCGGCGGCGCCGCGACCCTGAAGGACCTGGAGATCAAGGCGCTGGGCGGCGTGCCCGCCGTGGTCATTTCCAATGGCGCGCGCAGCCGGCTGTCCGACAGCAGCATTACCGGCGAAACCGCCTTCGGCCTGCTGGTGCGCAGGGGGGCTCAGCCCGAGGTCATCGGCAACGAGATCAAGGGCACCACGCGCGCGGGCCTGATCCTCGAGGCCGGTGCCGGCGGCCGCTTCGAAGGCAACCAGATCATAGAGAACGGTGGCAGCGGCGTCGTCATCCGCGGCGGCTCCCGGCCGGTTCTCGCCAAGAACAGGATCGAGTCCAACGGCGAGGCCGGCGTCGTCATCGACGAAGGCGCAAGGGGCGAGCTCGATGCCAACGTCGTGGCCCGCAACAAGGGCTCCGGGATCATCGTCGGTAGCGGCGCGGTGCCCCTGCTCCGCAAGAACGAGGTCGAGGACAACGGCGAGCACGGCATCCTGCTCCTGGAGCGCGCCGGCGGCCGTCTCGAAGGGAACCAGGTCCAATCCAACAAGGGCCACGGCTTGGCGATCAGCGTCGACGCCAAGCCGGACCTGAGCGACAATAAGGTCACCGAGAACGGTGGCGATCAGATCAAGAAGGGCGAGATTAAGGCGGAGGCGAAATGACGCAGGCTGACCCCTCGGCTCGCTCGGGCGAAGGGCCCGGGCCGGCGGCGCCGACGGCCTTTGTCAGGAGGACGCCTTGAAGACGGTCGTTGTCGGGCGCAGCCCTTATGCCGATGTCGTCCTGGCCGACTCCTCGGTCGCGCGCCGCCACGTCGAGGTGGTGGTGACCGACGACGGCCGCTATTTCCTCACCGACTGCGCGACCGAGACCGGCTGCTGGCGTCAGGTCGGCTCGGACCAGGGCCGCGATCGCTGGGAGAAGGTGCGCCAGGGTTTCGTCGGGGCCGATGACATCCTTCGGCTCGGCGACCATCGCTGCACCCTCAAGGATCTGCTGCGCGACGTCGACCTGCGCGATTCCGCCGAGACCGGCGGCGGCGGTGCAGGACGCGGCGGCGATCCGGGCGGTGCCGGCGCGGGCGGCGCGGACCGCAGGATCGAAAGCCTGCGCGGCCGGGTCGAGCGCGATCCCGTGACCGGCGAGATCATTCCGAAGAGGCTGTAGTCATGGCGGAAAGCGTCCTACCCCAGGATCTCGAACGGGAGGTGCCGCGGCACCACCACAGCAGCAACATCTTCTCGCACCTGCTGATCCTCTTCGGCGCCCTGATCGCCGGTCTGCTGACCATCCTGCTGTTCCACAACATCCTGCCCGACACCGCGGCCGAGATCCTGATCGACCGGGAGCGGGACAGCTATCCCTTCACGGTCCAGAACGTGATGTGGATCGTGTTCTTTCTTGGTTTGGGCGAGCTGGTGGTCCGGGTCCGCGACGCCGTGGCGGAGCGCGCCCAGGTCCACGAGGGCTACCTGCCCGAGGACGAAAGGACCATCCTCCAGACCCCGGAGCTGCGCCAGATCTACAACCAGGCCCGCCAGCTTTCCGGGCCCGGCGGCGACGCGGAAGGCCGCTTCCTGCCGCGCCTGATACAGCGGGTCGTGCTGCAGTTCCAGACCAGCCGGTCGATCGACCAGGCGAACTCGCTCCTGAACTCCAGCCTGGAGCTCTGCCTGCACGAGATCGACCTGCGCTACAACATGGTCCGCTACGTGGTCTGGGTGATCCCGACCCTCGGCTTCATCGGGACCGTGGTCGGCATCTCCCTCGCCCTGGCCTACGCCGGCTCGGTCGACCTTCAGGACCCGACCCTGCTGGCCGAGCTCACCAAGCGCCTGGGCGTCGCCTTCAACACCACCCTGCTCGCGCTCTTCATGTCGGCGATCCTGGTCCTTGTGCAGCACGTCGTGCAGGCGCACGAGGAACGGGCGCTGAACCTGGCCGGGCAGTACTGCCTCGACAACCTGATCAACCGCCTCTACGAGGAGTGATCGGCCATGATGTCGCGCCAGAGGCGGAACCTCGAGGTCATCAGCATATCGGCGCTCGACCTCTTTGCCTCGGCCCTGGGCGTCTTCATCCTGATGTCGGTGGTCCTCTTCCCCTACTACCTCAGGCAGCCGTCGACCGAGAAGGATCTGCAGGGCGCCCGCGCCAACCAGGCCGCCGCCGGGATCTCGCTCTCCGACGCGCAGCAGGTCGCGAGCGAGGCCCAGGACGCCATGGCCGAGGCCGAGGCCCGGCGCAGCAAGGCCCGTGACGAGCTGCAGCGGGCCGAGGCCTCGCTCGCCGAGGCCGAGCAGGTCCGGGCGGTCTCCGCCCGCCGGGTCAAGAAGGAGCCGGAGAAGAAGGCCGCCGACGACGAGGAGAAAGGCCGCATCAACGTCGGTGACCTGGACATCGTCTTCGTCCTGGACACCACCGCCAGCATGAAGCGGGTGATCCAGGACGTGCAGGAGAACCTGCTGGGCATCGTGCGGGTGCTGCACCGCCTGGCGCCGAGCCTGAACGTCGGCTTCGTGGCCTACCGCGATCGGAGGGATGCCTACCTCACCCGGACCTTCCAGCTCGCGCCGATGACCGGGGGCAATCTGAAACGGATCCAGGTCTTCGTCGAACGCCTGCGGGCGGCCGGCGGGGGCGACGTTCCGGAGGCGGTGGACAGCGCCCTGAGCGTCGCCAAGAACATGCCCTGGCGCACCACCGCGCTCGGCTGGATCATCGTGGTCGGCGACGCCCCGGCCCATCGGGGCAACCAGAACAAGGTCTTTAACATGGCCCGAAACTTCCACCTCTATGCGCCTTCGGGGGTGGTTCAGCGACGCGTATCGGCGATCTACACCACCAGGAAACGCTACGGCCGCGGGTTCTTTCGCAAGATGGCCGAGGTCGGCGGCGGCGATTTCGTCGACCACCAGGGCCGCATGATCGAGAGCGTCCTGCTGTCGATCCTGACCCAGGACCCCTCGTCGTCGTGACGCTTTCCCAAGGGCGGAGAAAATGAGCGACTATCACAATCGCCTGAACTCGGACCTCGAGACCGGCTGGTGCCTGGAAGGCAGCGACGGGGACGACAACAAGGTGCGTCTGCTGATCGGCGATACCCAGCTCGGCCGCGCGACCCTGGGCCTGACCCTGGGCCGCCACGGCGCGCTCTGCGACCTGATTGTCGACGACCCGACGGTGTCGCGACGGCACCTGCGGATCGGCCGCGGCAGCGAGGGCCTCTTCGCCGAGGACACCAACTCCCTGAACGGCACCCTGCTCGACGGCGCCAGGCTGCGCCCCTTCGAGCCGGTCAAGCTCTACGAGGGGGCCCAGCTGACCCTCGGCGCCACGGTCCTGACGCTCAGCCGGGTCGCCGCGTCGGCCATGGCCTAGGACGCCGGAAACGCCATGCAGCGGCCTTCGCGCGAGACCTCGATCTTCAACATGTCGGCGCTGGACCTGCTGGCCATGGCGACCGGGACCTTCGTGCTGATCGTGGTGATCCTCCTGCCCTACTACCGCAAGGAGTTCGACGCCCACGCGGAGATCCTCGACCTGAAGGCCGCGACCGAAACCCAAAGCGCGGAAGCCGAGGAGATCCTGCAGGCCGCCGTCGCCGAGGCCAGGGCGGCCGCGCAGCTCCAGGCCGAGGCCGACCAGACGCTCAATGCCGCGGCTGAGGCCAGGGCCGCCGCCGCCTCGCTGGTCCAGGAGGCCGATCAGCTCGACGCCCAGGGCGGCAAGACGGAAAAGAAGGCGGAGAAGAAGAAGGCGACGCTGATCCCCAAGACCATCGAGAAGCTGGACCTGATCATCGTCATCGACACCACCTCCAGCATGGTCGAGACCTTGAGGGACCTGCGCCAGTCGATCGGCGGCCTGATCAGAATCCTGGAGCGCCTGGTGCCCTCCCTGCGGATCGGCATCGTGGCCTATCGGGACCACGACTTCGGCACCTGGGTGACGCGCAGCCTGCAGCCGACCTCGACCGAACTGCAGGCCGGCCAGATCTTTGAGTTCGTCAGCCGCCTGAAGCCTGCGGAGCGCGGCGGCCCGACCCCGCGTGAGGCCGTCTACTCGGGCCTCAACCGCGCCGTCGCCATGTCGCTGCGACCCGATGCGCAGCAGACCATCATCCTGGTCGGCGATGCCGGCCCGCACCGTCAAAAGGAAAGATCGACCTTGGCGCTGGTGAAGCGCTTCGTCGACGGCGGCCCGAACCGCAACGTCAGCGCGCACTTCGTCGAGACGCGTTCCTACCTGGCCTTCGGGAGCGGCGACAAGAACTACTACCAGCAGCTGGCCAAGGTCGGCGGCGGCGAGTTCAGCGATCAGCAGGGCAGCATGGTCGAGAAGGTGCTCTTGGCGGTGCTGCAGGATTAGCGCCGATCCTGGCGGTCTGCCCCACAGCTTTCGGATCCATAAGAAAAGGCCGGTCGCCTTGGCGCCGGCCTCTTCATGAACCTGGACTCACGGTGTCGCTGGTCAAGCGCCACTCGGCAGGCGGACGGCGGTGGAGGCGCCGCCCGCAAGCCCTTCGGCGCTATCGCTCAATAGGTTCCGGCTTCGTCACCACCGGGCGCGGGGGGCTGACCACCGCCTGCGCCGGCCGCTCCGGCGGGCGTTTCCGCCGGCGTGTCGGAGTCGAGCAAGCTGCCCGGGGGCTTCTGGCCCGGCGGCAGCGTGTCCGGATTGATCCAGGCACCCGAGGCGCCCGGGGCGGCCGCGCCGAGGTTCTGGGGCAAGGGGATGATCCGGGTGTAGCTGTCGCCGTACTGGACCAGAACCGGCTGGCCGTCCTTGATCGGCTGCTCATCGTCGTCGCGGTTCTGCACCAGGGTGACCACCCGCCCGTCATCCATCTGGACGACGTATTCGTAGCCCTCGCGGTCGTTGAAGGTGCTCTCGGCCAGATAGCCGGCGCCGGCACCGACCAGGGCACCCAGCACCGTGATCGGACCGCTGCCGGAACTCAGGCCGTAGCCGGCCGCACCACCGGCCGCGCCGCCGGCGACGGCGCCGATCGGACCGGTCTTGCCTTCGATCTCCACCTCACGGGACGATATCACCGTCCCCTCGGCCGTCGACAGCACCTTGCCGACGTCATCCGCTTCGTAGGTATCGGAACCGGACGTCCCGCAGGCCGCAAGGAACACCGGAACGAGTAGAACGGCGAAAGTCCTTCGCATGGCCTCTCTTCCCCATCCAAATTCAGCCGTATTAACTATAGTACTAGCCGGCCGCCGCCACCAGTGGCCCGCGCCCGAAAAGCGATCCGGTCGAAATCCCGAGGTCACAAAACAATCTCATATAATATAGCTGCTTCCGGGCAGACATTCATTTGTTTTCTCAAGATCGGTCCCAGACTGCTCACGCCGGATTGAACTTGGTCACGGCCGCCGAAACCCAAGGTGGCAGGCGCTTCGGCGGCGCCGACGACCCGGCCTCCGCCTCGGCCAATTCCCGCTTGCCTGGCACGGCGATCCTCCGCAAGCTGATCGGGGAGGCAAGCATGAAGGTCCTGGTGCTCGGTGCCGCGGCGGGCGGCGGTTATCCGCAGTGGAACTGCAACAGCACGCTCTGCCGGCGGGTCCGCGCCGGCGATCCCGCGGCCAGGCCGCGGACCCAGTCCTCGATCGCGGTCTCGGCCGACGGCGCGCGCTGGGCGGTCTTCAACGCCTCCCCCGACCTGCGCCAGCAGTTCAACGACAACCCGGCGCTGCACCCGAAGGAAGGCCTCAGGCACACGCCCCTGGGCGCGGTCGTCCTGACCAACGCCGACGTGGACCATGTCGCGGGACTGCTGACCCTGCGCGAGCGGCAGGCCTTCGCGCTCTACGCCAGCGGCCGGGTGCAGGAGGCCCTGGCCGCCAACCCGATCTTCAACGTCCTGCATCCCGACTACGTGGCCCGCCGGGCCCTGGAGCTCGGCCAGGCGGCGGCGATTCGTGATGGCAAAGGCGCCGACCTGGGCCTGACGGTGACCCCCTTCGCGGTGCCCGGCAAGGTGGCGCTCTACCTGGAAGACCAGAGCGCCGGCCCGGACTTCGGCACCCGGGAGGGCGATACCATCGGCCTGAAGATCGAAGCCGCGGGACAGGGCCGCGGCTTTTACTACATCCCCGGCTGCGCCGCCGTCGACGGCCCCCTGGCGGAGCGGCTTCAGGGGGCGCCGCTGGTCCTCTTCGACGGCACGCTCTACCACGACCAGGAGATGGTCGAGGCCGGCCTGGGCAGCAAGACCGGCAAGCGCATGGGCCACATCAGCATCTCCGGACCCGAGGGCTCGCTCGCCGCCTTCGACGGTCTCGGCGTCGGGCGCAGGATCTACATCCACATCAACAACAGCAACCCCGTGCTGCTGGAGGATTCGGCGGAGCGCCGAAGCGTAGAAGCCGCCGGCTGGGAGGTGGCCTACGATGGACAGGAGATCGAGCTTTGAGTGACCTTCTCAGCCCCGCGGAGCTGGAGGCCCGGCTGCGCGAGATCGGCGCCACCCGCTACCACAACCTGCACCCCTTCCATAAGCTCCTGCACGCCGGCGAACTGACCAAGGCGCAGGTCCAGGCCTGGGCGCTGAACCGCTACTGCTATCAGGCCACGATCCCGGTCAAGGACGCGACCCTGATCGCCCGCCTGGAGGATCCCGAGGTCCGGCGGATCTGGCGCCAGCGCCTGGTCGATCACGACGGCGACGAGCCCGGCACCGGCGGCATCGCCCGCTGGCTGGCCCTGACCGAGGGCCTCGGCCTCGACGCCGGCTACGTGACCTCGCAGGAAGGCGCCCTGCCCGCCACCCGCTTCGCGGTCCAGGCCTATGTCGCCTTCGTCCGCGAGCGCAGCATCCTGGAGGCCATCGCCTCCTCGCTGACGGAGCTGTTCTCGCCAACCATCATCGCCGAACGGGTCGCCGGCATGCTGGCCGGCTACGACTTCGTCAGCAAGGAGACCCTGGCCTATTTCGACGCCCGCCTGACCCAGGCACCCCGGGACGCCGACTTCGCCCTGGCCTACGTGCTGGAGCGGGCCCGCAGCCCGGAGCAGCAGCGCGCCGCGACCCGGGCCCTGGAGTTCAAGTGCAGCGTCCTCTGGGCCCAGCTCGACGCGCTCTACCACGCCTATGTCGCGCCGGGGCATGTGCCGCCGGGCGCCTTCCTGCCTTCGGAGGCATGACGTAGTGCTCGGCCTCGGTCAGTCGAGCTTGCGCGCCAGGTAGGCGCCGGCGTCCAGGGCCTGCACCGCATAGTCGGCGGCGAAGAGCGGCGATCCGATCAGGAAGTCGGCGGTCGTGCGATTGCAGGCCAGGGCGATGTTGTAGAGCGTCGACAGCCGGATCAGCGCCTTGACGTCGACGTCGTGCGGCAGGGCGGACAGCGGATCGCTGAAGAAGATCAGCACGTCGAGGCGCCCCTCGGCGATCATCGCGCCGAGCTGGGCATCGCCGCCCAGCGGCCCGCTTTTCAGGCGTTCGATCTGAAGCCCGGTGCCGGCCTCGATCTCACGCCCGGTGGTGCCGGTCGCCCAGAGCTCGTGTTCGCTCAGCACCTCGCGATGCTGCCGGATCCAGTCGACCAGGTGCGCCTTCCGGGCGTCGTGGGCGACGAGGCCGATGCGCTTCCTGGCCCTCATGCCCCCCTCCTCGGATGGGGAGCGGTCCCGAGGGATCGCGGGGGCCGCGCCGGCGTCAGGGCTTCGGCTCGAAGGAGAACTGCTGCCCGCCGACGCTGGCCTCGAACATCAGGCCGCCGGTCGCGAGCGTGAAGACCGCGATGCCGCCGCCGAAGTCCAGGGAATCGGAGGTGCTGTTGTCCAGGGCCACCGCCGAGACGTCGGCCGCGAGCTCGAAGTTCCCCGCCTTGAAGCGCTCCAGCGCTTCCTTGTCCTTGAAGAAGACGACCTCCTGGAAGGTCTGGCCACCGGCCTGCAGCCCGAAGGTGACCTGGGTGACGGAACTGGCACCGATCACCTTGCCCTGCTCGTAGACGGTGCCGCTGCCGTGGGCGCCGCCGAAGATCAGCCCGCCCTTGGTGACCTCGGGGAAGATGGCATAGCCGTGGGACCTGGCGAAAAAGATCTCGAGGCGGGGATTGGCCGCCTTGAAGGACACGACGGCTTCCTGCGCCAGCCGTTGCGATTCGGGATCCCAACCGGCGGCGGCCGGGCCGCTCCAAAGCCCGATGACCAGACAAAGCCCGAGGACGCTCCGGGGGACGAAGTGGCGCATGGTTCAGCACTCCTCTGGATTCGACACGGTGCTCGGCCTCCGGCGGCGAGATTATCAGACCTGATGCCCCGCTGCCTAGCCAAGGGTCGGGCGCAGCGCCCGGAATTGCAAGCGATTCCGGGCGCTTCCGCGCGCGCTTCCTTGTCACATCGATCCCACAAGGCGGTCACAGGCGAGCACTTATCCTCGCCGGCGATGGAGAAAGAGGTGGTCTCGCCGACAAGAAGCCAGCCTCCGACTTGGCTTGAATAACAACGACCTAGCGCTTGTAGATTTGGTGGGATCTAAACAATGAAACTCGTGAACCGAACCTTCCTTCCGTGGGTCGGCGCAGTTCTGCTCGCCGGCTGCGGTGTCCAGCTCGAGGTCGCCGAAGAGGCCGAGCCGAAGGGCACGGACTTCAGCAAGAGTCTCTACGAAGGCTACCTGGAACTCTCCCGGGACGAATACCAGGAGGGCGACTACCGGGATTCCGATACCTTTGCCGAACGGGCCATCACGGCCGCCGGCGGGGCGGCGCCCCAGCCCGAGAGCCTTTCGGCCCGCACCCTTCCGGCCGATCAGGTGAGCCTGCTGGCCGAGGCGCGGGACCGTCTGCTGGGCCTGCTCCAGGAGGGCGGCATCGAACGCCTGCCGCAGGAGGCGGCGAAGGCGCAGATCAAGTTCGAATGCTGGATGCAAGAGCAGGAGGAGAACCGTCAGCCCGACGACATCGCCGCCTGCCGGACCGATTTCTTCGACGCCATGGCCTCCCTGGAAACCGAGCTTGCGCCCAAGTCGGTCGCCGCCGCCCCGGCCCCGGCCCCGGCCGCACAGCCGCAGGCGCCGGCGAAGATCGAGGCCGTGCCGACTCCTCCCGTCAAGACGGCCAAAGAGGCGCCGCCCGCCTTGAAGCCGCTCCCGGACGCCTTCGTGGTCTATTTCGACTTCGATCAATCGAAGCTGACGCAGGAATCGATCGCGGTGCTGATGGAGGTGGTCCTCGCCGCCTCGAAGAAGGACGGCAGCGTGATCAGCGCCCTCGGCCACACCGACTCCGCCGGCAAGCAGGACTACAACCAGGCCCTGGCCAAGAAGCGCGTGGAAGCGGTGACCGAGTTCCTGATCGAAAGCGGCATCGACAAGGCGCGGATCAAGACCGAAGCCCTCGGCCCGGCGAAGCCAGCCGTGGACGCGCCCGACGGCCAGCCGGAACCCAAGAACCGAAGGGTCGAGATCAAGTTCACGCCCGCTGAACCCGTTCTCGGCTCGAACTGAGTAAGACCGCCCCCGCTGACGGCCTGAACCTTCTTTGGCGATCACCGGATTTTGACCAAGAATTGGGCAAAGATCTGCAAAACCTCAAGAAATGTCACGCCGCCGGGGTATGACTTCAACCCCGGCGGTGTTAGTTTGGAGTGCAATCGTCAGGCTGGCGGGCACTAGGGAGGAAATCGGTTTGCGCCGAACCCGTATCTGTGCCGTTACCCTGGTCTATTTCCTGGCCGCCTGTAGCGGCGGTCCGAGCAAGGACGTCTATAGAGGCAGCGAGGTCGGCCAGATCCAAGAGGTCATGGAAGGCCGCGTCGTCGAATCGCGCTTCATCGACATCGAAGCCCGGGACTCCGGGACCGGATCGACCATCGGCAGTCTGGCGGGCGGGCTCGGCACACTGCTGAGCGTCGGCGGCGGCTTCGGCTTGGCCGCCTTCCTGCTCGGCAGCGCGGTCGGCGCGGTGGTCGGCTACGTCGTCGAGGACACGGCGACCGACAACTCCGGCATCGAGTACATCCTCACGCTCGACGACGGCCGGACCGTCACCGTGGTCCAGAACCGCGGCGACGAGGAAGAGCCCCTGCCGCCGGGTGCGGAGATCTTCCTCCAGTTCGGCGGCAACTACACGCGGGTCGTCGAGCGCCCGCAGAACATGCCCGAGCCCTGGACCAATCCGGACGACTGGGTCAATCCGGACGACCTGCCGCCCGGCCTGGACGGTCCCGGCGGCGCGGCGGCAACACCCGAGCCCGAGGCGATCGAGCCGCCCGCGGTTCCCCTGCCGCGCTCCGCGCCCGAGCGGCCGGGCCCGCCCCTGTCCTGACCCCTACCCCCTGCCCCGGTCCGGATTTCTTCCTCCGGGCCGGCCCGCGTTGCAAGAACTCGTTCGGCGATTTCCTGGCGAAGGTCCTGCCTCGATAGGACGGAGGACCTTGGGCTGATCCCGTTATCGTGATGTCCGCTGTGGCTTTCACCACAGTTTTTCTTCCCGCGTCCTGTGCTAAACCAGGGCACGGAAGAGAACGGGGGCTGGCTCTCATGAACTACGACGACGTTCTGACGGCGCTGGCGCTGTTCAGCGGGTCCTTCGCCTTGTCATTTCTGCTGGTCAAATCGGTGCGTGCGATCGCGGGCATGTAGCGCGCGCGGCGGCTTCGGGCGCTTGCCGTATCCGATATCAGTTGGCGGTCTTCTGCTTGTAGGCTTCGATGGCGGCCTTCAGCTTGTCATACTCCTCGCAGCCGAAGAGACAGGCGCCGTCGAGCACGACCAGCCGCTGCTCCGCCTTCTCCAGGTCGTCGAGCCTCAGGTAGAGCTCACCCAGGGACTCGTTGGCGCCCCGGTGCCAGGGGTCGATCGCGAGGGCCTTCTTGTAGTAAGCCAGGGCCCGTTCCTTCTGATTGAGTTCCCGGTGGCAGTAGCCGAGATCGGTGAAGGCGTCGGCGTTCCTGGGCTCCAGCGCCACGACCTGCACCAGAAGCGGGATCGCGGCCACGTAGTTCTTCTTTTCCAGCTCTTTCTTGGCCGCCTCGTAGTCCGCCGGCGGCAAGGGACGGCTTTCCTCGACGCCGTTGTCCGCCTGGACCATGGTGGCAAGCAAGCTCGCCACGAGAAGCAAGGCGACGGCCAGGGTCGTGAAGGCACGCATGACTGTGCGTCTCCATCGGAGGAGAAGTTCCGCGTGAAGCTACCTGGATCAACACCGCAGGCGCCAATCCGTTCCGAATAACTATCCCCGGCATCCGACTTGTCAAACCAGATCTCGATTCGCCAGGCTTTGGCGGAGTCCGGGACCGGGTCCCGGCCCGGAGGGGGTGATTCGCGGGAGCGCGCAAGGTCGGGGTCGTGCTACCGTCTCGCAGGTTCGACCCGGAGGTAAGGAGGTGCGAGGGGGAATGCCACACAAGAGGGAAGGCTCGCGTCAGGCGAGCTTCGTGATGATCGCGGCGGCGCTGTCGCTGGCCGCCTGCGCCGCCCCGCCGAAGGGACCCTCCGGTTTCCAGAGCGACTTCGAGGACTACCTGAAACGACCCCATGCCCGCGCCTTCGCGATCGCCGGAGCCAAGGGCGATACCGGTCCGTCCTTTGGCATGGCCTCGGAGCAGGTCGCGGTTCAGGACGCCATCGACCTCGCCCTTAAGCGCTGCGAGGAGGTCCAGAAGCGCTACGACGAAACGCTGGCTTGCCGGCTTTGGGCGATCGGTGACATCGAGGTCCACCAGATGACGCCGGCGCAGATCGAAGCCGCGATCGCCGTCTATCGCGAGTATCCCGGCGCCACCAACGGCGATCTCTAGACCGAACCGCGGTCGCTCGGACTTGAGCGGGCGCAGCCCGACCTGCCTCTTGGAGATAGAGAGCCGGTTCGGCCGGCCGCATCGGGGGCTTGACCCTTTTCGCCCGGGAGCAGGCTTGCTACCTAGTCGTCGGGCGACGGATGGGTGGCCGAGCGGTTGAAGGCACCGGTCTTGAAAACCGGCAGGCGTGAGAGCGTCTCGTGGGTTCGAATCCCACCCCATCCGCCATGCCCAAAATGTTTCCCGCAGCTTCCCCGAACGGCGGTTTTTGCGGCAAACGGACGTTGATGCGAGTCCACCCCAACGCGACCTTCGCTCACTTACTGGTTGAAATAGCCCGCCTCGGCGATGTCCTTGAGAAGCTCCGGGCCTGTCGGCGTCCAGCCAAGGCGTTCGCGGGTTTGCGCGCTGGACGCAGGTTGGTCCATGGCAGCGAACGGGGTGAACCAGGTGAAGTGCTCTGCTGCGTCCCTGGCCGGGATCGATGTGCAAGGAACATCGAGGCCAGTGGCGATCGCCTGCGCAATCTTTTGGAACGGAACGCCTTCCTCGGCCACGGCGTGGAAGGTCTCACCCATGGATCCAAGCTCGATGGCGCGCCGGAATGCACAAGCTGCGTCATGTCTATGCACCGCCGACCAGTGGTTTCGACCGCCCTCGATGTACGCGGACAGGCCTTTCTCTCGCGCGATACCGATCAGCATCGGAACGAAGCCATGGTCGCCGGCGCCGTGAACGGAAGGAGGCAACCGCATCACGCTCGCTCGAATGCCGCGGGCAACCAGGGCGTTGGCCGCGATTTCGGAAGCGCGGGGATACTGGTCCGTCGGTACAGGCGCCTCGTCGTTCTCGGTTGCAACCTGGTCCGCCGTCTCCAGAAACGCCACGCCTGCCGTGACGATCATCGGTTTGTCCGTATCGTCGATCGCCGCGCCGAGCGTCTCGATCGCGGTCCGATCGATCGCGCATGATTCTTGAAACCGCAAGAAGTCATGCAGGAAGGCGGTATGAATCACAGCGTCCGCGGCGAATGCGCCGCCGCGGAGAGTTTCCGGAGCTTCGAGATCGCCGCGGTGAACATCCGCGCCGAGCTTTGTGAGCAGTTCCGCGCTTCTATCGGAACGGGCGAGGCCTAGGACCTCATGACCATTGGCCAGAAGCTCTTCGACGACCGCGGAGCCGACAAAGCCCGTCGCGCCGGTGACGAATACTTTCATGGACCGTCCTCCTTGTTGCCAATGAAGACAGTTTCTTCCACCCTGTTATCCTGTTAAAGAAGAGGCTTTATACCAGTATAATCACTACCGGAATCGAAGGTTCATGGACCAGGAGAACCGCCTCAGCGCCTTTCTGAAAGATCGTCGAAAGCGGCTTGATCCAGCGGCTTTCGGGTTTTCAGGAAGGCGGCGCACCCCTGGCCTCCGACGCGAGGAGGTCGCCCAAAGGGCTAATATCAGCACGACCTGGTACACCTGGCTCGAACAGGGCCGCGGCGGCGCGCCCTCGCCACAGGTTCTTGAAAGACTTGCCGATGCGCTGATGCTCACAGAGGCTGAGCGAGAGCACCTATTCCTGGTCGGGATTGGGCAGCCGCCGAAGGCCCGGTCTGCTTCATCGGACGGAGTTACACCGCGCCTTCAGCGGTTTCTCGACGCGCTGACATTCATCCCGGCGACCATAGCGACCCCGCAATGGGACATCATCGCGTGGAACGATGCGGCTCGTGTCGCACTCACTGACTATGCCGTTCTCCCGAAGGACGAACGAAACATATTGCGGCGAATGTTTTTGGATCGTTCCACACGCGACGCCCAAGAGGATTGGGAAAGCGTCGCGCGCTTTCTCGTAGCGACCTTCCGGGCGGAGACCGCTCGCATGGGCGAGGATGACCGAGCCGGAAAACTGATCGCTGAACTCTCGACGAAGAGTTCTGAGTTCGCCGCGATGTGGGCCGACAACGAAGTGCAGACGATCGGAGAAGGCGTCAAAAGGATCAGGCACCCCTTGGCGGGGCCTATCGCTTTTGAGTTCTCCTCCTTCGCTGTCGATGGCCGTCCCGACCTGAAGCTTGTAACCTACAATCCGGCGGAACCGGACGACGCGGAAAAGATGCGGTGGCTATGCCAAAATCCAAAGCGGGCAGCGCATGACCGTAAGGGCCCATCACGGTCGTAGCGCAATAGCGAGAGAATAGTTCGCATTTTCATCGCGCGTGGCCGCTATCTACCGCCGTTTGTTCGACGTTCCACTACGCCGAGTTAACGACGGCTCTGCGGACAGAGCCGAAGCTCTCGCCTACGCGGTTAGATCAATCGCCCGGTTGATCTCAATGCCTCTGTTCACCGCAAGGTAGGTCGGGAACGGCACTCGTTTTGAAGTGTCGATGTCACGCTGAAGCCAATCCTGCGCCTCCAGGCGATACAATGAGGTCGACAGTGCCCGATCCGTTATCGTGGCCAAATCTGATTTGATGACTGAAAAGCGCTGAGGCGTGTCTGTCAGCGCCAGAATGGGAACCGTCCAACTTCGTCGCAGCAAGACGAACTCCCTGTCATCGGGGACAGCCTTCACGATCCTGCTGGCGGTTTCGGCGACTTTGACGCCGTTCGCAGTCAACCGGAATTCCGGACGCAGAGGATGGCCATGACCCGGGTTCCGCTCCAGGAGCCCGAGCTGGACAAGATGTTCAAGACTCGAAGCGAATGACGTTCGGCTTGCGCTCGTTGCCGCCAGCAGGGGGGCCTGCCGGCCAGGCACTCCGGTGTACAGCAGGGCCAGTATCTTCAGAGACCATGCTCGGGACGTGAGCTTGACAAGCATCTTTATGTCCATAAAATATAGTTACCATATTTTCAGATCAAAGGAAACCTCTATGCCACTCGTCTCTTTGGAAAACACCATCACGCTCGCGATGTCGGTTCGGGACCGTCATGCCAGCGCAGAGTGGTATCGCGCCAAGCTCGGATTTGAGCTGATCCGCCACGTCGATGAAGCCGGCTGGAGCGAGATGCAGACCAAGACGGAAGGCGTGGCTCTGGGACTTGGCGAGCAATCAGAGCCCTCCCCGGGCAATACCGTCCCGGTTTTTGGCGTAGCCGATATCGAGACGGCGCGCCGGTCTTTGGAGGCGGCGGGGGTGAGGTTCGATGGCGAAACTGAGACCATCGAGGGAATGGTCAGCACGGCCACATTCTACGATCCCGACGGCAACGCATTGATGCTGGCCGAAGATCTATCGGGGCGATGACAGAACTGGCACTGACCACATTCGATTGGGTTCCGGATGGTCCTCGCGGATTTGTTCAAGATCTGCGCATACGGTGGGCGCTGGAGGAGGCCGAACTCCCATATTCTGTCCGCAGCACGCCGTAACGCCCGGAAGTTCCAGCGAGGGAGGTCGTCTTTGCCTGAAGACACGTCGAACGGCTATGAAGCGGTCGCCGAGGAGTTCCTGCGCCGTCGCCTTGGGTCGCCAAGCGAGCTCGCAATCGTCCGAGAATGGGCGACGTCGCTTCCTCGCGGCGGGTCCGTCCTCGACGTCGGGGCCGGGTCCGGCGAGCCCTTGGCCGCGGCCCTGATCGCGGAGGGATTCGATGTCTCTGCGGTCGACGCCTCTCCGGCGATGGTCGCGGCCTTCCAGCGACGTTTTCCCGGCGTGGAGGTCGCTTGCGAGCCCGCGGAACGCAGCCGCTTCTTCGACCGGACCTTCGACGGGGCGCTGGCCATCGGGCTGGTGTTCCTGCTGCCGGCGGAGAGTCAACGCGAAGTCATTCGCCGAATGGCCGCCGCGCTCAAACCCGAAGGCGGGTTGCTTTTCTCCGCCCCGCGCCAGGTCTGCGCTTGGGACGACCTTCTAACCGGTCAAACGTCATCATCCCTTGGGGCTGATGAGTACCGACGCATCATCGCTGGTTCTGGACTTCACCTCGTAGGCCAGCATGTCGACGCGGGCGAGAACCACTACTACGAAGCATGCAAGCCCCCTGGCTAAGCGAGCGCCACCTGGCATGTTAAAAGGGCTTCGCAGAACTGGTCCTTGGAGCTCCGAAATGCGCCCGTGCCGGTCGTAGCGCCATCCGCCGCCGATAGCCCTACGCCGCGTGCCGTTTCTCCTTCCGCAGACTGGCGACGAGCAAACCGTAGATGCTGACGGCGACGACGACGAAGGCGGCGATCTGATAGGGTTCGATGCGGTCGCCCAGGAAGATGACGGCGAGCGCCATGGTCAGCGCCGGCCAGGGCGTGGTAATCGAGCTTGCGAGCGAAACGTCGATATGCCGTACCGCATGGAACCAGGCGATCAGCTCCAGATAGTAGACGAGGCCCATGACGGCGCCGAAGAACTGGAAGTCGGCGCGCAGCAGCGTTTCGGCGAAACCCGAGGGTTCAAGCGCCAGGACGCCGCCGCCGAGGAAGACGGCCGAGATCAGCACCCGGAAGAAGGTGACCTGGGCCGGCGTCACCGGCCTGCGCCCCAGCTCCTCCTTGATGATGACATGGGCGATGCTCCACAGGAACGGCACGCCGAGCGCGAGCAGGAACCAGGGCGAGAGCCCGTCGATGCGCCCGGTTCCTCCGGTGCCGAGAAAGTAGAGCGCGGCAATCAGCGTAGCGGTGAGGATCAGTTCCACCGGCGTCTTGCGCCGTTTGAGAAACAGTGTCTCCCACAAGATGGCGAAGAGCGGGTAGGCCTGGATAGCGATGGCCGCGCTGACCGCCCCCGCCTTCTCGACACCGAGCACGTAGAGATAGGTCGACAGCCCGAACATCGCGCCCGTCAAGAGCGCCACCCAAAGCGCCCGGCGCCGTTCGCGCCCTGACAGCTTCGCGCTGAAGATGCCTTTTTCGCTGCCGCGCAAACCCCAGGCAAAGAGCGGCACCGCAAAGACCACTTGCCAGACCGACAGAAGGAAGGCGAAGCCCAGCGCGCCGAAACCGTCCGGCCGGCTATTGGCGATGATCGGCATCACCCCAAGCAAGCCAAGGCAAACGAAGGCGAGTGCGATGCCGCTGGTCATGCGCGGTACAATCATTGCGTCATTGCCTGGCCAAAATGCTCTGCTTTTCCCCTTATTGCATTGACAATTGCATCTCTCAATGAAACCATTGCACTGATGGCAATCTGGACTCCCCAACTCACCGGCCGCCACGGCCCCAAGTACCTTCAGATCGTCGAGGCTTTGGCCGAGGACATCGCTTCGGGCGTGCTGCCCCCAGGCACACGGCTGCCACCGCATCGCGAGCTCGCCTATGCACTCGGCGTCTCGCCGAACACGACGAGCCGGGCCTACGGCGAGGGTGTGGCGCGCGCGTTGATCCAGGGCGAAGTGGGGCGCGGCACCTTCGTGCGGGCGCCGGGCGGCGCCAGGCCGGAGGGCGACCCAGCCGACATGCGGCGACCGACGACGGGCCCGATCGACCTATCGCGCAATCTGCCCTGCCCCGGCCTCGCTGCCACGACGCTGGCTGAAACCTTGGCGGCGCTGGGGCGGGGTGGAGGGTTGGCGGCCCTCACCGACTACCAAACCGAGACCGACCTTGCCCATCACGCAGACGCCGCCATCGCTTGGCTGAGCCGCTCCGGCATCGCAGCCAGCCGTCACGAGGTGATTGTCACCAATGGGGCGCAGCACGGCATTTTCTGCGCCCTGATGGCCGCGACTCGGCCGGGCGATCTGCTGCTGACCGAGGCGCTCACCTACGCGCCGATCAAAGCGATGGCCGAGCGGCTGGCGCTCAAGCTCGCGTCCGTGCCGCTCGATGACGAGGGCCTTTGCGCCGATGCTCTCGACGAGATTTGCCGCAGCCACGCCGCCAAGGCCCTCTATCTGACGCCGACCCTGCAGACACCGACGACCGCCACCATGAAGCCGGACCGACGCGCACGGATTGCCGAGATCGCGGATCGGCACGACCTCGTTCTGATCGAAGACGATGTGTTCGGCCCGTTGAAGCCGGACCGCCCACAGCCGATCGCAACGCTCGCGCCGGAGCGTACTGTCTACGTCACGAGCACATCCAAATGCCTCGGACCGGGCCTGCGCGTCGGCTTTGTCCGAGCTGCCGCATCACTGGCGAAAGCGATCCACAACGCGGTTGGTCTGACTTGCTGGATGCCCGCGCCGCTGATGGTCGAGATCGCCGCCCGCTGGATCGCCGACGGCACGGCAGAGCGGCTGACCGACAGGCAGCGTGCGCAGGCGGCGGACCGCCAAGCCGCCGCCGGCGCGCTCTTCGCCGATCACGATATGCGTGCCGACCCGCACGGGCTGCACCTTTGGCTCAAACTGCCGCTCGATTGGTCCGCCGACGCCTTCAAGGCCGAAGCAGCAAAGCGAGGCGTAGGGATCGTCGATGGTGCCGCCTTCGCCGTCGATCCCGGCCTGCGCCCGAATGCCGTGCGGCTGTGCCTCAGCCACGAAGCGGACAAGAACCGCCTAACGCGCGGGCTTGAAACCTTGCAAGCGATGCTAGGGGAGATACCGGCAGACTCTTCACTGGTGATCTAATGCGCAGGGTCAGCCTGCTCCAAGTGCA
>JANQGU010000233.1 GCA_028282935.1 Kiloniellales bacterium
GGCGCCGCCGCCTGGGCCGTGGCGAGGCGCAGGCCGGGCCCGGCCCAGCCCTCGGGCGCGGCCCCGGCGAAGTCGAAGTCGACGGCCTCGGCAGAGCCCGCCAGGCCCTGGCGCACCAGGTCGTACCAGCAGCCCTCCGGCGGCTCCTGACGGCCGGACCAGCCGCAGACGTAGAGGCGGTCCTCGGCCCGGGTCATGGCGACGTAGAGCAGGCGGCGGTACTCCTGGAGCTGGGCCTCGCGCCGCCGGGCCCGCGCGGCCTCGGCGACCTCGTCGTCCCAGGCCCGGCGCGGCGGCCAGAGCAGCAGCCCCTCCTCGTCCAGCCAGAACAGGCTGTCGCTGTTCTGCGGAAGCTGCAGGGTGTCGGGCAGGAAGACCACCGGCGCCTGCAGGCCCTTGGCGCCGTGGACGGTCATCACCCGCACCGCCCGGCCGCCGTGCTCCAGGTCGCGCTTGACCTCCTGCCGGCCGGCCTCGAGCCAGTGCAGGAAGCCCTCCAGGGAGGGCGGGTGCTCGCGCTCGTAGGCCAGCGCCAGCCCGAGGAACTCCTCGATCGGATCGGCGGCTTCCCGGCCGAGGCGGGCCAGCAGGCTCTCCCGGCCCCGCCGGCGGCCCAGCAGCTCGGCGTAAAGCTCGTAGGGCGGCAGGTTGTCGGCCTGGGCCAGCAGTTCGGACAGCAGGTCCCAGGCCATGCGGGCGTGCAGGGTCTCGCCCTGCTGGTCCCGCAGCGCCTGCCACAGCCTGCCCGGCCGGCCGTGGGCCAGGGCGAAGAGCTGGGCCTCGTCGAAGCCGACGAAGGGTCCCTTCAGGACCGTCGCCAGGGTCAGGTCGTCCTCGGGCATCAGCAGGAAGCGGCCGAGCGCGATCAGGTCCATGACCGCGAGCTGGTCGGTCAGGACCATGCGGTCGACGCCGGCGACCGGGACCCGCAGCAGCTTGAGCTCGCGCACCACCTCCTCGACGAACTCGTTGCGCCGCCGGACCAAAATCAAGAAGTCCTCCGGCTGCAGGCGCCGGTCCTTGGACGGCAGGCGCGACTCCGGGTCCTCCGCGCCCGCGGGGTCGAGGGTCCAGTAGTGGATCCGGCGGGCGATGAGCCGCGCCAGGCGCAGCCGCGGCGGGGTCGTGCCCCGGCGTTCCAGCGGCGCGCTCCAGGGCGCCTCGGCCTCGCTCTCGACCAGGGGCGCCGGCGGCCAGAGCTCGACCCGCCCGGCCTGGCCCCGGCGGCTGGCCTCGTGGCGCAGCGGCCGGGCGTCCGGCAGCACCCCGTCGCGCGCCGCGGCGCCGGCGAAGACCGCGTCGACCGCGGCCAGCACCGCTTCGGTCGAGCGGAAGGAGACGTCCAGGTCGACGTCGTCCCAGCGCTGGCCCGCGGCCGCCGTGCGCTCGGCCATGACCCCGCGCAGGCGCAGGAACTCCTCCGGCTCGGCGCGCTGGAAACTGAAGATCGACTGCTTGGCGTCGCCGACCGCGAAGACGGTGCGCGGACCCTCGCGCGCGCCCTCGCCGACGAAGAACTCGCGGGTCAGGGCCTCGACCACCTGCCACTGCTCGGGATTGGTGTCCTGGGCCTCGTCGATCAGGACGTGGTCGAGGCCGCCGTCCAGCTTGAACAGCACCCAGCCGGCCATGCCCTGGGCCTGCAGCAGGTCGCGGGTCTTCAGGATCAGGTCGTCGTAGTCGAGGAAGGCGCCCCAGGCCTTCTGGTCCTCGTAGCCCTCCAGGACCGCCGCGCCCAGGGTCGCCAGGGCCTGGGTCGCGCGGGCGGTCACCACCTTGTTGCGCCGCATCAGGACCGCCTGCAGGCGGGCGCCCTCGGCGGCCATGATCGCCTCCGCGCCGGGCACGGCGGCCTGCGCGCCCTTGGTCAGCAGGCGCCGCCGCAGCACGCCCTCCGCGGTCAGGAAGAGCGCGGCGTAGTCGTCGAAGGCCTCGGCCCGCGCCGGCTCGGGCAGGGCCAGCCAGAGCTCGAGGGCAGCCGCCTTGGCCTTCTCCGCGGCGCTGCCGGCCTCCAGGGCCGCCGCGACGAGCCGCAGCCCCATCAGGTCGAGCGCGAGATCGGCCGTGGCGGCGGCCAGGACGCCCTCGGGCGTCTCCTCGCGTCCGACATCGAGCCGGGCGTTGACCGCCGCCACCAGGCCGGCCAGGCCCAGGCGCTCGATCTGGCGGGTGAAGCGGCCCCGCTCCCGGGTCAGCTCGGTCAGGACCTCGGTGAAGCGGGCCTCGTCCAGGAGTCCCGCGAGCGTCACCAGGGCCCGGGCGATCCCGCCGCCGGGCTCGGCGGCGCTGCGCGCCAGGACGGCTTCGCGGGCCGCCGCCAGCAGCTCGGCCGCGGAGCGGTCGTCGAGCACCTGGAAGTGCGGCGCGACCCGGCTTTCCAGGGGAAAGCGGCCGAGCAGGGACTGGCAGAAGGCGTGGATGGTCTGGATCTTGAGGCCGCCCTCGGCGTCGAGGACCCGGGCGAAGAGCTGGCGGGCCAGGGCCGTCTCGGCCGCCCGCGGGCTGCGGCCCAGCAGGGCGGTCAGGGCCGCGGCCAGCTTCGCCTCATCGAAGGTCGTCCAGTCCGCCAGGCGGCGGGCGATGCGGGTCGCCATCTCGGCCGCTGCGGCCTTGGTGAAGGTCAGGCAGAGCAGGCGCTCGGGCGGGGTGCCGGCCAGCATCAGGCTCAGCACCCGATCGGTCAGCACCTTGGTCTTGCCGGTGCCGGCCGAGGCCGCGACCCAGATCGAGCTCTCCGGATCGGCGGCGCGGGCCTGCAGCGCCGAGGCGCGGGCGATCATGGCCTCGGCCGGGGCGCCGCTCATTCCACGCCCTCCCCGAGGACGCCCGCCGACCACTCCTTGACCCGCGCCAGGTGGGCGTAGTCGGAGAAGGCCGGCGCCCGGTCCGGCCGCGGCACCGCGTGGTAGGGCGTGGCCGGATCGTCGAAGCGCGCGACCAGGCGGGCCAGGCCCTCGAGCGCGGCCGCGGCCAGCGCGCCGGGCGCCGACTTGACCGGCCGGATCTGGCCCGGCGGCTCGCCGCCGCTCAGCTTCCAGTAGGCCAGCTCGCTGGCCTCGGCCGCCGCCAGCCCCGGGAAGCCGCCGGCGGCGGCGATCGCCGCCTCCAGGGAGAGCTGCGGCGCATAGCCGTCGTCGACGTCCCGGACCAGGGGCAGGACCCCGGTCTTGTAGTCGAGGATCGCCAGGCGGCCGTCCTTGTGGTCCTCGATGCGGTCGGCCTTGGCGGTCAGGGTGAAGGCGCCGCCCGGGGCCTCGAGGGTCAGGCTGCCGCGGATCTCGGCCAGGGCCTGGCGCAGCCCGACCCGGCGACGGCCTTCCTCCTCGGCGACGTGGCGGGCAATCCGGCAGAAGCGCGGCCACCAGAAGGCGTAGGCGCCGGGCTTGGCCTCGATGATCTCGAAGACCTCGGCGCCGATCTCCAGCAGGGCCGCCTCGGGGTCCTCGGGCAGGGCGGCCGGCCAGGCCTTGAGGAAGCGCTCCAGGGCCTCGTGGATCAGGATGCCCCGCTCGGCGGCGCCGGGATCGGCGTCGAGCGGCTC
>JANQGU010000297.1 GCA_028282935.1 Kiloniellales bacterium
CCCCCGAAGGGGCCTCATCGTTCGACTTGCATGTGTTAGGCCTGCCGCCAGCGTTCGTTCTGAGCCAGGATCAAACTCTCAAGTTGACCTCCCCACGACCGGCCGAAACCGACCGCGGGACAAAGGCACCTCGTCACAAGAGCTTTTCCTTACTAAAGAATGCTTGGCTGCATTCACGGATGCATCTCAGACAGAGGTCCTGATACCGGTTTCCCGTTATCCGAGACCGCCGTCCGCGCATCCCTTCCTTCTGATCAACAATGACAAAGAGCCGGCGCGGAACCTTTCCCTGAGGCTATCGTCCCCCAGAGACCTGAGCCGCGCAGCACGACCGCAACCTTGGCCGCGCAATTTACCCCTCACCAACCGAATCGACCGGCGGCGTAGGGCCGCAGATTATATAGAGAGACCTCTGGTCCTTCAACACCTGGTTGACGACCCTTGGTCGAACCGCCGTTTGGCGGGCCGTGCTGGCCTCCCCGTGGGGGGCGCCGTTGCGCGGCGGATGGGTATATAGGCCGATGCCGAATGCCTGTCCAGCACTTTGTCGCGTCTTTTTGCAACCGAACTGAAATTTTTTGCCCGGATGCGCAAAGCGGCTGCCGTCGACCAGCCCGCCGCCTCGTTAGATGGTGAATCTAACTGCGTTTTCAAGGGGTTTTGGAAAGCCGCCCGAAGCGCCCCGCCGCCGCGACCGGCGAGCCCCGTGCCCCGCGACGGCGCGGCGCGCGAAAAAGAACTCAGATCAGGCCGAGCGACCGCAGCTCCGCCAGCATCTCCGGCGGCATCTCCGCCAGGCCCTCGGCGCCTTGCCCGAGGTCCCGCGGCGCCTTTTCCGCCGTGAGGTAGCGCCAGCCCTGAAAGGCACGCTGGCTGCGCGGCTCGGTACGGACCAGATCCGGGTCGAGCACCAGGGCGGTCATGGCGCGGCCTTCCCGGTCGGTCACGGCCTCGATGTCCAGGATCCGCTGGCGCGCGCGGACCAGGCCGCGGACCACCCAGTAGATCGAGCCGCCGTCGAGCAGCTCGTCCCGGCGCCGCGGCATCATGCGGGTGAAGTGCAGCAGCCGTCCCAGCTCGCGCCGGCGCCGCGCCTGAAAACGGGCGACCGACTCGAGGTCCTCGGCGCCCACGGCCAGTTTGATCAGGTTGAGGGCCAAGGCCCCGCTCCTCCCGAATTCCAGTCCCCAGTTCCAGTCCCGCTGCCTTCGGGACGCCCCCGTCACGATGCCAAGGCAAGCGGCTGAGGCCGACCAGGTCAAGGCTGAGTTGGTCGGGCGCCGAGCTGGTCGGGCGAAGCCGATTCGCCGCCCACCGATTCGTCGCCCGAACGTCATCGGGCCGCCATGGAGTCGCGGCAGTCTGGCGGCCGGACTCCCGGATTTTCGCCGATTGTGCCGGCTTGGGCTTGCACCGAGGGCCCGGCCTGACAAAGTTGCGCCATGACGACGCCCCTGCCCCGTGACGCCAAGCCCGCCAAGACCGGGCCGAGCCGCCTGATTCTGGAGATCCAGAAGGCCTCGCGCTTCGTGACGGTCGGGATCTTCAACGCGGGCGTCGACATCGCGCTCTTCGCCGTCCTCTATTACCTGGCCGGCTGGCATCTGATCCTGGCCCACGTCGTCGCCTTCACCACCGCCATCACCATCGGCTTCTTCCTGAACAAGCTCTGGACCTTCCGCGACCAGAGCCGCGGCGGCGAAGCGGTCCTCAAGGGCTTCGCCTTCGCCGCCTCCAGCGCGATCAGCCTGACCATCGCCACCGCGGTGATCTGGGTCGCGGCCCAGGCCCTGCCGGCGATCGTCGCCAAGGTCGTGTCCGATCTCTGCGCCTTCGCCTGGACCTACGCCGCGGCCCGGCTGCTGATCTTCCGCCGCGGCTAATAGCGAGGGGCGTCGATCTTTGCCTTGAAGGCAACGGGGCGGGTCGCGTAAGCACCTTGGTCGAAGCCGAAACACCCGAGGATGCCAGCCCATGGCCGAGCCGACAGAGCGATTCGAAACCTTCCTCGACGCGGTCGGGCGGGCCCCGATCATCCCGGTACTGACGGTCGAAGGACCGGCGCAGGCCGCCCCGCTGGCCCGGGCGCTGGCCGCCGGCGGCGTCGCGGCGATCGAGATCACCCTGCGCCGGCCCGGCGCGCTCGAGGCCATCGCCGCCGCCGCCGAGGCCGCGCCCGAGCTGCTGGTCGGCGCCGGCACGGTGCTGGACCAGAGGCAGCTCGAATCGGCGGCGGCCGCCGGCGCCCGCTTCGCGGTCAGCCCCGGCGCCACCCCGGCCCTGCTGGCGGCCGCGCGCGGCTGGGCGCATCCCTTCCTGCCCGGAGTCGCCAGCGCCTCGGAGATCATGGCCGCGCTGGCCCAGGGCTTCCGGCGGCTCAAGTTCTTTCCCGCCGCCCCGCTCGGCGGCCCGGCGGCGCTCAAGGCCCTGGCCACGCCCTTCCCGGAGGTCGGCTTCTGTCCGACCGGCGGCATCACCCGCGACTCGGCGCCGGAGTACCTGCGGCTTGGCAGCGTCTTCTGCCTGGGCGGCTCCTGGATCGCCCCGGACGCGCTGATCGATGCCGAGGCCTGGGACGAGATCGAGCGCCTGGCCCGGGAGAGCCTCACGGCCCTGAAGGCCCCATCTTGAGGGCCTCATCTTGAGGACGGGTCCATGAATCTGGCCGCCATCGGCGAATGCATGGTCGAGGCGACCCTCGACCGGGCCGGTCCCTTCGCCGGCCCGGCCAGGCTCGGCTTCGGCGGCGACAGCCTGAACACCGCGGTCTACGCCCGGCGCGGCCTGCCCGCGGCGGCCCGGGTCGCCTACGTCACCGCCCTGGGCGACGACGTCTTCTCCGATTCGATGCTCGCGGCCTGGCAGGACGAGGGGCTGGACACGGCGCTGGTCTACCGCCTGCCCGGGCGCCGGCCCGGCTTCTATGCCATCGCGACCGACGAGTCGGGGGAGCGCCGCTTCTACTACTGGCGCCGGGAGGCGGCCGCCCGCGCCCTGCTCGAGGAGGGGCGCGACGCGGACCTCGCCGCCCGGCTGCAGGGCAGCGACATGATCTATCTTTCCGGCATCACGCTGGCCATCCTCGGCGAGGACGGGCGCGGCCGCCTGCTGGCCCTGCTCCGGGACCTGCGCGAGGCCGGGACCGCCGTGGCCTTCGACGGCAACCACCGCCCGGCCCTCTGGCCCGATCCGGCGGCCGCGCGCGCCGCCTATGACGCCATCGGCCGGCTGACCGACATCGCCCTGCCGACCTTCGACGACGAGGCCGCCCTCCAGGGCGACGTCGGCCCGGAGGTCACGGCCCGGCGCTGGCTCGGCTTGGGCGCCCGGGAGGCGGTCGTGAAGCTCGGCCCCGCGGGCTGCGCGGTCTTCACGCCGGAGACCCGCGCCGAGGTGCCCGGGCACCCGGTCGAGACGGTCGTCGACACCACCGCGGCCGGCGATTCCTTCAACGGCGCCTACCTCGCCGCCCGGCTGCGCGGCGAGACGCCCAGGGAGGCCGCGGCCCGCGGCTGCGCCCTGGCGGCGCAGGTCATCCAGCACAAGGGCGCCATCATCCCGGCCGGCTGAGCCGCGCCCCGGCCGGCCTTGAAAGCCGGCCCTGAAAGCCGGGGTACGAGCGGATGAGAGGCTTCGATCGGAAAAACGTATCAAGACGGGCAGTGATGCCTATCAGAGGCGCTCCCAATTAGAGGCGACCATAAGGTTCGCGGAAGGAACGCGGCTCGGCCGCAATTGGGAGGCAAGATGCAACAGCTCTTCAGCAGGAAAGTCCTGGCGGCCTTCGCCGTCCTCGGCACCCTCGGCTTGGCCGCGCCGGCGGCGGCGGAGGACCGCAGCGGCTGGCCGGACAGCTTCACGGTCGGCACCGCCAGCCAGGGTGGCACCTACTTCGTCTACGGCTCCGGCTGGGCCAACCTGGTCTCCGAGGCCCTGGGCGTGAACGGCGGCGGCGAGGTCACCGGCGGCCCGGTCCAGAACGCGGCCCTGGTGCAGAGCGGCGACCTGGAGCTCGGCATGGTCACCATGGGCCCGGCCTACGACGCGCTGAACGGCAAGAGCGCGCTCGCCCCGGGGCTGAAGCACGACAAGCTGCGGGCGATCTTTCCGATGTACAAGACCGCCTTCCACATGATGACCCTTAAGAGCTCGGGGATCGACAGCTTCGAGGCGATCCCCGACGGCGCGGTCGTCGGCGTCGGCCCGGCGGGCGGCACCCCCGGGACCTATTGGCCGCGCTTCTTCGAGGCCTTGGGCAAGAAGGTCGAGGTCCGGCATGCCGGGGCCGCCGACCTCGCCGGACAGCTCCAGGACGGACTGATCGACGTCTACGCCTGGGCGGCCGGCCTGCCCTTCCCCGCCTACAGCCAGGTCGAGGCCCAGGCCGAGGTCAACTTCTTCGGCTTCACCGAGGCCCAGGTCGCGACCCTGACCGGGGGCCAGCCGGTCTCGGCCTTCACCATCCCGGCCGGTACCTATCCCTCGCTCAAGACGGACAACGCCTCGGTGTCGATGTGGAACTTCGCCGTCGCCCACGCCGATCTGCCCGAGAGCTTCGTCTACGCCATCGTCGACGCGGTGATGAGCCAGAACGACAAGATGGTCGAGATCCACAAGGCGGCGGTCGAGACGGTGCCGGAGAACTTCGACAAGAACAGCTTCCTGCCCTGGCATCCCGGCGCGGTGCGCTGGTTCCGCGAGAAGGGCTTCGAGATCCCGGCCGACCTGCACGGCTGACGGCGGCGGATCGCGTCGGAGCGGCCCCGGCCTCGTCCATCCGAGGCCGGGGCGCCGCGCGTTCACCCGCCGGGAAAGAGACCAAAAGATGACCACCGGCGATTCGGCTCCCGAGGAGCCGCAAACGGCCGAGACCACCCCGACGGCCCCCGACCCGAAGGTCCCGGATTCGGAGGCGCCGGCCGCCGAAGAGCGGCGCCTCGGCGGCTGGCAGGGGCAGCTCTTCTTCGTCCTCTGCGTCGCCTACAGCGGCTGGCACCTCTTCAGCCTCAACGTCGCGCCGCTCGAGACCTGGACCTTCCGGATCCTGCACGTCGCCGGCGCCCTGGTGCTGGGCTTCGGACTGAGCGCCGTGCTCAACCCCAGGACCGCGGCGGCGCCGGCGTCCCGCCTCCAGCTCCTGCTGGCGGTTCCGGCGGTGCTGGGCACCGGGTGGGCGCTGTTCTCCGTGGCCTACGCCTTCATCGAGTACCGGGCCCCGGGCGCGAGCCCGCCGCCGGACTGGGTCTTCGCGCAGTTCGGCTGGGTGCTGACCGCCAGCGCGGCGCTCGCCATCGTTGCAGGTTGGGCCTTCGTGGGCGGGGATGACCGTATCGCCTGGGCGGACTGGGTGCTGATCGGCGTGACCCTGGCCGCCTCGGGCTTCATCCTCTTCAGCCTCGACACCCTCAACCTGCGCCTGCGCGCCGGCACGCCCTTCGCCGACCCGCAGAACGCCTGGGCCGCCTTCGTGCTGGCCCTGCTGATCCTCGAGCTGACGCGCCGGGTCGCCGGGATGGCGCTGGTGGCCATCGCGCTGGTCTTCATCGCCTACGCCTTCCTCGGGCCCTGGCTGCCGGGCTTCCTGGAGCACAAGGGCTACGATCCCCAGCGCTTCTTCACCTACGTCTTCACCGACAACGGCGTGCTGGGGCCGACGACGGCGGTCTCCTCGACCTACATCATCCTCTTCATCGTCTTCGCAGCCTTCCTGCAGACGTCGAGGGTCGGCGCCTACTTCGTCGATTTCGCTTTCGCAGCGGCCGGCCGCGCCCGCGGCGGTCCGGCCAAGGTCTCGGTCTTCGCCTCGGGCCTGATGGGCATGATCAACGGCACCTCGGCCGGCAACGTGGTCGCCACCGGCTCGGTGACCATCCCGCTGATGAAGAAGGTGGGCTACCGGCCGCAGTCGGCCGGCGCCATCGAGGCCGCGGCCTCGACCGGCGGCCAGATCATGCCGCCGATCATGGGCGCCGGTGCCTTCATCATGGCCGAAATCACCGGCATCCCCTACACCGACCTGGTGATCGCGGCGCTGATCCCGGCGATCCTCTACTTCGCCTCGATCTTCTTCATGGTCGACTTCGAGGCGAGCCGCACCGGCATGCGCGGCCTGCGCGGCGATGAGCTGCCGCGGCTCGCCGACCTGCTGCGCCAGGCCTATCTCTTCCTGCCAATCGTCGTCCTGATCGGCGCGCTCTTCATGGGCTACTCGGTGATCCGCGCCGGCACCCTGGCGACCGTCTCGGCCGTGGTCGTGAGCTGGCTGACCCCGCACCGCATGGGCCCGCGCCGGATCGTCGAGGCCCTGGCGACCGGCTCGCGGCTGTCGATCCAGATCATCCTGGTCTGCGCCTGCGCCGGCCTGATCGTCGGCGTGATCTCGCTGACCGGGGTCGGGGCGCGCTTCTCCGCCCTGCTGCTCGATCTCGCGGCGCAGAGCCAGCTCCTGGCGCTGGTCTTCGCCATGGCGATCTCGATCATCCTGGGCATGGGCATGCCGACCACGGCGGCCTACGCCGTGGCGGCCTCGGTCGTGGCGCCCGGGCTGATCGAGATCGGGATTCAGCCGCTGGTCGCCCACTTCTTCGTCTTCTACTTCGCGGTGGTCTCGGCGATCACGCCGCCGGTGGCCCTGGCCGCCTACGCCGGCGCGGCCATCGCCGGGGCGGAGCCGCTGCGCACCTCGGTCACCAGCTTCAAGGTCGGGCTCGCCGCCTTCATCGTGCCCTTCATGTTCTTCTACAGCCCCGGCCTCCTGATGGAGGCGCCCTGGTACGAGGTGCTGCGCAACACCGCGACGGCCCTGATCGGCGTCTACCTGCTGGCCGGCGCGGCGCAGGGCTGGTTCCTCGGCGCCATCGCCGGCCCGACCCGCCTGGTCCTGCTGGCCGCCGCGATCTGCATGATCTCCGGGGACTGGCGGAGCGACCTCGCGGGCATCGTCATCGGCGCCGCGGTCTTCGCCGTCGGCCGCCGCGCGCGGGCGATCTCCGGGCCCAAGGCCTCTTGAGGGCGGGACTGGTCAGTCGAGCTTGCCGGCCAGGGCCTGCGCCACCTTGGAGGCCGGCGGCCGGCCGAGGTGGTCGGAGATGAAGCGGCCGGCGGCGGCCAGGGCGTCGAGGTCGACGCCGGTCTCGATCTCGAGACCGTCGAGCATGTAGAGCACGTCCTCGGTCGCGACGTTGCCGGTGGCGCCCTTGGCGTAGGGGCAGCCGCCGAGGCCGGCGACCGAGGAATCGACCACCGCGACCCCCAGCTCCAGGCAGGCCAGGATGTTGGCCAGGGCCTGACCGTAAGTGTCGTGGAAGTGCACCGCCAGGCGCTCGACCGGCAGCTTTTCGGCGACGGCCGCGAGCATGGCCTGGGCCTTGGCCGGCGTGCCGACGCCGATGGTGTCGCCCAGGGAGATCTCGTAGCAGCCGAGCTCGGCCAGCCGGCCCGCGACCTCGGCCACCTTGTCCGGCGCGATGGCGCCCTCGTAGGGGCAGCCGAGCACGCAGGAGACGTAGCCGCGCACCTTCATGCCGGCGGCCCGCGCCGCCTCGCAGACCGGGGCGAAGCGCGCGAGGCTCTCGGCGATGGAGCAGTTGATGTTCTTCTGCGTGAAGCTCTCGGAGGCGGCGCCGAAGACCGCGATCTCCTCGACCCCGGCCGCGGCCGCGGCCTCGAAGCCCTTCATGTTGGGCACCAGGACCGGGTAGCTCACCCCCGCCCGCCGCTCGATGCCGGCCAGGACCTCGGCCGAGTCGGCCATCTGCGGCACCCACTTGGGCGAGACGAAGGCGCCGGCCTCGACCGCCCTCAGCCCGGTGGCGCCGAGGCGGTCGATCAGGTCGATCTTGACCGCCGCCGGAATGGTTCGGGCCTCGTTCTGAAGGCCGTCGCGCGGCCCGACCTCGACGATCTTGACCCTGGGCGGCAGGCGCATCGGCGTCAGCCCTCCGTCGCCTCGAAGGCGAGCAGCTCGGCGCCCTCCTCCACCAGGTCGCCGACGGCGTAGTGCAGCGCCTCGATCCGGCCGTCGGCGGGCGCCGCGATGGTGTGCTCCATCTTCATCGCCTCGAGGATCAGGATCGGCGCGCCGCGCTTCACCTCGGCCCCGGAGGCGACCAGGAGCTGGGTGATCTTGCCCGGCATGGGCGCGGTCAGCCGTCCGCCCAGGCTCTCCTCCTCGGCGCCCGGCGCCCAGGGGTCGTCCAGGGCCAGGGCGTAGGCCCGGCCGTCGAGGAAGACGGTGAAGGCGCTGCCCCGGCGCACCACGGTCGCGCTCACCTGGCGGTCGCCGAGGTCGGCGCGCAGTTGACCTTCGGAGTCCAGCGCGCCGCGCGCCGCCAGCGAACCGCCGGGCAGGTCCAGCAGGAAGCCGCCGGCGCGGTAATGCACCGTGACCGGAATCCGGGTCTCACCGTCCAGGAAGGTGATCTCGTTGTGGGTCTCGACGTTGAGGCGCCAACCGTCGCTGCGGAACCAGGGCGAATGGCGGTCGGCCGAGTTGCGCGCCGCCGCCTCCGCCGCCACCCGCCGCCGCTCCAGCTCGGCCAGGCAGGCCAGGGCGACCACGGCGTCCGGCAGCGGCGCGGCGGCCGGCAGCAGCGCGTCGAGGTGGCGCGGGATGAAGCCGGTGTCCAGCTCCTCGGCGGCGAAGGCCGGATGGCCCGCGAGCGCGCCGAGGAAGGCCAGGTTGGTGGTCAGCCCGACGACCTGGGTCCGCGCCAGGGCCCCCTGCAGGCGCCGCAGCGCCGCCGCGCGGTCCTCGTCCCAGGCGATGACCTTGGCGATCATCGGGTCGTAGTGGACCGAGACCACGTCGCCCTCCGCGACCCCGGTGTCGACGCGGAGGTGCGCGTCGTCCGCCGGCAGGCGCAGGTGGGTCAGGCGGCCGGTCGCCGGCAGGAAGTCGCGCTGCGGGTCCTCGGCGTAGAGCCGGGCCTCGAAGGCGTGGCCCCGGCAGCGGATCTCCTCCTGGCGCAGCGGCAGCGGCTCGCCGGCGGCGACCCGGAGCTGCCACTCGACCAGGTCCTGGCCGGTGATGCATTCGGTCACCGGGTGCTCGACCTGCAGGCGGGTGTTCATCTCCATGAAGTAGAAGCCCTCGCCCTCGACGATGAACTCCACCGTGCCGGCGCCGCGATAGCCGATGGCCTTGGCCGCGGTCACCGCGGCCCCGGTCAGGGCCTCGCGGAAGGCCTCCGAGATGCCCGGCGCCGGTGCCTCCTCGATGACCTTCTGGTGGCGGCGCTGCAGGGAGCAGTCGCGCTCGAAGAGGTGCACGCCCTCGCCCTTGGAGTCGGCGAAGACCTGGACCTCGATGTGCCGCGGCTTGGTCAGGTACTTCTCGATCAGGACCCGGTCGTCGCCGAAGGCGGCCTTGGCCTCGCGCTGCGCGGACGCCAGGGCCGACTCGAGGTCCTTCGCGGTCTCGACCACGCGCATGCCCTTGCCGCCGCCGCCCGCCGAGGCCTTGATCAGGACCGGAAAGCCGATCTCCTTCGCGGCCGCGGCCAGCACCTTGGGGTCCTGGTCGGCGCCGTGGTAGCCGGGGACCAGGGGCACCCCGGCCTTCTCCATGATCGCCTTGGCCTCGCTCTTGGAGCCCATGGCCCGGATCGCCGAGGCCGGCGGTCCGACGAAGACCAGGCCCGCGGCCTCGCAGGCCTCGGCGAAGTCGGCGTTCTCGGAGAGGAAACCGTAGCCCGGATGGATCGCCTCGGCGCCGCTGGCCAGGGCCGCCTCGATGATCGCCTCGGCCCTGAGGTAGCTCTCGGCCGCCGGGGCCGGGCCGACCAGCCGGCCCTCTTCGGCCAGCGCGACGTGCTGGGCCGCGCGGTCAGCCTCGGAGTAGACCGCGACCGTTCGCAGGCCCAGGCGCCGCGCCGTCTTGATGATCCGGCAGGCGATCTCGCCACGGTTGGCGATCAGCAGGCTGGTGAACATCGACCCTCCGCCGCCGTCAGTCCCGTCGCGCGCCCGGCCAGGCGGGCGGGCGCTTCTCGAGGAAGGCGGAGACGCCCTCCCGCGCCTCGGCGCCGGCACGCACCTCGGCGATCCGCTTGGCGGTCTCCTCGACCAAGGCGTCGTCGATCGGCAGCCCCGCCAGGTCGCGCACCAGGCGCTTGGCCGCGGCCTGGGCCTCGGGGCCGCCGGCCAGGAGCGCGTCGAGCACGCGGCGGCCGGCGGCCTCCAGCTCTTCCGGCGCCACCACCTCCTGGACCAGGCCGAGGCGCAGCGCCGCCTCGGCGTCGAAACGCTCGGCGGTCACGAAGTAGCGCCGCGCCGCCCGCGCGCCGATGGCCGCGATGACGTAGGGGCTGATCACCGCCGGGATCAGGCCGAGCTTGACCTCGGAGAGGCAGAAGCTGGCCCGGGTCGCGGCGATCGCGATGTCGCAGCAGGCGACCAGGCCGACCCCGCCGCCGTAGGCCGCGCCCTGGACCAGGGCGACCGTCGGCTTGGCGAGACCGTCGAGCCTCCGCATCAGGCCGGCCAGGCCGCGTGCGTCGGCCCGGTTCTCCTCTTCGGAGTAGCCGGCCATGCGCTTCATCCAGTTGAGGTCGGCGCCGGCCGAGAAGCTCTTGCCCTCGGCCGCGAGCAGGACGGCGCGGACCGCCGGGTCCTGCTCCAGGCGCTTCAGGGCCGCGGTCAGATCGGCGATGAGCTCGTCGTTGAAGGCGTTGTGGACCTCGGGCCGCTTGAGCGTCAGCCGCGCCACGCCGGCGTCGTCGACCGCTTGCAGGAACATCGGCTCTGCCATCCCGTCCCTCACCTTCGCCCGCTACATCCTAAAGACGCCGAAGCGGGTCGGCTCGGCCGGCGCGTTGAGGGCCGCCGAGATGCCCAGCGCCAGGGTCATGCGGGTGTCCAGCGGGTCGATCAGGCCGTCGTCCCAGAGCCGCGCCGAGGCATAGGTTGGATGGCCCTGGTGCTCGTACTGCTCCAGGATCGGCGCCCGGAAGGCGGCCTCGTCGTCCTCCGGCCAGGTCTCGCCGCGGGCCTCGATGGCGTCGCGGCGGATGGTCGCCAGCACCGTCGCCGCCTGCTCGCCGCCCATGACCGAGATCCGGCCGTTGGGCCACATCCAGAGGAAGCGGGGCGAATAGGCGCGGCCGCACATGCCGTAGTTGCCGGCGCCGAAGCTGCCGCCGAGGATGACCGTGAACTTGGGCACCTTGGCGGTCGCGACCGCGGTCACCATCTTGGCCCCGTCCTTGGCGATGCCGCCGGCCTCGTACTTGCG
>JANQGU010000334.1 GCA_028282935.1 Kiloniellales bacterium
GCCTAGATCAAACCCTGTTCAATCGGAATCGATTGAACGGGGATAATTTGATCTATTTCATATAGATAGAGCAGCTTATCCGCGTTCACCTGAACGCGGGCTGCTCTAGTGGATCGTCGGTCCGACGCCGTGCAGCAGGCAGAGGACGCAGAGCCAGAAGCGGTAGGCCGCGCGGCGGCGCTTGGACCGGGCCGCCAGGACGCGGTCCAGCGCCGCGCCCTTCGCCCCGGCGCCGAACTCCTCACGCAGCGTCCTCGCCACCAGGCCCGCCAGGGTCGGATCCCGGAAGCTGTGCCAGTCTTCATTCGGCTCTCTCATGGCGTGCATCCTAGCTTAGGGCGGCGGCGCGGCCCAGTGATTGTTTGTATACATGCAGGATTCGCATCCTAATCGCCCGGAACAAAACTGTGTCCGAGATCGGGACGGGCCTGCGGGTCCCTGGGCCCTGCGCGCCCAGGCGGGCGGGCGGGCGACCGGGGTGGCGGGCGGGCTCCGAAGCAAAGCCGAAGCCCGCCCGCCGGCCGTCAGGTCCCTCAGGCTAAGCCCCTTGCGCCTTACCTCCTTGCGCCTTGCCCAGCACCGCGCTCAGCGGCGCCTTCACCAGGGCGTCGAGGCGGAAGGCCCGCCCGCCCTGCCAGGCGAAGAGCACCCCGCAGGCCGCCAGGAAGGCGAGCTCCCGCTTGATGGCGTTGAGGTTGTCCCAGAGCGTCGCGTCCAGGCTGAGCTTGCCGAGGCAGTACCAGGCGACGACCGCGAAGGCCGCCGCCGCGGCGATCCGCGTGGCGTGGCCGCTCGCCAGGACCAGCCCGATCGCCACCAGCAGGACCGGGACCGCCACGAAGCTCTTGATGTGGTCGTAGCCGGCGAAGAAGCCGCCGACGATGAAGACCGCGGCCACCGAAAGCCGCAGCAGCAGCCCGTAGGCGTTCCAGTCGAGCGCGGCCGGCGCCGCGCCCCGCCCCAGGACCCGCTGGTCCAAGGACCAGGCGCCGGAGCCCAGGCGGAACAGCACGAAGCACATGCCCGACAGGCCGATGTCCCGGATCTGGACCAGGATCGCCGGCGAGAAGTAGGAGGCCGCCGCGGTCTCGACCCCGGGCGCCGTGACCACGGGCAGGGCGATCACGAAGCTCCACAGCAGGAAGGCGTAGACGAAGCTGAGCGCCCGCACGAAGACCCCGGCCAGGAAGGCCAGGCCCGAGAGCAGCTCGAAGGCCGAGAGCAGGGTCAGGAAGACGAGCGGGGTGAGCAGGGCGTCGGGCCCGGCGAAGAGGTACTGCTCGAAGAAGGCGTTGATGTAGCCGTTGCTGGCCGTGTAGCGCTCGACCAGCGCCCCGGCCCGCTCCGGATCGAGGGCCCGCGACAGCTTCCACCAGCCGCCGATGAGGAAGACGGAGCCGAGGCCGAGCCTCAGCGCGAGGGCGATCCTGTCCGCCTGGTTGGCGTCGAGGCGCGTGGGGACGTCGCCCCAGATGCTGAATTTCATTGGGTACCTACCGAGATGAATGATGTTCGACTGAGATTTCGCGGCTGCGCCCGGCGCAGCCCGGATCAGCCGAAGGCTCTCGGCGGCGTCGGCTCCGGCCCCCGCGCCAGCCCCCTGAGCAGCCCCACGGCCCGGCCGTCACGGTCGGTCCCGGCCACCGGGGGCCCCTGGACCGCGGCCTGCACCAGCCCCGGCGCACAGGCCGCATCGCCGCAGGCGGCATCCGACCACTCCGAGGGACAGGGACAGTCCCGCACCTCGGACCCCGGCGCCCCGGCCCCGACCTCGGCGGCCTCGACCTCGTCGGCGGCAACGGCAAAGTGCCCATCCACCCCGGGCGCCCCCGCCTCGGCGGCACCGGCCACGCCGAGCACCACCACCAAAACGGCAAAGAGACTCCAGATCGCTCGCGCCAGGGCTGTCATGCCCGAGAGATACGACCGGACCCCCGCCCTGGAAAGCGGAATCCGATCACAAAAAGTTTATCGCCCGCCTGGCCCCGGCCACCTCTGCGCGGCGCGCCCGCCGAGAGAGAGGACCGCAGTACACCGCAACCGCCGCCCCTTACTTCTCCCTCCCCCTCGACGGGGGATGGGGTGCGTAGCGCGGCGCTTCGCGCGGGTGGGGGTGACTCACCGCCCCCACCGACAAGCCCCCACACCCGACACCGCCCCTCAACCGCCCAGTAGCCCATGAAGGAGCGCCGCCCGTCCTGCAAGACGCTCCGAACGGCGACGCCGATGCGCGGGTGTCGACTCGGGCTGCCGACGAGGACGAGGTCTCGTTGTCACGCGGCTTTCCCTGCGGCAGGCTTCGGCGCTGGCCTTGGGAAGGACGGAGCATGGCGATAGAAAACGCTGCAAGGGTCTCCTCACTGTTCACCATCACCTTGGAGCGGCGATACCGGCATCCGATCGAGGCGGTCTGGGGCGCCATCTCGGATGAAGACCGCGTCGCGCGATGGATGGAATACCCGGCGCGACTGGAACCGGTGCCCGGCGGCGAGGTCCTGATCGACTTCTCGCCGGAGGAGCCGCTCAGCGGCGTCGTCTGCGCCGCGGAGACGGAACGGCTGCTGGCCTACACCTGGGGCGACAGCATCGTGAAGTGGGCGCTGTCCCCTGTGGACGAGGCGGTCGTCCTGGAATTCTCCCATATCGCGGTGAAGCCCGAATTCCTGACCGGCCTGAGCGCCGGCTGGCATTGCTTCCTGGACAATCTGGAAGCGCACCTGGCGGGCCGGCCCTTCACCGACCGCTTCGAGGACCTGCACCGGCAATACCAGCGCCAAATCGGGCAAAAGGCGCCGTGACGCGTGATCCCCCAGATCACCCGCCCTGTCGACGGTGACACCCGCCGCTGCTCCCCCCTTGACCGGGCGCGCCCGCCTTCGACTCCCTCCCCCTTGACGGGGGAGGGCCGGGGT
>JANQGU010000356.1 GCA_028282935.1 Kiloniellales bacterium
GGCCGGCTGCGTCCTCCACCTCGCCGAATGGAACCTGCCGGTCGTCGAGCCGGTGGTCTCCGGCACGGTGATCCTGGGCGGCGCGCTGCTCGCCTTCTATCGCGCGATCGATTTCCGCGTCTTCGCCGGCTTCATCGCCATCGCGGGCCTGTTCCACGGCTACGCCTACGGTGAGTCCATCATCGGCGCGGAGACCACGCCGCTCGCCGCCTACCTGATCGGCTTCTCCGTGATCCAGGCGGCCATCGCCCTCGCCGCCTGCGGCCTCGGCAAGGTCCTGCTGGCCAAGCAGGCTATGGCCGCGGAAGGCGGCCTGCGGGTCTTCGGCGCGGCGGTCGCGGCGGCGGGGATCTACTTCTTCGCCTCGAACCTGGTCGTCTGAGCCCTTCGTCGCCCCTGGCCCGATCCCCGGGCCGGGGGCGACGTTCCGCTCGCGTCATGACGAAGAGTCTTCCACCCCTGACTTTGGTTCTGGGCGGCGCACGCTCGGGCAAGAGCCGCTATGCCGAGGCCCTGGTCGAAGGCCAGTCGGGCCGCTGCACCTACATCGCGACCGCCGAGCCGGGCGACGTCGAGATGGCGCGGCGCATCGCCGAGCATCAGGCCCGGCGCGGGGTGCGCTGGCGCACCATCGAGGCGCCGCTCGACCTGGTCGGGGCGCTGGAGCGCAGCTCGGAGTCCGACGGCGCCGTCCTGGTCGACTGTCTGACGCTCTGGCTGTCGAACCTCCTGGGCGCGGAGCGCGACATCGCCGCCGAGACCCGGCGCCTGGTCGAGGTGCTGCCGCATCTCGACGGCGCCGTCGTCATGGTCTCCAACGAGGTCGGCCTCGGTATCGTGCCGGCCAACGCGCTGGCCCGGGCCTTCGTCGACCACGCCGGCCGCCTGCACCAGGCGGTGGCCGGCGTCGCGCAGTCCGTGGTCTTCCTGTCGGCGGGCCTGCCGCTGACCCTCAAGTCTTCCAGCTAAGGAACCTGCATGTCTCGACACAGCAAGATCCCCGCCACCGTGATCACCGGCTTCCTCGGCGCCGGCAAGACCAGCATGATCCGGCACCTGCTGCAGACCGCGCAGGGCAAGCGCCTGGCCCTGATCATCAACGAGTTCGGCGACCTCGGCGTCGACGGCGAGATCGTCAAGGGCTGCGGCATCGAGGGCTGCGCCGAGGATGACGTGATGGAGCTGGCCAACGGCTGCATCTGCTGCACCGTGGCCGACGACTTCCTGCCGACCATGGAGAAGATCCTGGAGCGGCCGGAGCCGCCCGACCACATCGTCATCGAGACCTCGGGCCTGGCCCTGCCCAAGCCGCTGATCAAGGCCTTCAACTGGCCCGACGTGCGCAACCGGGTGACGGTCGACGGCGTGATCGCCGTGGTCGACGCGCCGGCGGTCGCCGCCGGCCGCTTCGTCGCCGATCCCGAGGCGCTGCAGGCGCAGCGCGAGTCCGACGAGGCCCTGGACCACGAGAGCCCCCTTGAGGAGCTCTTCGAGGAGCAGCTCGGCTCCGCCGACCTGGTGGTGCTGAACAAGACCGACCTGCTGCCCGAGGGCGCGATGGGCGCGGTCGAGGGCGAGGTGACGACGCATCTGCGCCCGGAGGTGAAGCTGCTGCAGGCGCGCCACGGCGGCATCGAGGCCGGCGTGCTGCTGGGCCTGGGCGCGGCGGCCGAGGACGACCTGGACTCCCGGCACTCGCACCACGACGACGGCGAGGAGCACGACCACGACGACTTCGCCAGCTTTGCCCTGGAGCTGGGCGAGCTGGCCGACTCGGCTGCCCTGCTGGAGCGGCTCAAGGCCTTGGTCGCCGAGCACGATATCTTCCGGGTCAAGGGCTTCGCCGCCGTCGCCGGCAAAGGCATGCGCCTGGTCGTGCAGGGCGTCGGCGGCCGCTTCCAGAGCTACTACGACCGCGACTGGGCGCCGGCCGAGCCGCGCGCCACCCGCCTGGTCTTCATCGGCCGCGCCGACCTCGACCAGGCGGGCATCGCCGCGGCGCTGAGGGCGTGATGCTCGTGGGCTCGCCCATCTGTCTGCCTCGTCCTGAGCCTGTCGAAGGGCGAGCCCCCGGTGTCGGCGCTTTCGACCTCCGGTCGAAGCTCATGCTTCGACAGGCTCAGCATGAGGGCGAAACCTTGGTGCTCGCCCTGGGCGAGGGGAGCAGGGACTGAGATGCACCTGCTGCAGGCGCAGCCGGGGGCGATCGCGGACGGGTCCGAGCCGGTCGACCTGGGCCAGAGCCCGGGCGACATCGTCGTGCTCTCCGCCGCCGACACCGAGCTGGCCAGCCTCTCGGCCGCCCGGGCCGGCTTCGGCGACGACTTCCCCAGCCTGCGCCTGGCCAACCTGATGCAGCTCTCGCACAACTTCTCGGTCGACCTCTACGTCGAGAAGGTGATCGCCGGTGCCCGGCTGGTGGTCGTCCGTCTGCTGGGCGGGGTGGGGTACTGGCCCTATGGGGTCGAGCAGCTGGAGGCGGCTTGCGCCGAGACCGGCATTCCCCTGGCCCTGCTGCCCGGCGACGACCAGCCCGATGCCGAGCTGGCCCGGCGCTCGAGCCTGCCCGCCGAGGCCTGCCACCGGCTCTGGCAGTACGGCGTGCAGGGCGGGCCGGAGAACGCCCGCGACTTCCTGGCCTACGCCGCGAGCCTGCTCGGCCGTGAGGCCGACTGGCAGGAGCCGCGGCCTCTGGCACGGTCCGGGGTCTACCGCCCGCCGGCCCTGTCGGAGGATCCCCTGGCCGCCGCCCGCGACGGCGAGCGGCCCGTCGCTGCGATCGTCTTCTACCGGGCCCTGCTGCAGGCCGGGACCACGGCGCCGGTCGACGCACTGGCCGAGGCGCTGCTGGCGGAGGGCGTTGCGCCGCTGCCGCTCTACTGCGCCAGCCTGAAGGAGCCGGTCTCGGCAGAGATCGTCGCACAGCTGCTGGCCGAGGCCGGCGCCGGGCTGGTGCTCAACGCCACCGGCTTCGCGGTCGGACGGCCCGGCCAGGAAAGGGGCGAGACGCCCTTCGACGGGATCGACGGCCCGGTGCTACAGGTCGTCTTCTCCGGCGGCAACCTCGAAGCCTGGCAGGAGGGCACGCAGGGCCTCTCGGCCCGCGACATCGCCATGAACGTGGCCCTGCCCGAGGTCGACGGGCGCATCCTGTCGCGCGCGGTCTCCTTCAAGGCCGAGGCGCGCTACGACCCGCTGACCGAGACCTCGGTCGTCACCTACGCGCAAGTCCCCGACCGGGTGGCCTTCGTCGCCCGGCTGGCGGCGAACTGGCTGACGCTGCGCAAGACCCCGGCGGCCGAGCGCCGCCTGGCCCTGGTGCTGGCCAACTACCCGAACCGCGACGGCCGCATCGGCAACGGCGTCGGCCTCGACACGCCGGCCGGCACGATCGAGGTGCTGCGCGCCCTGGCGGCGGCCGGCTATGCGGTCGAGGACGTTCCGGCCGACGGCAATGCCCTGGTCGAGGCCCTGCAGGCCGGCCCGACCAACGCCGGCATCGCCGGCCGGGCGGTGACGGAGACGCTGTCGCGCCCGGACTATGAGCTCTTCTTCGGCAGCCTGCCGGCCGACCTGCAGGAGGCGGTGGTGGCGCGCTGGGGGTCGCCGGAGCGCGATCCCTTCTACATCCGCCGCGAGCTGGACTGCGGCGGCTTCGCGGTCCCGGTCCTGCGTCTGGGCCGGGTCTTCGTCGGGCTCCAGCCGGCGCGCGGCTACAACATCGATCCGGCCGCGACCTATCACGATCCGGACCTGGTGCCGCCGCACGGCTACTTCGCCTTCTACGCCTGGCTGCGCGCGCAGGCCCGGGTCCAGGCCGTGGTCCACCTGGGCAAGCACGGCAACCTGGAATGGCTGCCGGGCAAGGCCCTGGCGCTCTCCGAGAGCTGCTACCCCGAGGCGGCCCTGGGCCCCTTGCCGCACCTCTACCCTTTCATCGTCAACGATCCCGGCGAGGGCACCCAGGCCAAGCGCCGGGCCCAGGCGGTCATCCTCGACCACCTGACGCCGCCCTTGACCCGCGCCGAGAGCTACGGCCCCTTGGCCGATCTGGAGCGCCTGGTCGACGAGTACTACGAGGCCGCGGGGGTCGACCCCCGGCGCCTCAAGCTGCTGAGCCGGGAGATCCTGGAGCTCAGCCAGCGCATCGGGCTGGACAAGGACTGTGGCATCGTGCCCGAGGACGACGAGGCCGCGGCGCTGGGCAAGCTGGACAACCATCTCTGCGAGCTCAAGGAGCTGCAGATCCGCGACGGCCTTCACGTCTACGGCGTCTCGCCGCGGGACGGGCAGCTCACCGATCTGCTGGTCGCCCTGACCCGCCTGCCGCGCGGCGACGGCAGCGGGGGCGGGGCGTCGCTGATCCGTGCCCTGGCCGCCGACCTCGGCCTGGGCGAGGACTTCGATCCCCTCGACTGCGAGCTGGGCGCGCCCTGGTCCGGGCCGAAGCCCGAAGCTCTGCAGGGCGCGGGCGCCTGGCGCACGCAGGGGGACAGCGTCGAGCGACTGGAGATCCTGGCCCAGGCGCTGGTCGCCGGCTGCCGGCAAGCCGACGCGGCCTGGCAGAGGACCGCCGCGGTCCTCGACAGCATTGCGCAGGACCTGCGCCCCCGCGTGGAAGCCTGCGGCCCGGCCGAGATCGAGAGCCTGCTGACCGGCCTCGAGGGCCGCTTCGTCGCGCCGGGGCCTTCGGGGGCGCCGACCCGCGGCCGGCCCGACGTGCTGCCGACCGGGCGCAACTTCTACTCGGTCGACACCCGGACCGTGCCGACGCCCGCGGCCTGGCAGCTCGGCTGGGCCTCGGCCGGCCGCCTGGTCGAGCGGCACCGCCAGGAGCAGGGCGAGTGGCCGCGCGCCCTGGCGCTCTCCGCCTGGGGCACCGCCAACATGCGCACGGGCGGCGACGACATCGCACAGGCGCTCGCGTTGCTCGGCGTCAGGCCGCAGTGGGAGCAGGCCTCGGGCCGGGTGATCGGCTTCGAGGTGCTGCCGGTCTCGGTCCTCGGGCGGCCGCGGATCGACGTGACCTTCCGCATCTCGGGCTTCTTCCGCGACGCCTTCCCGGCCCAGGTCGACCTGCTCGACTCCGCGATCCGGGCCGTCGCCGCCCTCGACGAGCCGGAGGCCGAGAACCCCCTGGCCGCCCGGGTGGCGCGGGACGCTGCGGCTTTGCGGGACAACGGCGAGGCCGAGACCACGGCCCGGCGCCGCGCCGCCTGCCGGGTCTTCGGCTCCAAGCCCGGGGCCTACGGCGCCGGGCTGCAGGCGCTGATCGACGAGCGCGGCTGGCGCGACGAGGGCGACCTGGCGCGGGCCTACGTCGCCTGGGGCGGCTACGCCTACGGCGACGGCGCGGCTGGGCGGGCGGAGCACGCGCTTTTCGAGCGGCGTTTGGCGGGGGTCGAGGCCGTGGTCCACAACCAGGACAACCGCGAACACGATCTGCTGGACTCCGACGACTACTACCAGTTCGAGGGCGGCCTGGCGGTTTCCGTGCGGCACCTGAGCGGGGACGCGCCGGTGGTCTACCACAACGACCATTCGCGGCCGGAGCGCCCTGTGGTGCGCCGCCTGGAGGAGGAGATCGCCCGCGTGGTCCGCGCCCGGGTGGTCAATCCCAAGTGGATCCGCGGGGTCATGCGCCACGGCTACAAGGGTGCCTTCGAGATGGCGGCGACGGTCGACTACCTCTTCGCCTTCGCGGCCACCGCAAGGGCCGTCGGCGACCACCACTTCGATGCGGTCTACGAGGCCTACCTCGAGGACGAGGAGGTGCGCGGCTTCCTGGAAGCGAACAACCCGGCGGCCCTGGGCGAGATCGCGGCGCGCCTCATCGAGGCGCAGGAGCGCGGCCTCTGGCGCCCGAAGTCGAACTCGGCGCGACCGGCGTTGGAAGAGCTGGCAGGAGGTGCAGCCGCTTCCCCCCCACCCTAACCCGCGCGAAGCGCAGCACGTACGTGCCCTCCAGGGGGGAGGGGACTAGAGTGCGGGCGGCGAGAGAAGAGCTTCGACCGTGGTGATACTGATGGGGTGGCGCCGCCGCGACTCTCTCCCCCTTGACGGGGGAGGGCCGGGGTGGGGGTGATAGCTCCGATGTAGACAATGAAAGACAAGCCATGACCGACGACCCGACCCAAGACGAGATCAACGCCCGGGCCAACGAGAAGGCGC
>JANQGU010000083.1 GCA_028282935.1 Kiloniellales bacterium
TGAAGCGGGCGCGGGCTGCTAGACCCCGCCCATGCAGAGGTACTTGACCTCCAGGAACTCGTCGAGCCCGTAGTGGGAGCCCTCGCGGCCGACGCCGGACTCCTTGACCCCGCCGAAGGGCGCGACCTCGGTCGAGATGATCCCGGTGTTGATGCCGACGATGCCGCTTTCCAGGGCCTCGCCGACCCGCCAGACCCGGCCCAGGTCGCGGGCGTAGAAGTAGGAGGCCAGGCCGAACTCTGTGTCGTTGGCCATGGCGACGGCCTCGTCCTCGGTCTCGAAGCGGAACAGCGGCGCCACCGGCCCGAAGGTCTCTTCGGTCGTGACCTTCATCTCCGTCGTCACCTCGGCCAGGATGGTCGGCTCGTAGAAGCTGCCGCCCAGGGCGTGGCGCTTGCCGCCCGAGACCACCCGGGCGCCCTTCTCCGTGGCGTCGGCGACGTGCTCCTCGACCTTCTCCACGGCTGCCAGGTCGATCAGCGGACCCTGGCTGATGCCGGCTTCCAGGCCGTTGCCGACCTTGAGCTTGGCGACCGCGGCGGCGAGCTTCTCGGCGAAGGCGTCGTAGACCGAGTCCTGGACCAGGATGCGGTTGGCGCAGACGCAGGTCTGGCCGGTGTTGCGGAACTTGCAGAGCATCGCGCCCTCGACCGCGGCGTCGAGGTCGGCGTCGTCGAAGACGATGAAGGGCGCATTGCCGCCCAGCTCCATCGAGACCTTCTTCACCGTGGCGGCGCTCTGCTGCATCAGCAGCTTGCCGATCTCGGTCGAGCCGGTGAAGGAGAGCTTGCGCACGATGGGGTTGGAGGTCATCTCGCCGCCGATCGCCGAAGCCGAGCCGGTGACGACATTGAGGACGCCCTTGGGCAGGCCGGCCCGCGCGCCCAGCTCGGCCAGGGCCAGCGCCGAATAGGGCGTCTGGCTGGCCGGCTTGACCACCACCGGGCAGCCGGCCGCCAGGGCCGGGCCGCACTTGCGGGTGATCATGGCGTTGGGGAAGTTCCAGGGGGTGATGGCGGCGACCACGCCGACCGGCTGCTTGATGACGACGATGCGCTTGTCGGCCTGGTGCTGCGGGATGGTGTCGCCGTAGATCCGCTTGCCTTCCTCGGCGAACCACTCGATGAAGCTGGCGCCGTAGGCGATCTCGCCCTTGGCCTCGGCCAGGGGCTTGCCCTGCTCCATGGTCATCAGGACCGCCAGGTCGTCCTGGTTCTCCATCATCAGCTCGAACCAGCGGCGCAGGACCGTGGCGCGCTCCTTGGCGGTCTTGGCGCGCCAGGCCGGCCAGGCGCGCTCGGCCGCCTCGATGGCGCGCCGGGTCTCCTCGGCGCCCATCTTGGGCACCGTGCCCATGACGTCGCCGCTGGCCGGGTTGTTGACCTCCTGGGTCTCGCCGGAATCGGCACCGACCCATTGGCCGTCGACGTAGCAGAGCTCGCGGAAGAGATCTGGATCCGTCAGCGCTGGCGCGCCGCTTTCGATCCTGGCGTGGGCTTCTGACGGCATGGTCTACCTCCCCTGGGCAAGCGGTCGGAAATCTCGGACTGGGCCGGCACTATAACGTCCCCGTCCCGGACTTTGAAAGCGGCGCGGCGCCCAAATCGCGCCACGAAAGCGGCCCGCGGTCCTCGCCTTTCCGCCCTCATCCGAAACCAGACTACGATCCGAAGGGGAACTCGGCCGGCGCCGGGAAAACAATCCGCGGGGAACCATGAGACGCTACGACCTGACGATCGTCGGCGCCGGCTTCGCCGGCCTGGTCTGCGCCCGCACCGCGGCCCTGCGCGGCCTCAGAGTGGCGGTCCTGGAGGCCAAGCGGGACGCCGGGGCGCGGCCGCACACCACCGGGATCATGGTCAAGGAGGCCGCCGACGAGGTCGACATTCCGGCGCGGCTGACCAAGAAGATCCGGGGCGTGCGCCTCTACGCGCCGTCGCGCCGCCACCTCGATCTCTTCGCGCCCGGCTACTACTTCCTGGCGAGCGACACCGCCGGCGTGCTGCGCTGGCTGGCGGCCGAGGCCCAGCGGGCCGGCGCCGAGGTCTTCTACGACCTGCGCTTCGAGGGCGCCGAGCCCTGCGCCGGCGGCTGGCGCCTGGCCGCGCCGCCGATCGAGACCCGCTTCCTGATCGGCGCCGACGGCGCCCGCTCGCGGGTCGCCGAGGCCCTGGGGCTGGGCCGCAACCGCCGCTTCCTGACCGGGGTCGAGGCCGAGTTCCCCGAGGCGCCGGCGGTCGACCCGGAACTCCTGCACTGCTTCCTGGACAGCCGCCTGGCGCCGGGCTACCTGGCCTGGATCGTCCCCGGGATCGGCGTCACCCAGGTCGGCCTGGCGGTGCGCGCCGGCCACAAGCCGGACCTGGGCGCCTTCCTCGACCGGCTCGGCCCCCGCTTCGGACTCGGCGAGCAGGCGCCGCTGGCGCGCCGCGCCGGGGTGATCCCGGCGGGCGGCCCGGTCCATCCCTTCTGGTGTCCCGGCGCGCTGCTGATCGGCGACGCCGCCGGCCTGGTGTCGCCCCTGACCGGCGGCGGCATCCAGCTCGCCTACCGCTTCGGCCGGCGGGCGGCGCAGCTCGTCTCGGACCACCTGATCGACGGCGGCGGCGAGCCCGGCCAAGTGCTGGCAAGGGAGCTGCCCCGCTTCCGCCTCAAGCGCCGCCTGCGCCAGGGTCTCGACCTCGCGCCGCCCAACCTCGTGATCGAGGCCGCGCTGCGCCTCGGCGTCACCCGCCGGATCGCCCAGCAGATCTTCTTCCACCGCCGCGGCACCAGCGATCCCGAGGCCTACCGACGCTTTCTGCGCGAAAGATGCGCCGGACACCCGCTGTCCGAGAACCGCGGCTAGCGATAGCGCAGCGCTTCGCCCCAGCGGTGCTGCAGCGGCAGGCGGTCCTGCAGGCCGCCGCCCCAGGGCTCGACCACCTCCATGTAGCCATGGAAGCGGAGCTCCGGGTCCCCCGCCGCGTCGACGATCTCCGCGGCGAGCTCGGGATAGCCGGCCCGCGACAAGGCGTTGGCCATATCCAGCATCGCCTGTCCGACCTCCTCGGCGTCGTCGATCCGGGTCAGGGCCCGGCAGGCGGTCTCGGGCTCGCCGGCGCTGAGCGCCATGAAGGCCATTTCGCTGAAGGGATGGCGCGCCCGGTAGTTCACCTCCCGGCGCCAGTCTCGCCAGTTCTGGTCGCGTCCCTCGCCGCCCTGCCAGGATCGCGGCGTCTCGCAGTCGTCCGCCGCCATCGTGGCTTCGGCGAGCTGCCAGGCCCGCGTCAGGTCGCCGCGGATCGAGAGCGCCGAGACGGCGTTGACCATCGCCCGGCAACGCGCCGGCTTCTCCTTGATGGCCTCGGCCAGGCGCAGGCCGCCGGCGGCGTCTCCCTCCATGATCGTCAGCCAGACCTGTCGGGTCGCCGCGACCCGGGCCCAATGCTCCGGCACCTCAGGAGTCGGGCTGGCGCGCCGCCGCAGGGCATCGAGGGTGTGCTTGGCGCCTTCCAGGTCGCGGTAGACCCGCTGCACCTCGAAGAGGCCCAGCATGTGCTCGGAGATGACCCGGTCGGTCCCGCTGTTCCGCAGGCCGCGCTTGGCCAGGTCCTGGATCAACTGACGCGCCATGAGCCGGGCCGAAGACGCCGCGCGCTCGGCGTAGAGCAGGTCGATCAGGGCCAGGTGATCCATGAGGTCGGCGCGCAGCGCGCCCAGGACGTTGTAGCCGGCCTGCCGGCGGAGCCGATGCGCCTCGGCCGCCGCCTGCCGGCCGACCCGGGGATTGCCGGCCAGGAAGGCGGCCTGCGCGACCGCGGCCAGGGCGGCCGCGCGGAGCGGCGGCGGCATCGCGCCGGCCTCGCGCAGCCGCGCCAGCGCCTGCTCGCCGCGCCCGGCCTCAACCAGCCAGGGCGCCAGGTTGGCCTGGACCTCGGGCTCGGAGAAGCCGAGGCCGCGTAGCATCCGGCCGGCCGTCTCCAGGTCGCCGGACCTCGCCTTGGCCGCGGCCGAATAGAACGGCAGGATTCCCTGGCGCCAGGCCTGCCAGTCGGGATCGTCCGGAAGCGCGGCCGCGACCTCCCGGGCCGCGTCGATCTCGCCCTCGGCGGCATAGATGCCGGCGATGCCGGAGAAGGCGAAGGCCCTGGCGCTGGGCCGGGTCAAGGCGGTGGCGATCCGGATCGCGTGGTCGTAGGCGCCGATCCCCGCATAGGCGACCGCCAGCCGCCCCAGGACGATGTCCGGGTGCAGCACCGCGCCCTCGAGATGGCCGTCGTAGAAGCGCACCTCCGGGTCCTTGGTCGCGGCTTCCGCCTTCTGCAGCAGGCGCAGGTTCAGCCCGAAGTCGTCGTCCGCGACCAGCAGGGCCTTGGGTGTCGAGGAGGGAAAGGCGGCGCAGTCGACCTCGACCCGCCGTTCCGCGAGCTCGAGCGGCTTGGGCGAGAAGCCGGTCGAGCAGGCGGCCAGGCAAAGGCACAGCCCGAGCCACGAAAACGCCCCCCGAAGTCCCCCCACCTGCGCTCGGCCATACCTTGCCATGCGCGAACTATAGCAAGGCGATTCTACTTTTGCATGATTTGCTGGAGCTGCCCCGACGGCTCGCCGCTCGACAACAAGGCCGCGCGGTTGCGGGCAACCCAGGCGTCCCAGTGGCGCTTTCGCCTGCCGTCGCGGCGGTAGCCCATGGCGGCGCCCTCGCGCTCAGGTCGCGATGCCCGGCAGCGGCGGCGGACCGTGGCGGTTCCGCTCCGGGTCGCCGGGCATGGCGAAGAAGTAGAGCAGGACGAAAGCGCCGACGACCGGCACCAGGTAGATCAGCAGCCAGAGGCCGGAGCGGCCGACGTCGTGGAGCCGCCGGACCGACACCGCGAGCGAGGGCAGGAAGGTGACCGCCGTGAAGGCCAGCAGGAAGATCTTGAAGGGCGTCTCCAGGCCGCCGGTCTTCTCGGTGAAGGCCCGCCGGAAGGCCGCCCCCGAGAGGTC
>JANQGU010000033.1 GCA_028282935.1 Kiloniellales bacterium
TGATCGGGCAGGGTGGCGTTGATCTTGCCGTGCTTGGCGTAGGGGCCGTAGCGGCCCTTGTGCAGGGTGACCGGCTTCTGGTCCGCCGGGTGCTCGCCCAGGGTCTTGAGAGCCGTGCTCTGGCGCCGCGCCGGCGCTTCGGCGATCAGGACCACGGCACGGTTCAGGCCGATGGTCAGGACGTCGTCGTCCTCGGGCAGGGTCTTGTAGGCCGACTTGTGCTTCACGTAGGGGCCGTAGCGGCCGATGCCGGCCAGGATCGGCTCGCCGGTCTCGGGGTGCGGGCCGACCTCGCGCGGCAGGGCGAGCAGCGCCAGCGCCGTCTCCAGGCCGATCTCCATCGGGCTCATGCCCTTGGGCAGGGAGCAGCGCTTCGGCTTCTCGGCGCCCTTCTCCTTGGAGGCCTCGCCCAGCTGCAGGTAGATCCCGAAGGGCCCCTTGCGGACCGTGACCGGCAGGCCGGTCGCCGAGTCCGCGCCCAGCAGGCGGGGGCTGGCCAGGGAGGCCTCGGCCTCGGCGTCCTCGCCGTTGATCACCGCCAGCGAGCGGGTGTAGCGGCAGTCCGGATAGTTGGAGCAGCCGATGAAGCCGCCGGTCTTGCCGATCTTCAGGCCCAGGCGGCCTTCCTTGCAGGCCGGGCAGGCCCGCGGGTTGTGTCCGGGCTTCTCCGGATCGACCGGGAAGAAGTGCGGCCCGAGTTCGGCGTCCAGCGATTCGATGACGTGGGTGATCCGCAGGTCCTTGGTCTCGTCGACCGCGGCCTTGAAGCCCGACCAGAAGTCCTTCAGCAGCTCCTGCCAGGACAGCCGGCCGTCGGAGACCGCGTCGAGCTGGCCTTCGAGGTCGGCGGTGAAGCCGTACTCTATGTAGCGGGTGAAGAAGCTGCTGAGGAAGGCGGTGACCATGCGCCCCCGGTCCTCGGGGTAGAAGCGCCGCTTCTCCAGCCGGACGTAGTCGCGGTCCTGCAGGACCTGCAGGATCGAGGCGTAGGTCGAGGGCCGTCCGATGCCCAGCTCCTCCAGCTTCTTGACCAGGCTGGCCTCGGTGAAGCGCGGCGGCGGCTGGGTGAAGTGCTGCTCAGGCAGGACCTTGCGGCGCGACACCGCCTCGCCCTCGTTCATCGGCGGCAGGCGGCGGTCGCCGTCCTCGCCCTCGCGCGGGCTGTCGTCGCGGCCCTCCTGATAGAGCGTCAGGTAGCCGTCGAAGGCGACCACCGAGCCGGTCGCCCGCAGCTTGGCCGTGGTGCTGTCGACGGCGATGTCGACCGCGACCTGGTCCAGGCGGGCGCTCTCCATCTGGCTGGCCAGGGTGCGCTTCCAGATCAGCTCGTAGAGCTTGACCTCGTCGGGGCCGAGCCAGGGCGAGAGGTCCGCAGGCCGGCCGGTGATGTCGGTCGGGCGGATCGCCTCGTGGGCCTCCTGGGCGTTGCGGGCCTTGGCCTTGTAGACCCGAGGCGCCTCCGGCAGGTAGGGCTTGCCGAAGCGCTCGACGATGGTGTCGCGGATCCCGGCGATGGCCTCGTTGGAGATCTGCACGCCGTCGGTCCGCATGTAGGTGATCAGGCCGACCACCTCGCCGCCCAGGTCGATGCCCTCGTAGAGCTTCTGGGCGGTGCGCATGGTCCGGGTCGCGCTGAAGCCGAGCTTGCGCGAGGCCTCCTGCTGCAGGGTCGAGGTGGTGAAGGGTGGCGGCGGGTTGCGCCGGACCTGCTTGCGCTCGATCTTCTCGATCTCGAAGGCCCGGGCCTGCTCCAGCCGGGTGGCGGCGGCCATGGCGCTGGCCTCGTCGCCGAGGTCGAACTTCTCGAGCTTCTTGCCGTCCAGGTGGCTGAGCCGCGCCGTGAAGAGCGCGCCGGCCCTGTTGGCCAGCTCGACGTCGATGGTCCAGAACTCCTGCGGCTTGAAGACCTCGATCTCGGCCTCGCGCTCGCAGATCAGCCGCAGGGCGACCGACTGCACGCGGCCGGCCGAGCGGCTGCCCGGCAGCTTGCGCCACAGCACCGGCGAGAGGGTGAAGCCGACCAGGTAGTCCAGGGCGCGCCGCGCCAGGTAGGCGTCGATCAGCTCGCGGTTCAGGTCGCGCGGGTGCTCGAAGGCGTCGAGCACGGCGTTCTTGGTGATCTCGTTGAAGACGACGCGGCTGACCTCGACCCCGCCCAGGGCCTTGCGCCGGCCCAGCTCCTCGGCGATGTGCCAGGAGATCGCCTCGCCCTCGCGATCCGGGTCGGTGGCGAGGTAGAGCCGGGAGGCCCGCTTGACGGCGTCGGTGATCTCCTTCAGCCGCTTCTCGGAGCGGTCGTCGACCTGCCAGTCCATGGCGAAGTCCTCGTCCGGCCGCACCGAGCCGTCCTTGGGCGGCAGGTCGCGCACGTGGCCATAGCTGGCCAGCACCTCGAAGGTGCTGCCCAGGTACTTGTTGATCGTCTTCGCCTTGGCCGGCGATTCGACGATCACGACGCTCTTGCGCGAGTCTGTCCTGGAGGAATCAGGCATGCCTTGACGATCCGAGCTCCGTCTCTCGGGCACGCACGGGATCAGCCCGTGTCGTCGCCGTCCATCGAAAGCGATACGCGGTTCCCGGGGTGCCGGACGACTCGCCCGGCGAGCTCAAGCTCCAAGAGGACCCGGTTAACCATTGCGGCAGACAATTGGGCCTGACGTGCCACTTCGTCAAGCAGTACCGGCGAAGGTCCTAGTAATTGCTTAACGATAACACGGGCCTCGGAGGCCGCGTCCGGGGCGCCTTCGGGGCCGCTTTCGGGCGCTTCCGGTGCCGCGCCGGGCGGCGGGTCGGGCCGAATCCGGCGCTCGGCGAGGAAGCCCCCGAGGACCTCGAGCACGTCCTCGGCCGATTCGGTCAGCACCGCGCCCTGGCGAATCAGGTGGTTGCAGCCGCGCGCCCGGGGGTCCAGGGGCGAGCCGGGCACGGCGAAGACCTCGCGGCCCTGCTCCAGGGCCAGGCGCGCGGTGATCAGGGAGCCCGAGCGCGGCGCCGCCTCGACCACCAGCACGCCGAGCGACAGCCCCGAGATCAGGCGGTTGCGGCGCGGGAAGTGGCGCGCCTGGGGCACCAGGCCGGCCGGCATCTCCGAGACCACGGCGCCGCGCTCCCGGAGTTCCTGGTAGAGCGCCGCGTTCTCGCGCGGATAGACGACGTCGGGGCCGCCGGCCAGGACCGCGACGCTGCCGCTGTCCAGGGATCCCTCGTGGGCCGCGGTGTCGATGCCGCGGGCCAGGCCCGAGGTGACCACGAGGCCCGCCCGCCCGAGGTCGGCGGCGAGCCGCTTGGCGAAGCGGCGGCCGTTGGCCGAGGCGTTGCGGGCGCCGACGATGGCGATGCTGCGCCGGCTCGGAAGCGCCGGATCGCCCAGGACGCTGAGCACCGGCGGCGGGTCGTCGATGGCCGCCAGGGCGGAAGGATAGTCCGGGTCGGCCAGGGTCAGGACCCGTGCGCCCAGGGCCTCCAGGGCGTCCAGCGCGCGCTCGGCCTCGTCGCGCGGGCAGAGCCGGATCGGCCGCCGCCGGCCGCCCTTGCGGGCCAGCTCCGGCAGCGCCTCCAGCGCCGCCGCGGCGCCGCCGAACTGCGCGACCAGCCGGCGGCAGGTGATCGGCCCGACGTTCTCGCTGCGGATCAGGCGCAGAAACGCGATCCGGCCGGCCCTGGGGTCTTCGGCGAGGGATGAGATCATAACGTGAACGTGACGCCAGCTCGACGGCGCGTCAAGGGCGGGGCGCTTCGCCTTGGCCTCGCCGCAAAGGCGCTCCAATCTTACCAGCCTGTCCCGGCAGGGCTGTCGCGGGGGCAGGGTTGTGGCAGGCTGGTGGCGGGATGGCAGAGCAGCGATCGCAAATCGGGCCTCGGGTCCGACTCTTCGCACCCTTGGCGGTCGTCGCCCTCGCGGTGTTCCTTTCGGGCTGCTCGCCCCTGCGCGGCTACGAGGCCATGCAGGTCGCCAAGGACATCGCCGCGGCGGGCGGGCCCAGCGGCCTGAAGGAGTCGCGCCCGGCGCCGCGCCGCCGGGCGCTGGCCTACGAGGTCGAGGGCCGGACCTCGAGCGGCGACCTCTACCTGCCCGGCGACCGGGTCGAGGCCGGCCTGGTCCTGGTGCCGGGCGCGGCGGTGAACGGCAAGGACGATCCCACCTTCGTCGCCTTCGCCGAGTCCCTGGCCCGGGCGCGCTTCGCCGTGCTGGTGCCCGAGATCGCCAACCTGCGCCAGCTCAAGGTCCGGGCGACCGACGCCCGCAAGATCGCCGACGCGGTCCGGCACCTGGCCGGCTTCGCCCCGCAGGGCGACGCGCAAGGCGACGGGCCGCCGATCGGGATCGCCGCCGTGTCCTACGCGGTCGGCCCGGCGGTCATGGCCGCGGCGACGCCCGACGCCGGTCCGCTGGTGCGCTTCGTGGCGGCGGTCGGCGGCTATTACGACCTGGAGGCGGTGATCACCTTCTTCACCGCCGGGGTCTTCCGTGCCGGGCCAGGGGAGCCCTGGCAGAGCGCGACGCCCAACGCCTACGGCAAGTGGGTCTTCCTGCGCTCCAACAGCGACTTCATCTCGCTGCCGCGGGACCGCCGCCTGCTGCTCGAGATGGCGGAGCGCAAGCTGCGCGACCTCGAGGCCGAGATCTCGGACCTGGCCGTGGGGCTCAGCCCCGAGGGTCGCTCGGTCTACGCCCTGCTGGAGAACCGCGACCCCGAGAAGGTCGCGCAGCTGATCGGCACCCTGCCGGCCCGGGTGCGCGCGGAGATCCGCGCGCTCGACCTCAAGAACCTGGACCTCGGCCAGGTCTCGGCCCGGATCCTGCTGGTCCACGGCCGCGACGACCGGATCATCCCCTACAGCGAGAGCCTGGCCCTGGCCGACGCGGCCGGCGCGGCGCAGGCCGAGCTCTTCCTGGTCGACAACCTGGCCCACGTCGACCTCGGCCCCGGCAGCCTCGACGACCAGCTCACCCTCTGGCGCGCGGTCTACCGCCTGCTGGAGGAGCGCGACGGGGCGCCGGCCCCGGACTTGCCGGCGGCCTTGGCGGTCGTGGATTGAAGCGGGGATCGGGAGAGCCCCTCACCCAGCTCCGGCTAAGGCTCGGCTGATCGCCTCGCCAAGCCTCCTCATCCCTCTCCCCGAGGGAGAGGGAGGGGCCCGCCGCGCAGCGGTGGGAGGGTGAGGGGCTATCGCTGATCCGGCTGCATCATGCGCGCTGCTAAAAGCGATACCGCTCCACCGCTCCCTCGTCCCAGTCCATGCCGAGGCCCGGGCCGCGCGGGGTGACGCAGCCCTCGGCGAGGGTCGGGGGCTCGGCGATCACCGGGCTGGCGAGGTCCATGTACTCCAGGTAGTGCGCCAGGGGGGTGACCGGCAGGACGTGGGCGCTGGCCTCGATGAAGAGGTGGCTGGAGACCGGCAGGGCCGCCGCCTCGGCCTGGCCCATGAGGCGCAGCCAGCCGGTGATGCCGCCGACCTTCATCAGGTCGGGCATGCAGAGGTCGCAGGCCCCGGCGGCGATGGCGTGGGCCATGTCGGGGCCGAACCACCAGTTCTCGCCGGTCTGGATCGGGATCGCCGAGCCCGCGCGGACCCGGGCGTGGCCGGCCAGGTCCTCGGCCGGCACCGGCTCCTCGACCCAGGTCAGGTCGAAGCGCTCCAGGGCGGCGATGCGGCGCAGGGCCTCGGGCGCGCTCAGCGACTGGTTGTAGTCGACCATCAGCCGGACCTCGGGCCCGACGACCTCGCGGACCCCGGCGACGTTGTCCAGGTCCCAGGCCAGGTCGCCGACACCGATCTTGATCTTGATCGCCCGGAAGCCCTTTTCCAGGCTGCCCTCCAGGGCCGCGCGGTCGGCCACCGGGTCGACCACGCCGTAGCTGTCGTAGGCCGGCACCGGCACGACCCGGCCGCCCAGCAGCTCGACCACCGGCTTGCCCAGGGCCCGGCCCTGGAGGTCCCAGAGCGCCATGTCGAGCCCGGACAGCGCCATGCCGACCAGCCCCTGCCGGCCCATGAGGCGGAAGCGCGCCTCCAGGTCCTTGTAGAGCGCCGTCGGCGCGGCCGGCTGGCCCTTCACGACCTCTTCCAGGTCTTCCAGGAAGGCGGCGAGGGCGCGCAGGGTCAAGGTGGTGTAGCCGAAGATCCAGGCGCGGCCGGTCACGCCCTCGTCGGACTCCACGTCGAGCAGCAGCAGCGGCGCGTTCGGGATCGAGCCCGAGGCGGTCCGCAGCGGCCGGGACAGCGGCGCGGCGACGGCGCGGGTGGCGATCGAGCGGATGGCCGGGGCGGTGGCTTCTGGCATGGCGGACTCCTGGCTGCGGCGGTGAGGCTCCGACCGGTCTAGACCAGCCCGGCCGCCGAAGTACACTCACTTGTCAGTATACCTCCGACCAAGGCAGGGAAGGGACGGGCATGGGATCGGCGGCGGCGACCCGGCGGAGGATCCTGGAGGCGGCCTATGCCCGCTTCTACCGGGAGGGCTTCGCCCGTGTCGGGGTCGATGCCGTGGCCGCGGCGGCCGGCGTCACCAAGCGCACGCTCTACTATCACTTCTCCAGCAAGGACCAGCTCTTGGCCGAGGTCCTCGATCTCCAGCACGAGCTGGCCCTGGCCCGCATCCGGGGCTGGGCCGAGGCCGGGGAGGGCGATCCGGTGGCGGTCGTGGCCCGGCTCTTCGAGGCCCTGGCGGACTGGATGGCGCGGCCGGACTGGCAGGGCTCGGGCTTCAGCCGGGCCGCCATGGAGCTGGCCGCGCTGCCGGGCCATCCGGCCCGGGCCGCGGCGCGCAACCACAAGGCGGCCATCGAGGCCTGGCTGGTCGAGGCGCTGGGCCGGGGCGGCCTGCGGGCGCCGCGGCGGACCGCCCGCCAGCTCATGCTCCTGCTGGAGGGCTGCCAGGTCATGACCCTGATCGACGGCGACCCGGCCTACGCCGAGGCCGCCGCCGAGGCGGCGCAGGCGCTGGTTCGCGAGGCTCGGGGCGCTATGGAGCGATAGGAGGGTGATCCCCTCACCCTCCCACCGCTGACGCGGCGGGTCCCTCCCTCTCCCCGAGGGAGAGGGAATATCCGTCGGACCGACGTATGGATCCCTCTCCCTCGGGGAGAGGGATGTGGAGGCTTGGCGAGGCCTTGGCCGAGCCTTAGCCGGAGCTGGGTGAGGGGTCGCCCCCCGCCCGGCCGTCTAGCTCTCGTCGTGGTGCTGGACCGACTTGAAGGTCCGCAGCGCCCAGTCGCGGTCCCGGGCCGGGTCGTCGTAGCTGAAGGTCAGGACGCAGATCCGCCCCATGCCGCCGCTGTCCTTGCCGATGCAGGCCTGGAAGTTCCAGTAGCGGCCGTCCTCGGAGCGGCTCTCGCTGCCCCAGCCGAAGAGGCCGTCGTTGTGGTGCTCCTCCGAGAAGCCGCCGCTGTCCTGGTCCGCCTGCATCTCGCGCAGCACGTCGTGGGTGGTCTTGCTCTCGGGCTCGGCCGTGGTCACCGAATAGCTGCTGGCCCGGACCACCCTTTCGCCGTGGTAGTAGAGGCGCGTGCCCTCGTCCTCGGCGTCCTCGACCTCGCGGAAGTAGCCGGGGATCTCGACGCTCCAGCCGCCGGTGAACCAGCGGCGCCGGCGGCCGCGGCGGAAGCCGATGCCCTCGGGGTTCGGCAGCTGTTCCAGGTCGTCGCTCGACAGCAGGTCCCGCATCTCGGCGATCTCGGCGACCGGCAGGCCGATCGAGGGGTCGAGCTTCCGGGCCCGGCCGAAGCACTCGACGACCAGCTCGTAGAGCTGCTGCTCCGCCTCGTCGAGCGGCGGCGTCCAGGGCAGCTCGGTCCAGGCCAGCACCAGGGCGCAGTCGCGCCAGTAGGCGGCGTCGGCCGGGTGGTGCCACCAGGGAAAGAAGGCGGCCGCCAGGCTGGCGGCGCGCTCGTCGTCCGAGGCCGCCAGGGCCTCGAACCAGCCCCGGTCCCAGAAGCCCAGCGGCGAATGGGCGAAGTGGTCGGTGACCAGGCCGTAGTGCACCGGCATCGAGAGGGCGATCTGGTTCATCTCGCCTTGGTCCAGCTCCAGGAGGTGCTTGGCGAGGCCCTTCAGCCAGCCCAGCATCTCGTCCTGCAGCGCGCCGAAGTCGCGGCTCTCGTGGTAGCCGGTCTCGTCGCCTTCGCCTTCGCCGTGGTCGCTCCAGTCCCAGTCGATCCCGGCCGCGGGGCCGATGGCCTCGAGCAGCTCGACCAGCATGGCGTGGTAGCCCGGGCCGACTGTGGAGGTCTTGGCGGCGACCATGAGGTCGCCGTCGTCGCCGAAGCCGAAGTCCAGGGCTTCGGCCGCCGGATGGAAGCGCACCTCCATGCCGCCCGGATAGGCCTCGAAGCCCAGCAGGCGGTGCTGCAGGGGGTCCGGGACGGCCTGGAAGATCGCCTCCTGCAGCCGGCGGCAGAGCTCGGCGTGGCCCGGCTTGCGGCGCAGCAGCCCGCGGCCCCGGGC
>JANQGU010000049.1 GCA_028282935.1 Kiloniellales bacterium
ATGGTGGTGGTCTTGCCGCTGCCGTTGACCCCGGTGACCAGCACGACGTGGGGCTTGTGCGCCGGGTCGGGGGCGAGCGGCCGGGCGACCGGCGCCAGCACGCCGGCGATGTCCTCGGCCAGGGCGCCGCGCACCTCTTCCGGCGCGACCTCCTTGTCGAAGCGGGTCTTGGCCAGGTTCGCGGTCAGGCGCGCCGCCGTCGAGACGCCCAGGTCGCTGGTGATCAGCAGCTCCTCCAGGTCCTCCAGCGCGGCGTCGTCCAGCTTGCGCTTGGTGAAGATCCCGGCGATGCCCTCGCCCAGCTTGCCCGAGGAGCGGCTGAGCCCGGAGCGCAGGCGGGCGAGCCAGCCGCCCTTCTTCTCGCCGCTCTTGTCCTGGGTCGTGGTGTCGCTCACGCCGCCGCCCCGATCAGCTTGCCGTCAGCCACCCCGGTCAGGCGCAGGCGGCGGACCTCGCCGGCCATGCCCGCCTCCAGGACGACCGGCGCGAAGTGCTCCGTGCGGCCGAAGCCCGGCTTCTCGACCAGGACCTCGGCGGTCCCGCCGACCCGGCTCTCCAGGAAGCCCGCCACCGCCCGCTCGCCCGCGGCGCGCAGCCGGGCGGCGCGTTCCTTGCGCAGGGGCTTGGCCACGGCCGGCATGCGTGCGGCCGGCGTGCCGGGCCGCTCCGAATAGGGGAAGACGTGCAGGTAGGTCAGGCCGCACTCCGCGACCAGGTCCAGGGTGTTGGCGAACATGGCCTCGGTCTCGGTCGGGAAGCCGGCGATGATGTCGGCGCCGAAGACCGCGTCGGGCCGGGCGGCGCGGGCCCGGCGGCAGGTCTCGATCACGTCGGCGCGCAGGTGGCGCCGCTTCATGCGCTTCAGGATCAGGTCGTCGCCCGACTGCAGCGAGAGATGCAGGTGCGGCATGAGGCGCGGCTCCTCGGCCAGCAGGCGGAAGACCTCGTCGTCCAGCTCCACCGGGTCGACCGAGGAGAGGCGCAGGCGCGGCAGCTCCGGCACCTGGGCCAGCAGGCGGCGGATCGCCTGGCCCAGGCTGGGCCGGCCCGGCAGGTCCTTGCCGTAGTCCGTGACGTCGACCCCGGTGAGGACCACCTCGGCGACCCCGGCCTCGGCCAGGGCCCGGACCTGGGCCACGATCTCGCCCAGCGGCACCGAGCGGCTGGGGCCGCGGCCGAAGGGGATGACGCAGAAGGTGCAGCGGTGGTCGCAGCCCTGCTGGACCTGGATGAAGGCCCGGGTCCTGGCCTCGAAGCCCTGGATCAGGTGGGCCGCGGTCTCCCGCGCCGCCATGATGTCGTCGACCCGGACCCTGGCCTCCTGGCCGTGGGGCCCGGGCAGGAAGCTCTCGGCGCGCAGCTTCTCTTCGTTGCCCAGGACCTGGTCGACCTCCGCCATGGCGGCATAGGCGGCGGGATCGATCTGCGCCGCGCAGCCGGTGACGATGATCCGGGCCTCGGGCCGTTCGCGCCTTGCCTTGCGGATCGCCTGGCGGCACTGCCGCTCGGCCTCCGCCGTCACCGCGCAGGTGTTGACGATCACCGCGTCGCCCAGCCCCGCCGCCCGCGCATGCCCCCGCATCACCTCGGACTCATAGGCGTTCAGCCGGCAGCCGAAGGTCAGGATCTCCGCATCCTCGCGGTGCGGCGTGGTCTTGGTCACGGCGGTGGTCATCCGCGGGTTATAGAGTGGCCCCATCCGGCTGTCCACAAGGGCTGAAAGGCCGGAAACCGGCGGAAACGTGGAGGGTGCGTGGATGAGCCTGGCGGATCTTCAGTTCTCGGAGTGGGCGGCCTTCAGCGACGCCGAGGCGCGTGCCTACTGCCAGGCGCTCGAGGCGGCCCTGCCGCTGCCCGTCGCATTCTGAGGGTTGCGAGACCATAGCTTTGTCGGACGGAAGTTCCGGCTCGCCCACTTCGACTACGAGGGCGCGGCCTTCTCGCTGTTGCCGGGCGGCGAAGTCCGGCTCGGGTTCGATCCCGGCCGCTTCGACGCGACACCCGAGCAGGCGGCGTCCTTCTCCGAAAGCGCGACCGCCTTCGGCCTCGAGCCGGAGCTTCGCAGCTACCTCCGCGGCGTCACCACGGAGCCCCGCAGCATCACCCTCGCCCCCTTGCTTCTGGAGACGCAGGCGCAGCGAAGCGGCCTCCGGCCGATCAGCCCGGAGGCTCCGGAAGTGCAGAAGTTTCTGGACTCCGAGAATCGAAGGCATGGCGAATTCGAACTCTACGACAACGAGGGAATTCTTCGGGTCCGACACGGGGAAGACGGCGCCCTTGCCGCTTGGCGCATCGTCCCCAAGACGCAGGGCCAGATCCGGTTGGACCTGGCGGAATCGGGCTGCAGGCTGCCAAGCACCGATGAATGGGAGTACGCCTGTGGCGCCGGCGCCCAAACCCTGTTCCGCTGGGGGGATGTCTGCCCCTGCGATCGTGCCCCCACCGAAAGCACCGCCGCGGGGATCGCTCGAAACCGGGCCCTGGCGCCGGCTGACGCCGAGCCCTGGACCGCGTTCGTCCAGCCGAACCTCTTCGGCCTGGAGATCGCCAAGGACCCCTACGTTTGGGAACTGGCGGCAGAGGAAGGCGTGGCGCGGGGCGGCGATGGCGGATGCAACATCTCCGGCGGCGTCGGTCATTTCATGGCTTGGCTTCCACTCGCCAGCGCCTACAGCGATCCGGAGATCACGGCAATGCTGCAGGCGGACCCGAGCCAGAGCTTCTTTCGCCGTGCGATCCCCTTGAACCTCTGACGAATTTCTTCGCCCCTAAGGCGCAAGCAGCTCCGCGCACAAAGTCCCGCTGAAGGCCGTGGTGGTGGGGCCGGTCATCAGGACGTTGCCGTCGTCGCGCCACGCGATCTCGAGCTCGCCGCCGTCGAGGGCCACGATGGCCTGGCGGCCGGTCAGGCCGCGGCGGGCGGCGGCCACGACCGCGGCGCAGGCGCCGCTGCCGCAGGCGCGGGTGATGCCCACGCCGCGCTCCCAGACCCGGAAGCGCAGGCGCTCCGGGCCGAGGACCTGGGCGATGCCGATGTTGGCCCGCTCCGGGAAGAGCGGGTCCCGTTCCAGCTCTGGACCGAGGGTCGCCAGGTCGATGGCCTCGGCGTCCTCGACGAAGAAGGTCGCGTGCGGGTTGCCCAGGTTGGTCGCCACCGGGTCGTGGAGCGGCCCCAGGATCAGGCCCAGGTGCAGGGTGTCGCGCGGCTCGGCCAGGGGGATCTCGGCCCAGGCGGTGCGCGCCGGGCCCATGTCGACGGCGACCCGGTCGCCGCTCGCCGCCGTCGCCTCCAGCAGGCCGGCGACGGTCTCGATGGCGACCCGCTCGCGGCCGGTCTCGGCCATGACTAGGCGGGCGACGCAGCGGGTGCCGTTGCCGCAGGCCTCGGCCTCGCCGCCGTCGGCGTTGCGGATCCGCAGGAAGACATCAGCCCGGCCGTTGGGCGGCGGCTCCAGGATCAGGAACTGGTCGCAGCCGATCCCCAGGCGCCGGTCCGAGATGCGCCGCCAGGCCTCGGCCGGCAGCTCGATGGCCGCGGCGCGCCCGTCGAGCACCACGAAGTCGTTGCCCAGGCCGTGCATCTTGATGAAAGCCAGTTCCGCCATGCCCGGGTTATAGGGTCCCGGCGGCCTCCAAGTCCACAGGCTTGCCGCGACATCGCGGCGTTGGCCCTGCCCCGGAAGCGCCGCGAGAAGGACGGGACCGAGGCGTAGCCGCAACGGCTCGCGGTCTTCAACGTCTTCACCGGCCTCCTGTTGCCGGCCTCCGTGCCGCCCTTGCTGCTTGGAGCGACGCCAATTCGTCATTGAAGTAAGTGAGCGCTCACTCCATATCGATCAGGTCCGCATTGCACGCGGCTGGCTCGACGGAGCCGCCGCCGTGTCGTCGTCCACAGCTTGGAGAAGGTGCAACCCGATGCGATTCCATTCCTTGACCGTCGTCGGGGCCGGCCTCGGCCTCGCCCTGGTCCTGTCGTCCTGCGTCCACAGCTCGCAGACCACCTCTGGCTCCCGCTACCTGGCGAAGTACGATGCCGCCGAGGGTGCAGTGGCCAGGGCCACCGACGCGCAGATCGCCGAAGCCGCCAATGTCGAGCCCAGCCTCGCCTTTCCAGCGCGCATCGGCCTGGCGCGCATCGACGAGGGTCGGCTTTCCACCATTCCCGCCGAGGAAGCGGCGATCTGGCGGCAATTGACCGAGCGCCTCGGGCCGAGCTGGGGGCAGTTCCTGCCCGTCAGCCCGCTGGTCGCCGCCTTGGCGAGCCCGGCGACCGGGGCGAGCGCTTGCCGGCGGCAGGGAACCACCCACTACGGGCGCCGCCAGCGCGCGGCGGCGGTGGACTTCGACTGCCTGCGCGAGACCGTGCAGACCATCCGCCTCGGCGCTGCGCGGCAGCATCTGGATGCCGTCCTGATCTACGAGTCTTTCGGTAAGAGCGAGAACAGCAGCAATCCGCTGGCCGTGACCCAGCTCGCCCTGATCGGCTTCTTCTTGCCGACCGAGAACGTCGAGGCCGAGGGCCTGGCCCAGGCGATCCTGGTCGACGTGCGCAACGGCTACCACTACGGCAGCGCGACCGCCGTCGCGGAAGAACCGGCCCAGAGGCTGTCGACGCCGAACAACATCGACACGGCCCACGCGGCGGTGCAGGACGAGGCCAGGCTCGCCGCCGTGACGGCCCTGATTGGCGAGGTCGAGAAGATGGCCGTCGAGCTCCGGCACGACCTGGAGGCCAGGGGCCGGGACGAGCCGGCGCTGCCCTGAGCCGGTAAGGGCGGGGCACTTTCGGCAGGCGCCCCGCGGCCCTCCGCGGTGCGGGCTCGCTTGACCTGCGGCCCCCGCCTCCTTAAGTTCGCGCCAATCAAGCGCCAGGGATCAAACCCAGGCGACCCCTTTGTCCGGGGCGCTCCGCCAGTCCGCGAGTTTCGCGCACTGGCGCGGAGGCGTTTGGGCTGACCGTTGCATTGGTGCAAGCGTTGCGCCGAGGAATTGGGACCGGAAGATGTTCGACAGCTTGCAAGATCGCCTGGGCAAGGTCTTTCAGGGCCTGACCCGCCGCGCCTCGCTCTCCGAGGGCGACGTCACCGCGGCGCTGCGCGAGGTCCGCGTCGCGCTGCTGGAGGCCGACGTCGCCCTGCCGGTGGTCAAGGACTTCGTCGAGCGGGTCAGGGAGAAGGCGGTCGGCCAGGAGGTCCTGCGCTCGGTCACCCCGGGCCAGATGGTGGTCAAGATCGTCAACGACCAGCTGGTCGAGATGCTGGGCAAGGAGGCCGAGCCGGTCAACCTGGCGGCGACCCCGCCGGTGCCGATCCTGCTGGTCGGCCTGCAGGGCTCGGGCAAGACCACGAGCTGCGCCAAGATCGCCCTGCGCCTCAGGGAGCGGGAGAAGAAGAAGGTCCTCATGGCCTCGCTCGACGTCCGCCGGCCGGCGGCGCAGGAGCAGCTCAAGGTCCTGGGCGAGCAGGCCGCGATCGCGACCCTGCCGATCGTGCCCGGCGAGCCGCCGGTCGCCATCGCCAAGCGGGCCCTGCAGAGCGGCGCCCTGGAAGGCTACGACGTGATCCTGCTGGACACCGCCGGCCGCCTGGCGATCGACGAGGCGCTCATGGCCGAGGTCGCGGCGGTGCGCGACGCCGCCAAGCCGGCCGAGACCCTGCTGGTCGCCGACGCCATGACCGGCCAGGACGCGGTCAACGTGGCCGAGACCTTCCACGCCAAGGTCGGCCTGACCGGCATCGTGCTGACCCGGGTCGACGGCGACGCCCGCGGCGGCGCGGCGCTGTCGATGCGCGCGGTCACCGGCTGCCCGATCAAGCTGCTGGGCACCGGCGAGAAGCTCGACGCCCTGGAAGCCTTCCATCCGGACCGCATCGCCGGGCGCATCCTGGGTATGGGCGACGTGGTCTCGCTGGTCGAAAAGGCGGCCGAGACCATCGAGCAGGAAGACGCCGAGAAGCTGCTCAAGAAGATCGAGAAGGGCCGCTTCGACATGAACGACATGGCCCAGCAGATCCGCCAGATGACCAAGATGGGCGGCCTGCAGCAGATGCTCTCGATGCTGCCGGGCGTGCCCAACGTCCAGGACCAGCTCAAGAAGGCCAACGTCGACGAGAAGGTCCTGACCCGCCAGCTTGCGATGATCGACTCCATGACCGCGGAGGAGCGGCGCCGGCCGGAGCTGATCAAGGCCTCGCGCCGGCAGCGCATCGCCAAGGGCTCGGGCACCACGGTCCAGGACGTCAACAAGCTGCTGAAGCAGCACCTCCAGGCCTCGAAGATGATGAAGCGGGTCCAGAAGCTCGGCAAGAAGGGCCTGGCCCGCGGCGGGATGCAGGGCATGCTGCCGCCCGGGATGGGCGGCCCCGGCGGCGGCTTTCCGCGCTAGAGGACGGCAAGGATGCTCAGCCACGTCACCTTCGGGACCAACGACATCGAACGCGCCGGCGCCTTCTACAACGAGGTGCTGGGCCTGCTCGGCATCGTCCGCCAGGAGTCCTACAAGGCGGCGCTGGGCTACGCCCGCAAGCGCGACGGCGCGCCCTGGATCTGGCTCATGCGGCCCTTCGACCGCCTGCCGGCGACCTGGGGCAACGGCAGCCACCTGGCGCTGATGGCCGGAAGCCGCGAGCAGGTCGAGCTCTTCCACGCCGCGGCCCTGGCCAAAGGCGGCAAGGATGAAGGCGAGCCGGGCCTGCGCGCGCACTATGCGCCGGACTACTACGCCGCCTACCTCCGCGACCCGGACGGCAACAAGCTGCAGGCCGTGCACTACGGCGAGGGCCG
>JANQGU010000143.1 GCA_028282935.1 Kiloniellales bacterium
AGCCCGCGTTCACGCGAACGCGGATAAGCTGCTCTATCTATATGAAGTAGATCAAATTATCCCCGTTCAATCGATTCCGATTGAACGGGGTTTGATCTAGTCCGGTCACACGATCGGCGGCTCGTCGGCCAGTTCGGAGGTCAGGCCGTGCTCGTAGGCGGCTTCGGGCTCGAAGTTGTCAAGGGAGCGCCCGATGATCTGCCGGCCCTCGTGCTGGGCGATGTGAAACAGCGCGTCGCCCTCGTGCACCAGCGGCAGGTTGCTGCGCCCGATGGCAACGCCGCTGATCGAGCTCAAAATCTCGACTTCGTTCTCACCGAAAGGATCGGCGACGACTCCGAGCACCTGGCCCTCTTTCACCTGACTGCCCAGGGGCGTAGTGGCTCGCAGCAAACCGCTCTGGGGTGCGCGGATCCATTTGCTCGAGCCGATCGTCAGCAGTTTGAGCTCCGCGGACTTTTTTTTCGAAGGGGTGAGCATCTCCAGGCTGCGCATGACCCGAACGACCCCTTTGACACCAGCTCTTATGCAGGATTCGTCGAAGCGCAGGGCCTCGCCGGCCTCGTAGACGAGGACGGGCACGTTCTGCCGGCTGGCCGCTTCGCGCAGACTGCCTTCGCGCAGTCCGGCGTTGATCAGAAGGGGAACGCCGAAGGCGCGCGCCAGCCGCTCGGTCTCCGGGTCGTCAAGGTTCGCCCGGATCTGCGGAAAGTTGTCCCGATGGATCGCGCCAGTGTGCAAGTCGATTCCGTGCGTCGACTTGGACACGATTTCGTCGATGAACAGTCGTGCGAGCCGCGCGGCGAGAGAGCCTCGCAGGGAACCGGGGAAGCTCCGGTTGAGGTCTCGACGGTCCGGCAGGTAGCGGGACTGCGAGACGAACCCGAGAACGTTGACGATCGGAACGGCGATCAAGGTGCCGTGCAGCCTGCGCAGTCCGCTGAGCCGCAGCAGCCGCCGGATGATCTCGACACCGTTGATTTCGTCGCCGTGTATCGCGGCGCTGATGAAGAGGCGCGGTCCCTCGATTCGGCCGTGAACGACATGCACCGGCATGGTCATCGGCGTGTGCGTCGATAGCTCGGCAATCGGCAGATCGATCGTGCAGCGCTGGCCGGCCCGGACCTCGACGCCGCCCAGCGTTATCGGGCTTCTCTCCTGCTTCCGCCGCTTGCGCGCCGTCTTGGCCACCATAGCTTCACCAGCCCCTCTTTCTTGACCTCGCGCGAGCTCGCGACTCGAAGGCGGTGCCAAGTCTACAGCATCCCCATGAGCAGGGTGGCGATACCGAGGAAGGAAAAGAACCCGGCGATGTCGGTGACGGTCGTCAGGATGATCGAGGACGACTGGGCCGGGTCCTGGCCGAGGCGCTTCAAGGCGATCGGCACGACGGCGCCGGCGAAACCCGCCGAAATCATCGCGAGCACCATCGAGGTGGCGATCACCAGAACCAGCCCGAGCGATCCGCTCCAGATCAGGACGCCGATGCCGCAGGTGACCGCGATGGCCAGGCCGTTGATCAAGCCGACGTTGACCTCCTTGACCGTGACCGCCAGCCAGTGGCGCACCGTGATCTCGCGGAGCGCGAGGCCGCGCATGGTGACGGCCAGCGCCTGCGCGCCCGCGTTGCCGGACTGACCGGCGACGACGGGCAGGAGCACGGCAAGCGCGGTCACCTGCGCGATCGTGTCCTCGAAGAGGCCGACGACCGCGGCCGCCAGGAAGGCCGTTATCAGGTTGACCTGCAGCCAAGGCTGACGCTTGCGGACCGCGAAGGAGACCTTGGACAGCGCGCGTTCGTCCTTGCTGGCGCCGACCATGGTCTGGAGCGCACCGCTCGCCTCCTCCTCCAGCGCCTTGACCAGGGTCGCGTAGCGGACCACGCCGACCAGCCGGCCGTCGAGGTCGACCACCGGGATGTTGGGAAGCCGCGACTTCTCGAGAAGACCGACGACCTCGTCTCTCGGCGCGGTCGCCTGTACGACGACGCTGGCCGGCTCGGAAATCGCGTGCAGGGTCTGGTCGAGATCCGCGATGGCAAGGTCATGGATCGCCACGCGGGCCGAGAGCCGGTTGTCGTCGTCGATGACGAACACCGAATGGCGGTCCTGCAGCTTGGAGCCCCGCAAGCGCTCCAGCGCCTGGGCGACGGTCATGCCGGGACGAAAGACCCCGACTCTGCTGTCCATCAGGCGGCCCGCGCTGTCGTCGGGGTACTCCATCAGGGCCTGCAGCTCGCGGCGCAGAGTCTCGTCGAGAAGGGCCAGGTGTTGCTGCCGCTCTTCGACATCGAACTGGCCCAAGAGCATCAGCGTGGCGTTCCGGCTCATGTCCTCGAGGACCTGCCTGGCCAGGGGTTTCGGCAGATGGCGCAGCAGACCTGCCCCGATGTCGGGCGCCAGCCATCCGAACAATGGGGCGACCGCGTCGGCGGAGAGCTCGACGAGCGCCTGCGCTGCGTCAGGAGCTTCATGTGCTTCATCGAAATGCGGAAGCGACCACGGTCCTTGCCTCCGAACTTGCGGTCGTAAAAGCCGACGAGCCGCTCCGCAATCTGGCGCTCCGTCAGTCTCTCCATCAATTCAGCCGCCTCTGGAAGCGGTTGCGACGCCCGGCGCGAGCCGGCGATTGGCAGGTTCGGGAGGCGCTTTTGGGCCGCTTGCCGACGCGCTCGTTGCGCGGTCTGCGGGCGCCGAGGCTCCGTTTACGGCAGAGTTCGGCTCGACCCTGCGGCGATCTACACCAGGGCCGGCGCGCCGGCGTCGGCGGGCGTCTCCCGCAGGATCCGGGCCAGGGTCTCGAGGCCGGACTTGAGCTGCGAACGGCCGGTGGCGGCATGCAGGCAGAGGCGCACGGCGTGGGGCACGGGCTGGCGGCCGACCGCGAAGACCCGGGCCGAGCCGACCATCACGCCCCGCCTTCGGGCCTCGGCGGTGAAGTCCTCGTGGCGCCAGGGCCGCGGCAGGGTCAGCCAGGCGTGGAAGCAGCCGGGGTGGGCGACCAGATGGTCGGTCGGCAGGATCTCCCGCGCCAGCTTCTGGCGGGCCCGCGCTTCCGCGCGCTTGGCGTTCGCCGCCCGCTTCGCCTTGCCGCTGCGGATCAGCCGGCTCGCCAGCTCGGCCATGAAGCCCGAAGGCATCAGGGTGCTGGCCCTGACGGCGGTGGCGATCCGGTCGTGGAAGGCGAGGGGCGCGCGCAGGAAGCCGATGCGCAGGCCGGGCGCCACGCATTTCGACAGGCTGGTGGCGTAGAAGCTGCGCTCCGGCGCCAGGGCGGAGAGCGGCGTCACCGGCTCCTCGAGCAGGAAGCTGTAGATGTCGTCCTCGATGATCGTGACGTCATGGCGCCGGCAGATCTCGACGACGCGCCGGCGGCGCGCCTCGGGCAGGACCGTGGTCGTCGGGTTCTGCAGGGTCGGGATGCAGTAGAGCACCCGGGCGCCGCTGGACCGAATGGCGGCCTCCAGCGAGTCCGGCACCAGGCCCTGGTCGTCCAGGGCGACGCCGTGGAGCTGGCGCTCCAGGGCCTCGGCGATCGACTTGATGCCGTAGTAGGTCAGGGCCTCGGTCAGGATCACCTCGCCCGGGCGGGTCAGGGCCGCGGCCGCCAGGAACATGGCGTGCTGGGCGCCGCAGGTCACCACGACCTCCTCCGGCGGCGCATCCAGGCCGGCGTGCTTCAGCCAGTCGGCCGCGGCGGCGCGGTGCGAGGCCCGCCCGGGACCCAGAAGGTAGCCCAGGTGGCGGTTGAGCTGCGGATCCTGCGCCATGCCCACGAGCTCCTCGCCGAAGACGGCGTGATCGCTTTCCAGCGCCGGGAAGTTGTAGGACAGGTCGATCAGGCCGTTCTCGCTGCCGAGCTCCTGGAAGGCGGGCGGGGCGCTCGGCAACTGCTCGCGCACGAAGGTGCCGCGGCCGACCTCGCCGGCGATCAGCCCGCGGCGCTCGGCCTCGCCATAGGCCCGGGTCACGGTGCCGACGGTCACGCCGAGATGCCAGGCGAGGTCGCGATGGGTCGGCAGGCGGTCGCCGGGCGCGAGGCGGCCCTGCGCCACGTCCTGGGCCAGGGCCTCGGCGATCGCCAGGTAGCGCGGGCCGCTGTGCTCTCCAAGATCGGGCCGCCAATTTGTCATGGGGACAATGTTCCGATTGACCAAACAATATGCCAAATCTAGATAATTGTTTCGATACAATCAAGAGTGGATAGATACAATTCAGGAGGGTCCGATGACCTCCATCTCGCTTTCGACCCACCACGGCACGGCGCCCAGGGGCGTCGCGCCCGGCGCCAGGCTCGGCCTGCTTGCCAGGATCTTCGAGCGCCTGCTCCTCTGGCAGGAGCGGGCGGCCCAGCGCCACGCCCTGGCCAGCCTCGACGACCGCCTGCTGAAGGACGTCGGGCTCACCCGGGCCCAGGCCCTCACCGAGGCCGGCAAGCCATTTTGGCGTCGATGAGGGGCTGGCGTCGATGAGGGGCTGGCGGAGATGAGCGGGGTGGCGCGGCCGTGACCGCCGCCTTGGAGAGATCGCCCCGCGCGCCGGGCGGCCTGGTGGTGCCGGTCGCGCTGCTGACCGTCACCCTCTGGGCCGGGACCGTGATCGCGACCAAGGTGGCGGTCGCCGAGATGGCGCCGCTCGCCGCGGCCCTGTCGCGGGCCTGGCTGGCCGGCCTTCTGGCCCTGCCCCTGGCGCTGCTGAGCCTGAGGGAGCGGCCGCGCGGCGCGCCGGCCTGGCGCGGCCTCGCGGCCGCGGCCCTGGGCGCCTACGTTCTCTGGCCGATCCTCCTGTCCCTGGGCCTGACCAGGACCAGCGGCAGCCATGCCGCACTGATCATGGCCAGCCTGCCGATCCTCGCGGGACTGATCGCGGTGCCCTTCGAGCGCCGCTGGCCCGGTCGGCGCTGGTGGCTCGGCAGCGCCGTCGCCTTCGCCGGCACGCTCTGGCTGATCTTCCGGCACGGGACCGGGGGCGCCGTCGAGGCCAGCGTCCTGGGCGACCTCCTGGTCCTGGCCGGCTGCGCCGCGGCCGCCTTCGGCTACGTCGCCGGCGCCCGGGCCGCGGGCAGCACCAGTGCCTGGCAGGTCACGCTCTGGGGCATGGTCCTGGCCGCGCTGCTGCTGTCGCCCGGCCTGGCCCTGGTCGACCTCTCCGCGCTGCGGGGCGTGGGGCGCGATGCCTGGCTGGGCATCGGATACCTCGCGCTGGTTTCGTCGCTGCTGGGCTATGCGCTCTGGTACTGGGCCCTGGCCAAGGGCGGTATCGCCCGCATCGGCAGCTTTCAGTTCCTGCAGCCCTTGATCAGCCTGGCGCTGGCCGCCGTCATCCTGAACGAGGTGCTGGAGCCGGTCCTGCTGCTGATCGCGGCCGTCATCCTGTCCGGCGTCTGGCTGGCCCAAGGCGGCGGCCGGCGCCACAACGCCAACCTGGAGTCCGCGAAATGACCCTGCCGATCTACGTCGTCGACGCCTTCGCCGAAGCCCGCTTCGCCGGCAACCCCGCCGCCGTCTGCCCGCTGGAGACCTGGCTGCCGGACGCGGTGATGCAGGCCATCGCCGCCGAGAACAACCTCTCCGAGACCGCCTTCCTGGTGAAGGGCGAGGGCGGCTACGACCTGCGCTGGTTCACGCCGGCCAAGGAGGTCGACCTCTGCGGCCACGCGACCCTGGGCAGCGCCTTCGTGATCTCCACCTACCTCGACCCCGAGGCCCGCCGCATGGTCTTCCGGACCCGCAGCGGCGAACTCACGGTCACGCGGGACGGCGAGCGGCTGACCATGGACTTTCCGGCCCTGGCGCCGCAACCCGTCGAGCGCGCGGCGGCGGTCACCGAGGCCCTGGGCTTCGCGCCGCAGGCCGTGCTGGCGGCGGGCAAGATGATGGCCGTGCTGGCGAGCGAGGCCGAGGTCCTGGCCGCGGCGCCGAACCTGGATCTGGTGGCGGGCTGGCCCGAGGACGGCCTGATCGTCACCGCGCCCGGCGAGTCCTGCGACTTCGTCTCCCGTTACTTCGCGCCCCGCGCCGGGATTCCGGAGGACCCGGTGACCGGATCGGCGCACTGCGTCCTGGCGCCCTTCTGGGCCGAGCGCCTGGGCAAGACCGAGCTGAGCGCGCGCCAGGTCTCCAGCCGGGGCGGGGCCCTGGACCTGGCGCTGGCGGGCGAGCGGGTGATGATCACCGGCCGGGTCGTGCCCTACCTGGAAGGAATCATCCATGTCTGACCGGCGCGGCCGGATCCGCCCGGCCGCCGCGGCGGAGCTGGACGAGGTCCGCCGGCTGTTCCGCGCCTACGCCCGCTGGCTGAAGGCGGAGGTCTGCCTCCATGACTTCGAGGCCGAACTGGCGGCCTTGCCGGGCGCCTACGCGCCGCCGGCGGGCGGGATCTGGCTCGCCGGCACGCGGCGGCGCGCGCTCGGCGTGGTCGCGCTGCGGCCCCTGGCTGCGCCCCGGGTCTGCGAGATGAAGCGGCTCTACGTCGCGCCCGAGGGCCGCGGCCGGGGCCTCGGTAAGGGCCTCCTGCGGGCCTGCGTCGAGGGCGCGCGGGTGCGGCGCTGCAAGCTGCTCTACCTGGAGACCCTGAGCGCGCGCATGCCGGAGGCCGAGCGCCTCTACCGCCAGGCCGGCTTCGTCGAGACCGAACCCTACCACGACGACCGGCCGCCCGAGGTGCGCTGCCTCGCCCTGTCGCTCTAGATGCTTCGTACCAGCTTGCGTAGATCGGAGAATCACCCCCACCCTGGCCCTCCCCCATCAAGGGGGAGGGAGGGAGAAAGCTGCGGCCGCGCCCACTTAAGCCCTCCCCCTTGATGGGGCGCGTACGCGCGGCGCTGCGCGCGGGTTGGGTGGGGGTGACTCTCCGAAATCTGCAAGTCGGCGCTAGAGCGGCCAGACCCGGAGGATCAGGGGCACGGCGACGACGACGATCAGAACGTCCAGCGGCAGGCCGAGCCGCCAGTAGTCGCCGAAGCGGTAGCCGCCGGGCCCCATGACCAGGAGGTTCGACTGGTGGCCGATGGGGGTCAGGAAGGTCGAGGAGGCGCCGACCGCCACCGCCATGAGGAAGGGATCGACCGAGACTCCCAGGCCCTGGGCGACGTTGATCCCGATCGGCGCCATCAGGACCGCGGTCGCGGCGTTGTTGATGACGTCGGAGAGCAGCATGGTCAGGACCATCAGCATGGCCAGCAGAGCCCAGACCGGCAGGCTGTCGGACAGCCGGACGATGGGCTCGGCGATCAGCATGGTGCCGCCGGTGGAATCCAGGGCCACGCCGACCGGGATCATCGCGCCGAGCAGGATGATCACCGACCAGTCGACCCCCTCGTAGAGGTCCTGCAGGCTGATCTCGCGCAGCAGGACCAGCGCGGCGACGGCGGCGACGAAGGAGATCTGCAGCGGCAGCAGCCCCAGGACGGCGAGCAGGATCGCCAGGCCGAAGACGCCGGGCGCCACGATCGAGGCGGCCACCCGCTGGGTCGGCAACTCGCGCTGCGCCAGGGGCAGGCAGCCCAGGGTCGTCAGCGCGGCCGGGATGCCCTCGCTCTCGCCCTGCAGCAGCAGCACGTCGCCGGCCTGGAAGCGGACCCCGCCCAGGCGCTCGGTCAGGGCCAGGCCCTGCCGGGCGACGCCCAGGAGGTTGAGCCCGAAGGCCGTGTGCAGGCGCAGGTGCCGGGCGGTCAGGCCTTCCATGCGCGAGCCCGGGGTGACCACGGCCTCGACCAGCCCGACCCGCTCGGAGCGGAAGGCCTCGGTGCCGTGCTCCGAGGCGCCGACCAGCTCCAGCGCCGCCTCCTCGACCACGCGCTTCAGGGTCGCGGCGTCGGTCTCCAGCTCGATCATGTCGCCGGCCTGTAGCCGCAGGTAGCCCGAGGGCGCCAGCATGCGGTCGCCGCGCCGGATCAGGGCCAGGGCCGCCAGGTTGTTCTGCGCCAGGTTCTCCAGCTCGATCAGGCGCCGGCCGACGTAGGGCGAGGCCTCGGGAATCCGGACCTGGGTCAGGTAGTCCTCGATGTGGAAGTCGATGCTCGGCTCGACGTTGCCGCTGCGCTCCGTCGGCAGCAGCCGCCAGCCGAAGAGCGAGATGAACAGCAGGCCCGCCGCGGCGACCCCAAGGCCGACCGGGGCGAAGTCGAACATCGCGAAGGCGCTGCCGCCGGCCTGTTCGCGGAAGCTGGCGATGATGATGTTGGGCGGCGTGCCGATCAGGGTGATCAGGCCGCCGAGCAGCGAGGCGAAGCTGAGCGGCATCAGCAGGCGGCTGACCGGGCGGCCGCTGGCGTTGGCGCTCATGATTGCCACCGGCAGCAGCAGCGCCAGGGCGCCGACGTTGTTCATGAAGGCGGAGCAGACCGCCGCCAGCGCGGTCAACGCCAGGACGTGCAGGGTCGGGTTGCCGGTCGTCGGCCGCAGCAGGCGGGCGGCGAGCTCGGTCAGGGTCGACCTCTGCAGCGCCTTGGAGAGGATCAGGACCGCCGCCACCGTGACCACCGCGGGATGGCCGAAGCCGCCGAAGGCCTCCTCCGCCGAGACCAGTCCGGTCACGACCGTCGCCAGCAGCGCCAGGACGGCGACCACGTCGTAGCGGATGCGGCCCCAGATGAAGAGCCCGAGGGTGCCCGCCAGGATCAGGAAGATGGCCGTCTGCTCGAAGGTCATGGTTCTCTTGCAACCCGGGCGCGCGCACGATACCCGCGAATCCCCTGGCCCTCCACAAGATGGCCCGATTCCGAGGCTCCGGCCAAGGTTGTTTGCACTGCATTGACGCACTGCAACATGATTTCTACACTCGCCGCCGTCGCCCCCCTTGAACCCGGCTGAAACCACGGAGAGACCCGATGACCAGACCCGCGCCGCCCGAGCGGCGTCCCGCGAACCCGTGCTTTTCCTCTGGTCCCTGCGCCAAGCGCCCGGGCTGGACGCCGGCCGCGCTGTCCGGGGCCGTGCTCGGCCGGTCGCATCGGGCCAAGGCCGGCAAGGCGAAGCTGGCCGAGGTCATCACCGGCTCGCGCCGGATCCTCGGCCTGCCGGAGGACTGGCTGCTCGGGATCGTGCCGGGCTCCGACACCGGCGCGGTCGAGCTGGCCATGTGGTCGCTCCTGGGCGCCCGCGGGGTCGACATCCTGGCCTGGGAGAGCTTCGGTGCGGCCTGGGCCACGGACGCCGAGACGCAGCTCAAGCTCGACGACCTCCGGATCCTGCGGGCCGGCTACGGCCAGCTTCCGGACCTCTCGGCGGTCGACTTCGACCGCGACGTCATCTTCACCTGGAACGGCACGACCTCCGGCGTCCGGGTCCCGGACGGCGACTGGATCCCGGCAGAGCGCCAGGGCCTGACGATCTGCGACGCGACCTCGGCCGCCTTCGCCATGGCGCTGCCCTTCGACAAGCTGGATGTGGTCACCTGGTCCTGGCAGAAGGTCCTGGGCGGCGAGGCGGCCCACGGCATGCTGGCGCTCTCGCCGCGCGCCGTCGCGCGCCTGGAGAGCCACACCCCGGCCTGGCCGCTGCCCAAGCTGTTCCGGCTGACCAAGAAGGGCGCGCTCGACCGGGCGATCTTCGAGGGCGCGACCATCAACACGCCCTCGATGCTCTGCGTCGAGGACGCCCTCGACGGCCTGCGCTGGGCCGAGGAGATCGGCGGCCTGCCGGGTCTGATCGCGCGCTCCGAAGCCAACTTCGCCGCCGTTTCGCGCTGGGTCGAGGCGACCCCCTGGGTCGACTTCCTGGCCGAGGACGCGGCGACCCGGTCGACCACCTCGATCTGCCTCAAGGTCGTCGACCCCTGGTTTCTCGGCCTGCCGGCCGAGGCCCAGCAGGCGGCGACCAAGGCCTTGGCGGCCGAGGTCGAGGCGGCCGGCGCCGGCTACGACATCGGCGCCTACCGCGACGCGCCGCCGGGGCTCAGGATCTGGGGCGGGGCGACCGTCGAGACCGCCGATATCGAAGCTCTGCTGCCCTGGCTGGATTGGGCCTTCGGCCTGATCAAGGCCGACCGCGCCGCTGCCTGAGGATCGTGCAATGCCCAAGGTTCTGATTTCCGACAAGATGAGCCCGCTTGCCGAGGAGATCCTCAAGACCCGCGGCGTCGAGGTCGAGGTGGCGACCGGCCTCTCGCCCGAGGAGCTGGTCGAGAAGATCAAGGGCTTCGACGGCCTGATCGTGCGCTCGGCGACCAAGGTCACGAACGAGGTGCTGGAGGCGGCGGAGCGGCTCAAGGCCGTCGGCCGCGCCGGCATCGGCGTCGACAACATCGACGTGCAGGGGGCGACCCAGCACGGCATCGTGGTCATGAACACGCCCTCGGGCAACGCGATCACCACCGCCGAGCACGCCCTGGCCCTGCTCTTCGCACTGGCCCGGCAGATCCCGCCGGCCGACCGCTCGACCCAGGCCGGCAAGTGGGAGAAGTCCCGCTTCATGGGCGTCGAGGTCACCGGCAAGACCCTGGGTATCATCGGCTGCGGCAACATCGGCGCGATCGTCGCCGAGCGGGCCCAGGGCCTGAAGATGCGGGTCATCGCCTACGATCCCTTCCTGTCGCCCGACCGCGCCCTCGACCTCGGCGTCGACAAGGTCGAGCTGGACGACCTGCTGGCCCGCGCCGACTTCATCTCGCTGCACGTGCCGCGCACCGAGCAGACCGCCGGCATGATCGATGCCGAGGCCTTGAAGAAGACCAAGCCCGGCGTGCGCATCATCAACTGCGCCCGGGGCGGCCTGGTCGTCGAGGCGGACCTGCGCGCGGCGATCGAGAGCGGCCAGGTCGCCGGCGCCGCCTTCGACGTCTTTTCGGAAGAGCCGGCGCGCGAGAACGTGCTCTTCGGCCTGGAGCAGGTGATCTGCACCCCGCACCTCGGCGCCACGACCACCGAGGCGCAGGAGAAGGTCGCGGTCCAGGTCGCCGAGCAGATCGCCGACTACCTGCTGACCGGGGCCGTCACCAACGCGCTCAACATGCCCTCGCTGAGCGCCGAGGACGCGGCCCGGCTGGCGCCCTACATGACCCTGGCCCAGCAGCTCGGCTCCTTTGCCGGCCAGCTCACCCGCACCGGCCTCAAGCAGGTCCGGATCGAGTACGAGGGCCACGTCGCCGAGCTGAACTGCCGGCCGCTGACCCAGGCCGCGATCACCGGGCTGCTGAGCCCGATCCTGGACTCGGTGAACATGGTCAACGCGCCGATCCTGGCGCGCGAGCGGGACATCGCGGTCACCGAGGTCAAGCACGACCGGGATTCCGACTACCAGACCCTGATCCGGCTGACGGTCACGACCGAGCGCGGCCCGCGCTGCGTCGCCGGCAGCCTGTTCGGCGGCTCGAAGCCTCGGATCGTCGAGGTCAAGGGCATTGCCGTCGAGGCCGAGCTCGGGCCGCACATGCTCTACATCACCAACGAGGACAAGCCCGGCCTGATCGGCAGCCTGGGCACCATCCTGGCCGACGCCCAGGTCAACATCGCGACCTTTCACCTCGGCCGTGCCGAGCCCGGCGGCGACGCCATCGCCCTGGTCCATGTCGACGAGCCCATAGCCGAGGACGTGCTGGCCCGGATCACGGCATTGCCGCAGATCAAGCAGGTGGTGCTGCTGCACTTCTAGGCTCGGGCGGGGTCGCGGCCACGGGGCCGGCTCGGTGGCAGGAGGCTTGACCGCGCCGCTGCCGGCCGTTACGGCTCGCGGCGGGAGGAATCCGGGGTTCCGGAAAGGCGAGATGGACAGCCAGAACAACAAGGCCTTGCTGCCGGCCGGCCTGCAGGACCTGCTGCCGCCCGAAGCCGCCCGCGAAGCGGCGACCGGGGAGGCGCTGCTGGCCTGCCTTGCCGCCCAGGGCTACGAGCGGGTCAAGCCGCCGCTGATCGAGTTCGAGGAGGCGCTGCTGTCCGGGGCCGGCGCGGCCCTGGCCAAGCAGACCTTCCGGCTGATGGATCCGGTCAGCCAGCGCATGATGGGCCTGCGCGCCGACATCACCACCCAGGTCGCGCGCATCGCCGACAGCCGCCTGGCCGGCGCGCCGCGCCCCTTGCGGCTCTGCTACGCCGGGCAGGTCCTGCGGATCCGCGGCAGCCAGCTCCGCCCCGAGCGGCAGTTCGGCCAGGCCGGCGCCGAGCTGATCGGCGTCGATTCCGCGGCCGCCGAGGCCGAGCTGATCCTGCTCGCCTGGGAGGCCCTCTCCGCGGTCGGCGCCGCCGAGCTCTCGGTCGACCTGACCCTGCCGACCCTGGTGCCACTGCTGGTCGAGGCGCTGCCGCTGGACGCGACGGCCGGCCGCGAGCTGCGCCATGCCCTCGACCGCAAGGATGCCGCGGAGGTGGAGCGCCTGGCGGGACCGGAGGGGGCGTCGCTGGTCGCCCTGCTGCGCGCGACCGGGCCGGCCGCGGCGGCGGTCGCGGCGCTGCGCAAGCTCTCGCTGCCGGAAGCGGCGCGGGACAAGATCGAGCGCCTGGCCGAGGTCGTGGCGCTGCTCGACGCGGCGGCACCCGGGCTGACGGTGACGGTCGATCCGGTCGAGCATCGCGGCTTCGAGTACCAGACCGGGCTCAGCTTCGTGGTCTTCGCGCGCGGCGTGCGCGGCGAGCTCGGCCGCGGCGGCCGCTACGAGATCGAGCGCCGGGACGGCGCCGGCGAGCCCGCCGTGGGCTTCACCCTCTACATGGACACGGTGCTGCGCGCCGCGCCGCCGGGGCCCGAGCCGAGGAAGCTGTTCCTGCCGGCGGGCACGGACCCGGCCCTGGCGCGCAAGCTGCGCGAGGACGGCTGGGTGACCCTGGCCGGCCTCGATCCCGCCGCCGACGCGGCGCAGGAAGCCAAACGCCTGGGCTGCGGCCACGTTCTGCTGGCCGGCGAGGTCCGGGCGCTGGAGACGTGAACCCGCGAAGAGCGGGCTCTAGACCGTTGAATGAGAGCGGGTTTCAGATTTGAAGCCGAGCTGACTTCAAATCTGAAACCCGCCTAGGGGGAATGATGGCGAACGTTGTGGTGGTCGGCGCCCAGTGGGGCGACGAAGGCAAGGGCAAGATCGTCGACTGGCTGTCCGAGCGCGCCGACGTGGTGGTGCGCTTCCAGGGCGGCCACAACGCCGGCCACACCCTTCAGGTCGACAACGTGACCTACAAGCTGTCGCTGCTGCCCTCGGGGGTGGTGCGGCCCGGCAAGCACTCGGTCATCGGCAACGGCGTGGTGGTCGATCCCTGGGCGCTGCTCGACGAGATCGAGCGCCTGGGCGGCCAGGGCGTCGAGATCACGCCCGAGACCCTGCAGATCGCGGAGAACGCCTCGCTGATCCTGCCGATCCACGGCCAGCTCGACCGCGCCCGCGAGGCGGCGCGCGGCGCTGGCAAGCTGGGCACCACGGGGCGCGGCATCGGCCCGGCCTACGAGGACAAGGTCGGCCGGCGGGCGGTCCGGGTCTGCGATCTGGGCGACGCCGGCCTGCTGGCCGAGCGGGTCGACGCCTTGCTGCTCCACGGCAACGCGCTGCTGCGCGGCCTGGGCCAGCCCGAGGTCGACCGCGACGAGTTGATCCGCAGCCTGCAGGCGCTGGCGCCCAAGATCCTGCCCTATGCCGGCCGGGTCTGGGAAAGCCTGCACGAGCTGCGCCGCCAGGGCCGCAAGATCCTTTTCGAGGGCGCGCAGGGCGCGCTGCTCGACGTCGACCACGGGACCTTCCCCTACGTCACCTCGTCCAACACCATCGCCGGCCAGGCCGCCGCCGGCGCCGGGGTCGGGCCGCAGGCGCTGAACTACGTCCTGGGCATCACCAAGGCCTACACCACCCGGGTCGGCGCGGGGCCCTTTCCGACCGAGCTGCACGACGAGACCGGCACCCTCCTGGGCGAGCGCGGCCACGAGTTCGGCACCGTGACCGGCCGCCGCCGGCGCTGCGGCTGGTTCGACGCGGTCCTGGTCCGCCAGGCGATCCGCCTGGGCGGGATCAGCGGCATCGCGCTCACCAAGCTGGACGTCCTGGACGGGCTGGAGACGCTCAAGGTCTGCACCGGCTACCGGATCGGCGGCGAGGACTTCGACCACCTGCCGGCCAGCCCCAGCCTGCAGGCGGCCGCCGAGCCGGTCTACGAGACCCTGGAGGGCTGGAAGGAAAGCACGCGCGGCGCCCGCTCCTGGGCCGAGCTGCCGGCGACCGCGGTCAAGTACATCCGCCGGATCGAAGAGCTGATCCAGGCGCCGGTCGCCCTGCTGTCGACCAGTCCGGACCGCCTGGACACCATCCTGGTGCGCGATCCCTTCCTCGGCTGATATGCAGGGAGCGGCCGATAGGACCCGGACGGTTACTTCGTCGTGACGAGGCGGTAGCCGAGGTCGCGGTCCTCGAGGTCGAGCAGGTCGGCGTAGCGCTGCGCCCAGGCGCCGCTGTCCAGGTCTCTCTCGAGGCTGCGCAAGCCCTCGGATAGGTCGCCCAGCGCCCAGAAGGACGACATCGCGGCCCGAATCCTGGGATCGAGATAGGCCGCTGGCCGCCGCCAATAGGCGCACAGGAACCCGTCGCTGCAGTCATGCGGAATGGGAAGGGCCGAAATCTCCACGGGCCCGAGCCAGGCCTCGTAGTCCGTCATCCTTGGCATCCGTGCCTCGTCCAGCGTCACGAGTTCCGGAATGTAGTCCGCAAGCCAAAAGCCCCGAAACGAAGGGTCGTAGGTCAGCAGGACGACCCGGCCCCGCGTCACGCGGCGCATCTCCTTGAGGCCCTTCTCTTTGTCGGCCCAATGGTGAACCGTCAGGATCGCCATGGAGGCATCGAAGGTCTGGTCGCCGAAGGGCAGGTCTTCGGCGCAGCCACGAACGACCGGCGCCGCCGAGGCGCCGCGCTGTCGGATCATCTCCACCGAAGGCTCGACGGCCGTGACCTGCCTGTCGGCAGGCTCATAGGAGCCCGCCCCGGCGCCGAGGTTCAGGACGGTTCTTGCGGATCCCAGCGCCTCTCCGATCACCCGCTCGATCCGGGAGTCGGGTTTCCGGAGATCGGAATAATCGACGCCGATCCTGTCGTAGGACGCGCGCATGGGGCCGCGTAGCACAGGGCGAGGGATTTGTCAGGATAGGCCGCGCTTCGTCGGCCTGCCCGCAAGGGGTAGCTCTTAAGACTCTGTTTGCCCTGGAGAGCTAGAGTTTCCGGGCCTCGGAGCGTCCCCGCTTCCGGGGCAGGTCCCAATCAGGAGCTCGGAGCGCGGGTGGCGGAACCAGGAACAGAGGGGATGATCGCCGGGCGCTTCCGCGTCGATCCGGCAAAGCGCCTGCCGCTGTTCGACCAGCCTTCCGGGATGGCCTATCTGGCGAGCGACCAGAAGAACGCCTCGGAAGCGGTCTTCGGCCTGGTCTGCCGGCCGGAAATGCAGCCGCGCCGCGACGCCGTCATCAAGCTCTCGCGTCTGCGGCTGGCCGGGCTCTTGGCTCCGCGGGCGATCGGCACCCTGCACTGGGCGCCGGACGACGCCGAGCGCGAGATCGTCATCTTCCCGCAACTGCAGGGCAAGCGCCTGGCGGAGCGGCCGGACGGCCGCTTCGAGCCCTTCAGCGAGACCCGGCTCAGCCGCGAGGTGCTGCCGCCCCTCGTGTCGACCCTGAAGGAGCTCGGCGCGCTCTACGTCACGCACCGCGCGATCCGCGCCGACAACCTCTTCTTCTGCGGCGCCGACGGCCAGGACGTCGTGCTTGGGGAGTGCGTCAGCGCCCTGCCGGGCCTGTTCCAGCCGGTGGCCTGCGAGACCATCGAGTCCGGTCAGGCCCTGCCCAGCGGCCGCGGCGCCGGCCGCCGCACCGACGACGTCTATGCCCTGGGCGCCTTGCTCGTGACCCTGCTCTGCGGCGGCCCGCCGCTGCCCGACCTGGACGACGACGAGCTGGTCCTGCGCAAGATCACCCGCGGCTCCTGCGCCGCCCTGGTCGACAGCCGCCGCTTCTCGTCGGCGGTCATGGAGCTGCTGCGCGGGCTGCTTTGCGACGACCCGAAGGAGCGCTGGAGCCTGGACGAGGTCCAGCTCTGGCTGGCCGGCCGGCGCATGAGCCCGCGGCAGGTGCTGCTGCCGCCACGGGCGCAGCGGGCGATCACCATCTCCGGGCGGCGGCGAGAGATGGATCGGGAGGTCGCGCAGGCCTTGAGCCGGAGCTGGGCCGAGGGCGTCGAGCTGGCGGTCTCGGGCGAGCTCGACGGCTGGGTGCGCCGGGGCCTGGGCGACGAGGAGCGGGGCAAGCGCATCGCCGGCTACCGCGCGATCAGTACCGGCAACCCCCTGGAGCCGGACCTGCTGCTGACCCGCGCCCTGGCGATTCTCGATCCCGGCGGTCCGATGCGGTTCAAGGGGCTGGCGCTGCGCCTGGACGGGCTGCCCGGCGCCCTGGCGCAGGACTACGACAACGAGGACCGCCGCAAGCTGCTCGCCGAGATCCTGGCCTCGCGGCTGCCGGCGCACTGGATCGAGCTGCAGTCGAGCGGCGGCGCCGAGGTCATCGCCTACAAGAAGCTCTACGAAGCCCTGAACGGCCACCTCGGCCACCCCGGCTTCGGCTTCGGGATCGAGCGCTGCCTCTACGAGGCCAACCCGGGCCTCGCCTGCCGCAGCCCGGGCCTGGCGCGCTTCCGGGTCTGCCAGATCGACGAGCTCCTGCCGGCCCTCGAACGCCTGGCGGCGGGGCAGGGCGGTGGCGGCACCCAGGAGTTCGTCGACCGCCACGTCGCCGCCTTCTGCGCGGCCCGGGCCAAGGATCTGGGCAGCGAGATCTACAAGGGGCTGGACCAGCCCGACGATCTGGCGTCGCGCCGCATGGCGGTGCTGAAGCTGCTGGCCGAGGTCCAGAAGCTGACCGGACCGGCGAGCCTGCCCAACCTGACCCGGGCCATGGCCCTGCTGCTGGAGCCGGTGATCCAGGGCTTCCACAACCGGCCCTATCGCGAGGAGCTGATCGCCGAGGTCGAGGCGACCGCCGCCAAGGGCAGCCTGAGCCAGCTCGTGGAGGCCCTCGACGACCCGAAGATCCAGCGCGGCGACCAGCTGGGCTTCGAGCAGGCGCAGGTCCTGCACAGGGAGCTGACCCAGGAGATCGATCTGCTGGAGGCCGGGGCGCTGACCGATCCGGCCCATGTCCGCCGGACCGCCTCGCAGGTCACGGCCGTGCTCTCGGCCCTCGCCGCCGTGCTGGTCTTCGTCGCGACCGCGGCGCTCGAAGTCTTTTCCTTCTAGGAGGGCGCGGTGGCGAGCGGGCAGGGCGCGGCGAAGGGCAAGGTGGCGAAGCGCGGGTCGGCCAAGCGTGGTGGGGCGGCCGGCCTGCTGCTGCCGCTGCTCGCGCTGGCGCCGCTGGGCTACCTGGCCTGGCCGACGCTGCTGGTCGCCGGCCCGCTGATGGCGCCGACCCTGGCGGCGGCGGTGGTCGATCGCAGCCGCCGGCGTCACCTCACCTACGCGGTGGGCCTGCTGAACCTGTCCTGCGTGCTGCCGGCGCTGCTGCGCCTCTGGACCCAGGGCCACGACCGCGCGACCGCCCTGGCCGTGATCGGCGATCCGGAGAACTGGCTCCTGGCCTTTCTCGGCGGCGGGCTGGCCTGGCTGGTCCACCTGGCCATGCCGCCGCTGGTCGCGGCCTACTACGCCGTGCGCAGCCGGGACCGCCTGGCCGAGCTTCACAAGCGCCGGCAAATCCTGGAGAAGAACTGGGGCGAGGAGGTCTCGGGGCCGGCCGAGTGATCTGCCGGCCCTGAAGACTCTCCGCGGGGTGCCCGGGTCAGGAGACCGCCAGGCGCTCCTCGATGGCCGCGTTGCGGATCGCCTTCTGCAGCTTCTCGAAGGCGCGGACCTCGATCTGCCGGACCCGTTCCCGGCTGATGCCGTAGGTCTGGCTGAGGTCCTCGAGGGTGGTCGGGTCCTCCTTGAGGCGCCGCTCCCTCAGGATGTGCTGCTCGCGCTCGTTCAGGCAGTCCATGGCCTGGTTCAGGAGGTTGCGGCGCTTGTCGAGCTCCTGCTGCTCGGCCAGGAGGGTCTCCTGGTCGTCGCCCTCGTCGACCAGCCAGTCCTGCCACTCGCCGTCGCCGTCGACCCGCAGGGGCGCGTTGAGGGAATGGTCCGGGCTGGACAGGCGGCGGTTCATGTTGACCACGTCCTGCTCGGGCACGTCGAGGGCGGTGGCGATGTACTCGACCTGCTCGGGCTGCAGGTCGCCCTCCTCGATGGCCTTCATCTGACCCTTCAGCTTGCGCAGGTTGAAGAACAGCTTCTTCTGCGCGGCGGTGGTGCCCATCTTCACCAGCGACCAGGAATGCAGGATGTACTCCTGGATCGCCGCCCGGATCCACCACATCGCGTAGGTGGCGAGGCGGAAGCCGCGTTCCGGGTCGAAGCGCTTGACCGCCTGCATCATGCCGACGTTGCCTTCCGAGATCAGTTCGGCCACCGGCAGGCCGTAGCCGCGGTAGCCCATGGCGATCTTCGCGACCAGGCGCAGATGGCTGGTGACCAGCTTGTGGGCCGCGTCGACGTCGTCGTGCTCCCGCCACCGCTTGGCCAGCATGTACTCCTCGTTCTGCTCCAGCATCGGGAACTTGCGGATGTCCTGGAGGTAGCGGGACAGATTGCCTTCGGCGACCAGGATCGGGACACTCGGCATATTGGCCATCAGGAACGTACTCCGTAGACAACAAAGCGCTCGTCGGCACGTACGGCCGACGACGGATTTGCCTTCCCCCGTATTTTCGGATTTCTTATAATATTATTCTGGACCGAACAGATCAAAAAAGCAAGCACCATCTCTAGATGGCCTCTAAGTAGTCGAGCAAGTCTTTCATATCGCTCGGAATGTCGCTTTCGAACTTCAGGCTTTCGCCGCTGGAGGGATGGCTGAATCCCAGGCTCCGGGCGTGCAGGGCTTGGCGCGCCAGCGGCGGCGGCGCGGCCGCCCGGCCGGCGGCCAGGGCCTTCAGCCGTGCTCCATCGCCCCGGCCGTAGAGCGGATCGCCCAGCAGGGGATGGCCCCGGCTCGCCAGGTGGACGCGGATCTGGTGGGTGCGGCCGGTCTCCAGCCGGCATTCCACCAGGGTGACCCGCTCGCCGGCCAGGTGGCGCAGGCTCCGGTAGTGGGTCGTCGCCGGCTTGCCGCCGCGCCGGACCACCGCCATCTTCTTGCGGTTGCGCGGGCTGCGGCCGATGTTGCCGGTGATCGTCCCGGCCTCGGGCCGCGGCCGGCCCCAGACCAGGGCTAGGTAGCTGCGCGCGATGCTGCGCGCGGCGAACTGCGCGACCAGCCCCTGATGCGCGGCGTCGGTCTTGGCGGCGACGATCAGGCCGCTGGTGTCCTTGTCCAGGCGGTGCACGATGCCGGGCCGGCGCACGCCGCCCACGCCCTTGAGGCTGTCGCCGCAGTGGGCGATCAGGGCGTTGACCAGGGTCCGGTCGGGATTGCCGGGGGCGGGGTGCACGACGAGGCCAGCCGCTTTGTCGATCACGATGAGGTCTGCGTCTTCGTGGACGACCCGCAGGGGAATCCGCTGGCCGACCAGTTCGACGGGTCGAGCCTCGGGCACCAAGATGGCGAAAGTTTGGCCGGGTTTGACCCGCAATGAGGCCTGCCTTATCGTCGCGCCGCCGGATTCCAGGCAGCCCTCCTCGATCAGCGCCTTGATCCGGCTGCGGGTCAGGCCGGGCAGCCGGCCGGCCAGGAAGCGGTCCAGGCGCTCGCCGTCGTCGCCGGGCCCGGCGGTGATCTCCTGCGGCCCTTCGCTCGGGCTTTCGGGGGGCGCTTCGGTCATCATCGCTCGGGGTCGCTTCGGGAGGTTTTGGGATGGCGGACGTGATGCTGGGCAGCTCGGGGGAACGGTAGCGGATGCAGGCGCTCAAGGCACTCGTGATCGGCATGGGGGTGCTGATCGTCGCCGGCTTCGTGCTGCTGGTGGTCGGCCTGGCCAACAAGTTCTCTCAAGGTGGGAAGGGCGGCTTCGGCACGGCCGAGGTGGCGGTGCCGGACGGCTGCACCCTGGCCGAGACCCTGGCCGAGGGCGACCGTCTGCTGCTGCGCCTGGAGGGCCCGGCGGAGCGCGGCTGCGCCCAGATCGTGGTCGTCGACCTGGAGAGCGGCGCAGTCCGGGGCCGCCTGCGCCTGGCGCCCGGCGCGACGCCCGCGGAATAGGCGCCTGAAGGGGAGGGCGGTCATGGTGGATTTTCGCTCCGACAACGTGAAGGGCGCGGCGCCCGAGATCCTGGCGGCGCTGGCCGAGGCCAACGCCGGCGCCGCGGCGCCCTACGGCGACGACGCCCTGACGGCGCGCCTGCAGGACCGCTTCCGCGAGGTCTTCGAGACCGACTGCGCGGTCTTTCCGGTGGCCACCGGGACCGCGGCCAATGTGCTCGGCCTCTCGGTCATGACCCCGCCCTACGGCGCGATCTACTGCCACAAGGACTCCCACATCAACGTCGACGAATGCGGCGCGCCCGAGCTCTACAGTGGCGGCGCGAAGCTGGTCGCCCTGCCCGGCGCCGACGCCAAGCTGACCGCCGAGGGGCTCGCCGAGGTCCTGGCCGAAGGCACCGCCGGCGTGGTCCACCACGTCCAGCCGGCCGCGATCAGCCTGACCCAGGCGACCGAGGCCGGCGCGGTCTACCGCCCGGAGGAGGTCGCGGCCATCGCCGAGCTCGCCCGGGCCCACAAGCTCGGCCTGCAGATGGACGGCGCCCGCTTCGCCAACGCCCTGGTCACCCTGGGCTGCAGCCCGGCCGAGGCGACCTGGAAGGCGGGGGTGGACGTGCTGGCCTTCGGCGGCACCAAGAACGGCTGCCTCTGCGCCGAGGCGGTGGTGGTCTTCCGGCCCGAACTGGCCGAGACCCTGCCTTACCGGCGCAAGCGCGGCGGCCACCTCTTCTCCAAGCTGCGCTTCCTCTCGGCCCAGCTCGAGGCCTACCTGAAGGACGACCTCTGGCTCGACCTGGCCCGCCGCGCCAACGCGCGCGCCCGGGACCTGGCCGAGGGCCTGGCCGCCCTGCCGGGGGTCGCGCTCCTGCACCCGGTCGAGGCCAACGAGATCTTCGCCCGCCTGCCCGAGGGCCTGGCCGAGACGCTGCGCGCCCGGGGCTTCGCCTTCTACGACTGGCCCGCCGCCGGCCCCGGCGCCGTCCGCCTGATCACCGCCTTCGACAGCACGCCCGAGGAGGTCGCCACCTTCCTGGCCGCGGCCCGGGCGGCTCTGGGGGCCGGGACCGGGGCCGCGGCCGAGCCGGAAACCGCCTAGAGCAATCCCGTCTTAGGCTGAATCGTTAGGGATTCCCTTTTTGTTTGGGATGTGATTCAAGCTGTTTGCTGGATTAGGAGGCCAGCAAACATGGC
>JANQGU010000182.1 GCA_028282935.1 Kiloniellales bacterium
GTGCTGCTCGACGAAGGCTCCTTCGAGGAGTGGGACATGTTCGTCGAGCACCGCTGCGCCGACTTCGGCATGAGCGAGAACAAGGTGCCCGGCGACGGCGTGGTGACCGGCTACGGCACCGTCAACGGCCGCCTGGTCTTCGTCTACAGCCAGGACTTCACGGTCTTCGGCGGGGCCCTGTCGGAGTCCCATGCCGAGAAGATCTGCAAGGTCATGGACAAGGCCATGCAGGTCGGCGCGCCGGTCATCGGCCTGAACGATTCCGGCGGCGCGCGGATCCAGGAGGGCGTCGCCTCGCTGGCCGGCTACGCCGAGGTCTTCCAGCGCAACGTGCTGGCCTCGGGCGTGGTGCCGCAGATCTCGATGATCATGGGGCCCTGCGCCGGCGGCGCGGTCTACTCGCCGGCCATGACCGACTTCATCTTAATGGTGAAGGACAGCGCCTACATGTTCACCACGTCGGGGCCGGTGACGAACATGTAGGCGCTGTCCTTGACCATGAAGATGAAATCGGTCATGGCCGGCGAGTAGACCGCGCCGCCGGCGCAGGGGCCCATGATCATCGAGATCTGCGGCACCACGCCCGAGGCCAGGACGTTGCGCTGGAAGACCTCGGCATAGCCGGCCAGGGAGGCGACGCCCTCCTGGATCCGGGCGCCGCCGGAGTCGTTGATCCCGATGACCGGCGCCCCGACCTGCAGGGCCTTGTCCATGACCTTGCAGATCTTCTCGGCGTGGGCCTCCGACAGCGAGCCGCCGAAGACCGTGAAGTCCTGGCTGAAGACGAAGACCAGGCGGCCGTTGATCGTGCCGTAGCCGGTGACCACGCCGTCGCCCGGGATGCGGTTCTCGGCCATGCCGAAGTCGCCGCAGCGGTGCTCGACGAACATGTCCCACTCCTCGAAGGAGCCCTCGTCCAGCAGCACCTCGATGCGCTCGCGCGCCGAGAGCTTGCCCTTCTTGTGCTGGGCCGCGATGCGCCGCTCGCCGCCGCCCAGCCGGGCGCCGGCGCGCATGTCGTCCAGCTTGCGGATGATCTCCTGCATGATGGTCCCCTTGCCCCCCGAGTCCAGATCCCGGGTCTTGTTCTCGTTGTTGCGGTGCAACGAAATAGCACGCGGAGGCCGGCCAAGCCAGCCGGTCGCGGCCGAAAGGCCCGCCGCTCAGGTCAAGTTGGACAGACTTCTGATTTCTGCCTTAACTTTACGGTTGTACCGGCTTGCGCCTCGAGCCATCGGCGGGACAAGCGGTCGGCAGAGGGGGAAACAATGCGACAGATCCCGGGCGGCCGGTCCGCCGGCAAGGCCCTGCGCGCCCTGCGCCGGCCAGGCTTCTTGGCTTGGCTGGCCCCGGTCCTCTTGGCGGCCTGCGCGAGTCCTCACGACTACAAGTTCCCTGTCAAGGAGCCGGACCAGGCCTACAGGGAGCACCGGGACGCCGTGAAGGGCTGTGCCTTCGTCAGCGACAAGCGAAAGGAGGCCAACCTCAGCGAGGGCCTCTATCCCGAGTACGACGTCGAGAACCACATCCTGGAGGCAAGCGAGCAGGGCGGCATCAAGTACGACGCGACGGGCGACGCCCGCGACGACTTCGCGCTGAGTTTCGGGCGAATCTTCAACTGCTATCTCAAGTTCCGGAACTGGGCCTTGCCCGACAAAGGATCGAAGGCGCCGCCCAAGCAGGAATTCAAGCAGGTCCTGATCTACTTCAACGGCGGCCTCAACCCGGCCAGCGTGGTCCGCAGGCAGGCCAAGTCCCAGGTGCCGCAGATGCTCCGGGACGGCTACTACCCGATCTTCCTGGTCTGGCCGACGGGCTTCATCGACACCTATCTGGAGCAGATCACCTTCGTGCGCAACGGCGTCCGGCGCAGCAACCCGCAGCTCCTCCGCGCCCCGCTCTACCTGGTCGGCGACATCGGCCAGGGCCTGGCCAGGGCGCCGGTGACCTATCTGGACCGCCTGGTCCGCGCGGTGGCGGCCAGGAACCCCTTCGACAACGAGGACAGGCGCGAGTTCCTGCTGACGCCGGACATCTGCCTGGACGCGCCAGCGGCACCCGCCGCCGAGCCTTGCAGGAAAGAGCAGACCGACGTCGACAGGTTCGGCATCGAGAACTGCCAGATCACCGCCGACAGAAACCTCGTCACCGGCAAGGACCCGGACACCAAGCCCGGGCTGACGCTCAAGGACCTGCCCTACTACGGGCTCTTCGCGACCCGCTTCGTTTCCGCGCCGCTGGTCGACGCCTTCGGCACGACGATGTGGGAGAACATGGTGCGGCGCACCCGGACCACGATCCGCCGCCCCATCGAGTTCGACATCAACCTCGTCGACGTCCTGGAGAGCGACTCCAACGGCCTCACGCGCGACGAGAAGATCGCCTACATAGAGCGCGAGAAGCGGGACTTTCCCAACGGCCTCGGCGCCTTCGCCAAGTTCTTCACCATGCTGCAGTCCTGCAGGGCCGAGCAGGGGAACATCTGCCCCGACGAACTGGTCGGTCCCGCGCGGGAAAGCTGGCGCGACATCGAGCTGACGGTCATCGGGCACAGCATGGGCACGATCGTGATGAACGAGCTGATCCCGCTCCATCCCAGGCTGCCTTACCGGAACCTGGTCTTCATGGCCGCGGCGGCGAGCGTGCGCGACAGCGCCCGCGCCATGTCAAGGGCCGTCATCGAGGCCAACGACGGCAGGGAGCAGACGGCGCCCCTGCGCTTCTACAACCTGATGCTCCACCCCGAGAACGATGCCAACGAGCTGGTCGCGCTCGGCGCCGCGCCCTCGGGCAGCCTGCTGGCCTGGGTCGACGAGATGTACGAGAACCCGAAGACGGCCATCGACCGCACCATGGGAAAGTGGCGCAACCTGCGGGCGACCCGACACGTCTTCCCGGAGGACGCCCGGCGCAACATGCTGTTCCGCGTCTTCAACTGGGCCAGCGACTGGGAGCGGGAGCAGTCGCACCCTCCGGCCTGCCCCGAAAGCGGCGAGGCCGCGCCCTCTCCGGTCCGCTTTCGCCCACCGACCACGCACAGCGGCTTCAACGACGACGAGGCCCGCTTCTGGTGCCCTACCTTCTGGGGCGCGGACAAGGTCCGCTGGTGGGGTCCGAAGACGGGCTGGACGGCCAAGGTATGCCCTGCGCCATCCGGCGGGCGATGAGCCGGCTCCTGGGAAGAGCCCTGCGCCTTCCGATGTAAGCCGCCTATCCGCCCGGCTTCGCGATCCGTTGCCCGAAGCCGAGGACGGTGCCGTTGGGATCCTCGATCCAGAAGTCCCGCATACCGTAGAACTGGTCGGTGATCGCCTCGGAGACGGTCACCCGGTCCTTGAGGTCGGCCCAGAGCGCGTCCACGTCGTCGACGTCGATGTAGAGATTGACGCCGGTGGCGGCCTCGGGCGGCAGGGGTCGCCGGTTGATCATGATGTTGACCCCGCCGCGCCGCAGCCAGGCCCAGTTGACCTCGCCCTCTTCCTCATAGGTATCAGCCACTTCAAAGCCGATGCTCACGTACCAGGCGACCGTCGCGGCTGCGTCGGCGACGTTGAGCATCGGGGTCAGTCTCTCGAAGGATACCGGCATCGCAGCCTCGCTTTCCTGGTCCCTGCCTCGGCGCACTCGGGCTATCTTGACCGCAGCCCGGACGCGTTGGAAGCCGCCTTTTCGATGGACTTCAGCTCCACCCAGAGAAACCAGATCCTGGCCGCCCTGCCGGAGACCGGCTGGAGCCTGGCTGACCGGCACACCCCGGAGGACGGGTGGATAGACGAGCTTTGGCGGCTCGAATCGGTCTGGAGCCCGCGGGGCCGTGTCGCCTACCTGCTGTTCCTCGTCGACCCGCAGTGGGACGGCCCGCGCCGCTTCGGCGAGGCGGTCTGGGCGGTCGCGGTCACGAAGACCCGGCCCGAACATCGGATGGCGCTGGACAGCGACGAGACCGTGCCGATCCGGCCCCGCTGGGCGCGCGACCGCGAGGCCCTATGGACGCTGCTGCGCCGGCTTCACCAGGCTTGACGGCCGCCGGGCCTCAAACCCGCACCGGCGTGGTCCAGGCCGGGTCCTCGTGCTTGGCCCAGTAGAGCTCGATCAGGGCCCGGGTCACGGGACCGGGCCGGCCGTCGCCGATCGGCCGGCCGTCGAGCCGGGTCAGGGGCATGATGCCGCCGGCGGTCGAGGTGACGAAGACCTCCTCGGCGCCGCGCAGGGCCTCGACCGGCAGGGCCGCGGCGTCAACCGGCAGGCCCAGCTCGGCGCAGAGCTCGATCGCGGTCATCCGGGTGATGCCTTCCAGCACGCCGCGGTCCGGGGTCGTCACCCGGCCCTGCGCCACGGCGAAGACGTTGAAGCCCGGCCCCTCGGCGGCGTTGCCCGCGCCGTCGGTGAGGATGACGTTCTCCGCGCCCCGCTCGTAGGCCTCGAAGAGGCCGGCGACGAGGTCGAGCCAGTGGTAGTTCTTGACCGTCGGGTCGACCGACTGCGGCGGGATGCGCTGCACCCGGCTGACCGCCACGTTCAGGCCGCGCTCGCGCTCCTCGGGCCGCAGGATCCAGCCGAAGGGGATGGCGAAGGCGATGAAGCGGTTCACGGCGTCGCGCGGGTCGCGGCTGAAGCTCGGCGAGACCCCGCGGGTGCAAATCATCTCGACATAGGCGTTTTCCAGCTCGGCGCGGATCACGCACTGCCTCAGGACCTCGACCAGCTCCTCGCGGCCGAAGGGCAAGGCCATCCTGAGCCGCGCCACCGAGCGCTCGAAACGCTCCAGGTGCCGGTCCAGGCGGAAGAAGCGGCCGCCCCAGGTATGGACCACGTCGTAGGTCGCGTCCGAGCGCAGGAAGCCCCAGTCGAGCACCGGGATCCTGGCCTCCGACATGGGAACGTAGCGGCCGTCGAGATAGGCGACGCCTGGCGGATAGCTTTGCTCCGTCATGGCGGAAAGCCTAGAGCAGGACGCGGTGTGATGTCATCAGCTCTCCCCCTCACCCAGCTCCGGCTAGGCTCACCTACGGCTCGCCAAGCCTCC
>JANQGU010000372.1 GCA_028282935.1 Kiloniellales bacterium
CCCCGCAAGCGTCGAGCCGCGCATCGCCGAGCAGCAGGTCGTAACCGGCCAGGAGCTCGGCGACGTCGCGGGTCTCGCTTCCGTAGTTGAAGACGTAGCGGCGGCGGCCGAGGTCCCTGACCCTGAGGTCATCGGGCAGGCGGCAGGTCTCCAGACCCGCTTCGCGCGCCAGCCGCTCGACGACCTCGATCGCATAGGCGAGCGACGGCAAACCCGCGAGATAGGCGATACCCTCCCGCGCCGCCAGGGCGATCTCGCCATCCAGGGTGCGATCGATGACCTCGACGCCGGGCGCCGCGGCGAGGAACTCGCGCCAGAGGGCGAAGTGAGCCGCCGCGTCCTTGCCCGCGATGCCGAGCCTCTCGAAGGGCGGCAGGCTCTCGACCCGCGAGACGCCGACGGGAATCAGCGAGCGGAAGGCGCCCGGCGGCAGGGTCTCGGGGATCTGGAACTCGCCGGTCTTCGAGCCGCTGCGCGGCCCCAGCAGGACCCGCTGGCCCTCGGCGCCGAGGGCGGCGGCCAGCTTCGAATCCTCCGCGAAGAGGCCGGGCAGGATGACAAGAGGATAGCCGCGCACCGCTTCGGCGGCCGCCGGCACGATGTCGACGGCGATCCCGAGCCGCCGCAGGGCGCGGTAGAAGACCAGGCAGAGGTCGAGGTAGCGGAAGTCCCGCCCCTGAGGCTGGATCTCCCAGGCCCAGGCGCTTTCGTAGTCGAAGACCAGCGCGGCCCCGGCAGGCTGCGGCGGATCCCCGGTGCCGAGCTCGGCGAGCTCCCGGGCCAAGGTGGCGGCGACCTCGTAGGCCTCGTTCGGGGTGCCGTCGGGCCGCAGCAGGCCTTCGTGCATCTGCTCCTGCCCGAAAGGCGCCTGGCGCCAGCGGAAGAAGCTGACGACCTCGGCGCCGGCGGCGAAGGCCTCCTGCGCCCAGAGCCGGACCGCGCCCGGCGCGGGCACGGGATTGTGCGGCGCCCAGTTCACCGCGCCGGGCTGCTGCTCCATCACCCACCAGCGGCCCCGGCCGCAGGCCCGATAGAGGTCGTGATGAAAGGCCTGGAAGTCCGGGTCGCCGACCCTGAGGTAGCGCCGGTGGCGCTCCTCGTCGCCGAGGTCGCGTTCGAGCTGGCCGAGCGGATAGCTGTCCCAGGTCGCGACGTCGAGGTCGGCGCAGAGCGCGAAGTGGTCGAAGTCGGTGGCGCGGCCCATGAAGTTGTGCAGCAGATCCCGGCCCGGCGAGTGCGCGCGGATGATCTCCGCCTGCCGGCGGTTGAAGCTCGCCACCGCCTCGGAGGCGTAGCGCCGGAACGCGAGCTGGTGAGAGGGATTGGCCTCGGTCACCGTGAGGTTCGGCAGCTCGATCTCGTCGAAGGCGCAGTACTCCATCGACCAGAAGACGTTGCCCCAGGCCCGGTTGAGCGCTTCGACAGTGCCGTAGCGCCGCGCGCACCAGGCGCGGAAGCCGTCGCGGGCCGCCGCGGAATAGCTCAGGACCGTGTCGTGGCAGCCGTACTCGTTGTCGATCTGCCAGGCCACCAGCGCCGGGTGACTCCCGAAGGCCTCGGCCAGGGCAGTGACGATGCGCGCGCTCTCCTCCCTATAGCCCGGGTGGCTGAAGCAGTAGTGCCGGCGCGAGCCGAAGCCGCGCGACCGTCCCTCGCGGTCGACGGCCAGCATGTCCGGACTTCGGTCGACCAGCCACTTGGGCGGACAGGCGGTCGGCGTGCCCAGCACGACCTCCAGATCCGCGGCCTGCAGGGTGTCGATCGCGCGCGCCAGCCAGTCGAGCCGGAGGTCGCCGGGCACCGGCTCCAGCCGTGACCAGGCGAACTCGCCGATCCGCACCACCGAGATGCCGAGCTCGCGCATCATCGCGGCGTCGGTCGCCCAGCGCTCCTCGGGCCAATGCTCCGGGTAGTAGCAGACCCCGAGCGCGGGCCGCCGCGGCGCCGGGGCGCTCATCGCGCACGCACCGTGAAGGCCGCGTCGTAGGCGGCGATGACCGCGCGCGCCTTGACGGCGACCGCCTCCGGCGCGTCGCCGGGCTTGTAGAGGCTCGAGCCGAGTCCGAAGCAGCGGAAGCCGGCGGCCGCATAGGCGGCGAAGTCGGCCTCGGAGACACCGCCGACCGCGCCCATCACCGTGCCCTCCGGCAGCACGGTGCGGATCGCCGCCAGGCCGGCGGGACCCAGCGCGCTGGCCGGAAAGACCTTGAGGGCGGAAGCGCCGAACCGCAGCGCCGAGAGCGCCTCGGTCGCCGTGAAGACGCCGGGCAAGGTCACCAGGCCGCGACCGACCGCGCGCCGCAGGACCGCCTCGTCCACGTTCGGGCTGACCATCAGGCGGCCACCGGCATCGCAAAGGCGGTCGACGTCCTCGGGATCGAGGACCGTGCCTGCCCCGACAACGGCCTCGGTCCCCAAGAAGCGGGACAGCCGCTCGATCGAGTCGAAGGGATCCGGCGAGTTCAGCGGCACCTCGATTGCCTCGAAGCCCGCCTCTGCCAGCGCGGCGGCGACGGCCTCGACCTCGGTGGGCGCGATGCCGCGGAGGATGGCGACAAGGTCCCGCCGAAGCCGCGGCCAAGGTGACGCCGCCTTCATGCCCCTTGCCTCGCGAGACCGCCGGCTATGCACCTGGTCGCAATGGCCATGAGGCCGGCGCGGGCCGCGCCGTCGGCATCGACGGTCTCCACCGCGGCACCGGCCGCCGTCAAGGCGACACCGTAGAGGCCCGCCATGCCGCCGCTCGCGACCAGGGTCACCGCGGTCGGCGCGGCCTCGTCCCGCAGGGCGGTCGCGACCTCGGCGCCGATCAGATACCCGGAGAGCCGCGCGGCCGCGTCGGTGCTCGCCAGCTTGTTCAGGAGCCCGGCCGCGCGGATCGAGAACAGCTCGGCGAAAAAACGCTCCGGGGCCGAGAGCGTGTGTTCCAGGGCCTGGACGAAGACTGGGTTCCCGGGATCGACCGGGGCCTCGGCATCGATGCCGGCCAGGCTGTGGCGCAGGATCGAATGCTCGGACAGGAGCGCGTAGAGCTCACCGGTCAGGTAGCTGGTGAAGTCTTCGACCCGCCGGTCCTCCAGCGCGACCCACTTGGAATGGGTGCCGGGCAGGCAGACTCGCCTGCGGCCGGCCGCGCCGCCGGCCGCGACCCCGATCAACTGGGTCTCCTCGCCGCGCATGACGTCGGGCGCGGCGGGGTCCCGCTTGGCCAGGCCGGGCACGATGCGAACGTCGAGGTCCGTCCCCGCCACCGCCACGACGGCCTCGGCGATCTGGTCCAGCGAGGCCGGCAAGCTGACATAGGGCGCCTCGAGCCAGCCCTCGTGCGAGCCGGCCATGCCGCAGATCAGGATGGGCAGCGCTTCCGGCGCCAAGAGCCGGCCCAGATGGTTCCGCAGCACCTTCTCGAAGCCGAGGCGCCGCCCGGCCTCCAAGCCCTCCGATCCTTTGCTCAAGGCGAGGACCCGGCCCTCGGAATCGAGCAGCCAGAGCCGGAACCGCGAGGTCCCCCAGTCGACCGCCGCCAGAGCGGGCGCGCCCGCCATCATGCCCGGCCTCCGCCGAGGTCGGGGGTCTGAACGCCGATCATCCGCCGGCCGAGCGAAGGAACGACCTGCGGTTTCATCGAACGGCTCCCTGCCCCGCGCCCTCGGCCCGGCCCTCGAGGATCCAGAGCGTGTCGGGGAAAGCCAGCGGCAGGACCAGGCCAGACTGCATCAGCGCGGCGCCGGAGAGGCAGAGGCCCGAGTCCGTCAGCAAGGGCGAGGGAAAGTGCCGGGTCGCCGCCTCGGGAGCCTCCCGGTTGCGCAGGCGGACCCGGTAGCGCCGCTCCGGATCGAGGCCGGCCAGGCGCAGCGGCGCAGTGGCTTCGGCCCTGGACACCGCCAGGGTCGCCGCGAAGAGCAGGAAGCGCTTCCCCTCGCCGTCGACGCTCATCCGGGCGGAGGCCTCCGGGTCGTCGGGCGCCAGCCGGTACTCCCGCGCCCTGTGGAGGAAGGCGCGGCTCTCCTTGTAGAAGGCGATGGCCCAGCGCAGCGCCGCCTCCTCTTCCTCGGTCAGCTCGCGCAGGTCCAGTTCCAGGCCCATGTGGCCGGTCAGGGCGACGGCGGCGCGGAAGGCCATGGGCAGGATCCGGCCCGAGGTGTGGCAGCGGCGCGGCCCGACATGGCTGCCGACGACTTCGGGCGGCAGGAAGGTCATGGCCGCCACCTGCATGCGCCAGCGTTCCCGCGCGTCGTTGGAATCGGAGAGCCAGACCCGGGCGCAGCGCGCCAGCATGCCGTAGTCGAGACGGGCGCCGCCCGAGGCGCAGGACTCGAT
>JANQGU010000390.1 GCA_028282935.1 Kiloniellales bacterium
GAGATGTTCACCCGGATCTACCGCGAGCCGATCATGGTCCAGCGCTACCTGCCGGAGATCCGCCAGGGCGACAAGCGCATCATCCTGATCGACGGCGAGCCGGCCGGCGCGGTCAACCGCGTGCCGCCGGCCGGCGAGGCCCGCGCCAACCTGCACGTCGGCGGCCGCGCCGAGAAGTCGGCGCTGACGCCGCGCGAGCAGGAGATCTGCGCGCGCCTCGGCCCGGTCCTGGCGGAGCGCGGCATGGTCTTCGTCGGGATCGACGTGATCGGCGACTACCTGACCGAGATCAACGTCACCTCGCCGACCGGCCTGCAGGAGATCGACCGCTTCGACGGGGTCTGCCTGGAGGCCCGGATCTGGGACGCCATCGAGGCGCGCCTAGCCCTGGTCGAGGAGGCCGGCCGCGGGCTGGCCGGCTGACCGGGGCGAAAGAGGACTCCTCCGCGGCCGGCCCGACTCCCATGCGCTTCTTCTTCTTCGGCAGCCTGCGCGACCACGACATCCTGGAGGCGGTGATCGGCCGGCCCTTTCCGCGCCAAGCCTTCCCGGCCGCCCGGCTGCCGGACCACCGGCTGGAGCGCATGGCGAAGGAGACCTTTCCCCTGCTGGTCGCCGCGCCGGGCGCCTCCGCGCCCGGGATCGTGGTCGAGGGCCTGCAGGCGGCCGATATCGCACGCATCCATTTCTTCGAGTCGGTCGAGTACGAGCCGCGCCTGCATCCGGTCGAGCTGGCCGCGGGCGGCGTGCTGGACTGCCATCTCTTCGCCGCCACGGCGGTGGCCGGCGTCACCGGCGAGCCCTGGCACTTCGACGACTGGGCGGCGCGCCACAAGGCCAAGGAGCTGCGCGAGGCCCAGCTCTGGATGGCCTTCCACGGCCGGGTCACGGCGGAGGAGGCCGACCGCCTGTGGACCGAGGCGGTCGCCGCCGGCCGCGCCCTGGAGGAGCTGATCGCCGAGGTGACGGGATCTTCGATTCCCCGCGCCAGTCAGCATCACAGCTGATAGATCTCGACTGGCGGCAAAGGTATCCAAGCAACAACAAGTCGGCTGATTTTTTGGGGATAAAGTCAGGCTAGGGCCACGCGCTCACGAGATCATTATATTCCTCGACAAGCCTGTTTAGGCTGATTCAATATGTTGCGGCTGCCACAAGATGTAGTGCTAATCACCCTAAGCCCTTTAATTTACGCGATATATTGTGTCGTACACATCATATTGCGATAACATATTGCATTTTATCCAGATATATGAGATGATTCTCAGTCTGATATGAAAAAGCGCCCCGGAGCTGATACCTCCGAGGCGCTTACTGCCTAACCTTAACCCCCGGCTCCCCGGAGGTTAGGCCGGAGTCACGGGAGTTTTGTGTCAAGGTCGACTCCCAAACATACCATATATAGCGACTCTGTCAACGGGGAACCTACATATTGTAGAAGGAGCTGGTAGTGAAACCGCTCGCCACGTTGAATGTGACCGGAGCATCTGGTCGGACTTATGAGTTCGCAGTCTACCCATATGATACTCAATTCGCCGAAGTAGCTGCGGTCTACATAGTGACAAAACGGACGGCTAACGCCGACGGTGGAGGCACGCACAGATATCTCTATTTTGGGGAGACTGAGAACCTCCGGCAGCGACTCCAAAACCACCATAAAGAGCCCTGCTTCAGAAGGCATGGAGCAAACTGTATCTGTGTGCATCGCGATAGCTCGGCGTCGTCCCGCCTAGCGAAAGAAGCCGATCTCTTGGCTGCCCACAACACACCCTGCAACGACTAAAGACAAACGTGCCTTGAGCGACGGGCTGTAAAGACCGGCCCGTCGCTCTTTTTGTGGGTTTTGCCCTTCTACCTATCGTCATCCACCACCAACGCCTCGGGGGCAGCGTCGAGCCGGCCGCTGCAGCGGACCCGTCGGCTGTCGCCGGCCGCCGCCGCGTAGGGCGGCGCGATCAGGGAAACCTCGAGCTCGACGACCTGCAGCAGCTTGCCGCCCACGTCCTCGAAGCGGCTGGTCCAGAAGTGGCCCTTGGGCTGGAAGGCGCTGTGCAGGTACCAGGCCGCCGCGGCCCCGTCCGGCGCGCCCGCCGTCAGCTCGCCGACCACCTGGCCGAAGACTTCGGTGCAAGCCTCGCGGGTGCGGCCCCGCTCGGGCGTCTGCCGCGACAGGAACAGGGTCACGCGGCCGCGGCGCCAGTCGTAGATCGTGCCGGTCTCGGGCCGCGCGCCGGCGGTGCCCGGCCCGAAGAGCCGCAGGCCCGCCCGCTCGATGTCCCGATCGAGCTGGGCCATGCCCCAGTCGAAAAGGCTCACCGGCTCCGCCATGAGCCGCTGCAGGATATCCGGCGTCTGGGCGCGCGCCGTGAGCGCCGGCGCGAGCGCGAACAGCAAGGCCGCCCCGGCCAGGACTCGCAAAGCTGTCATCCCGCCCCCTAAAGAGTCCGTTGGCGCCGCAAGGGCGCATGGATGATGACATGGGGTTCGGACGTGAAGGCGGCCAGGACAAAGCTGACGGGCTTCATCCGGAAAGCTGCAGGCTTTCCTCCAGCTGCGGCAGGATCCGCTCGACGCAGTCCCGGCCCTCCGCGATCGCGTCTTCGGCGCGGTTGAAGTCCATCAGCCGGATGTGGCCGAGGCGCGGCTGCAGAAGGACCTCGGGCGGATCGCCGGCCATGCGGCTGCGGGTGATCTGGTCCTGCATGATGCTGATCGAATCGGCGACCACGTCGAAATAGGAGGGACGCTCCCGCTCGCCGTCGAGGAGCTGGACGAAGAAGCGTTCGGCGCCGCCGCGGATGCCGCTCGGGATGTCCTTGGTCAAGCGGGCGAGGAAGTTGGACCCGGAGGAGTCGACCTCGCGCCTGGCCCTGTCGCCGGAGCGCCCGCGGCGCCGGGCGGCCCGCTTGCCGACGAGGTCGCTGTTCAGGTTGACCGCGATCACCTGGTCGGCGCCCAGCGCCCGGCAGAGCGACACCGGCACCGGGTTGACCAGGGCGCCGTCGACCAGCCAGCGGTCGTCGCTGGCCGCCGGGCTGACCAGCCCCGGCAGCGCCACCGAGGCCCGCACGGCCCTGAACAGCGAGCCTTCGCGCAGCCAGACCTCCCGGCCGGTGGCCAGGTCGGTGGCGATGGCGCCGAAGGCGATCGGCAGGTCCTGGATTTCCATATCGTCCTGGCGCTCGGACATGAAGCGCATCAGGCGGTCGCCCTCGATCAGGCCGCCGCCGGCGAAGCGCAGGTCGAGGTGGCTGAGGATCTCCCGCCAGTCGAGCTGGCGCGCCCAGGGTCCCAGGTCGCCGATATGGCCGGTCACCAGGGCGGCGCCGACGAAGGCGCCGATCGAGCAGCCGGTCACCACGTCCGGCGCGACCCCGGCCGCGGTCAGCGCCTCGACCACGCCGATGTGCGCCCAGCCGCGCGCCGCGCCGGCGCCCAAGGCCAGGCCGATGCGCGGCTTCCGAGGAGTCGGACGAGCCGGCGGTGCCTTGCGGGCGCGGCGGCGTTTCGCGGTGACCATCAGTCCTTGCCCACCTTTTTCTCGACCCGGACGATGTCGGCGCAGAGCTCGATGCATTCGTCACAGATGAAGACGTTCGGGCCGGCGACCAGCTTCGCAACCTCGTGCTGGCTCTTGCCGCAGAATGAGCAGTAAAGGGTCTCGCTGTCAGAGCCGCTTTGAACGGGCTCCCCGTCCTTCTCCACGCTGCGCGCCGCGGCCGCTGCGTCGCGCGCCCGGGCGATGTGCCCGTCAGCCCTTCGGGTGTTGATCTCCAGGATCAATACCTTGATCTCTTCGAGTTTTCGCTCGACGTCCCCGAAGAGCTCGACGACCTTGTCGAAACCCTCGCGCGGGCCGCCGTCGTCCTCGGCCATGCTGCTTCTCCGCCTTCCCTCTGCCCGGCGAGGCACGCCGTGCCGACACCATAGGCCGCAGGGCGCTGGGATACCACCCGCGGCGCGGTCCCTACCGGCCAAGCACCTGACTTACCATATCAATAAGCGAGGAGATGCGATGAGATCACGAATCCGCAAGCTTTCCGGTCTTGCCTTCGTCGCCGCGGTCCTGCTGTCGGGCGCCGCCGCGCGGGCTCAGGACCGCTGCATGACGCACGACGAGGCCGTCACCTGGCTCGAGACGCAGTTTGCCGAGCAGGCGATCGGCCGGGGCTTGGCCGCGGACGGCCGTGCGATGTTCGAGGTCTTCGTCGGCCCGAAGGGCACCTGGACCCTGCTGGTCTCGACCCCGGAGGGCGGCAGCTGCATCATCGCCGACGGCCTGGATTGGCAGCAGCTGCCACCGCGCCCCGAAGGCGCCTTTGCGGCCATGACGGAGAGTCCGCAGCCTCCCACCCGAAGCCACTGAGGGTCGCGTTGCACGACCCCGGTCGATGAGGCCGTCGAACTCAGAAGTCGAAGGACCGCCAGTCGTATTTCTCGACCATCTCGGCAACGTGGTCGGGCCGGAAGCGGCCGTCCTGCTCCCAGTCCTCGCGCTGCCGGCGCTGGCGGGCGTCGAGCTGCGGCGTCACCGGCAGCCGGCCGCGGTTCTTGGCGGTGGTGATGAAGACCCAGGCGCCCTCCTCCGGGGTCGTCTTCTCCGCCTGCAGAGCGGAAGCGGCCTCGGCCAGGACCTTCTGGGAGATCGTGAAGGTGCGGTATCCCAGGGCCTTGATCGAGCCGTTGAAGCGGAATCCGTAGTACACGACGTCACTCTCCATCTGCCGGCGCGGTTTTCGCCGCGACATTATTTTAAGATTTATTAACTATATCTGCTATTGTCTGTATTCGTGGTGCATTCGATGCAAGTTGATTAAAAAAGAATTACCAGAATACGTCAGCGCGGTCACCTTGTACTTTCGATCCGGCCTGCAACCCCCGGGCAGGCCAGATCGCCACCCCCTCAGATTGAGTTTCTGCTTCGAAGAGGGCGGCGGTCGCTTTCAATGGCGGCCCGGTCCCGCCGGCCGGCCCGAGGCCCTAATACCAAGGAGCGCTGATAATGACCCATTTGATGGCGCGCGGCGGCCCGCCGGGCAGGCGCGGCCTGCAGCGCGATGCCCACGCATCGGGCAAGGGGCGCAACGCACCGGGCGGCCCGCCGCGCGCCACCGCAGGCCGGGTTTGCTTGCCCGCTCGCGGCGTTGCGCTCCGCTTACGGTACAACGCACCGCTGCGCGAAGCGCGCCTGGCGAGC
>JANQGU010000180.1 GCA_028282935.1 Kiloniellales bacterium
TGTCGGCTCTTTTCGTGTCCTGGCACGACGAATTACCCCCCACCTCGATCCTCCCCCTCAAGGGGGGAGGAGGACGCGGCGGCACCCCTCGTGCTCCCTCCCCCCTGGAGGGGGAGGGCTGGGGTGGGGGGGATGTTCGCGGCCTGCACTTGGGTAAGATCCTGTGTACCCCGCAAACGGGCGAGCAGCCGCTGGGCGATCGGCAGGGCGAGCAGGACCGCGGAGATCGGCAGGACGGCCATGAACCAGCCCTGCGCGATCTCAGCGGTCTCGATCTCGGTGGCGCCGTCGATCCGGATCATGCGCAGGGACTGCCAGAGCAGCAGCCCGAGGAAGGCCAGGACGGCGACGTCGATCGCGATCCGCAGGCCCTTGCCGGGCCGGGCCGGCAGGGCCCGGATCAGCAGGTCGAAGGCGATGTGGCCGTCGCGGCGCAGCGCCAGATAGGCGCCGAGGAAGGCGATCCAGACCAGGAGATAGCCCGGCACCTCGTCGGCGGTGACGCTGACCCGGCCGAAGGCCTCGTTCAGGAGGTCGTAGAGCGGGGTCAGCCAGGCGGCTTCCCGGGCCCCGATCCGCAGCCAGTCCAGGACGACGTAGCGGTAGAAGACGTTGGCGACGATCATCGCGGTCGAGGCGACCAGGCAGAGCACCGCCGCCGCCGTCACCAAGCGGTCGATGAGCTTGAAGGTCATCGCAAGGCCGCCCCCCATGAGAACGCCGCATGAGAACGCCGCATGAGAAACGGCGGAGCCGGAGCCCCGCCGCCTCCCACCGCCTCAATCCGGATCAGTTGCTACTTGCCGCCGCCCGGACCATCTTCAGCCAGTCGTCGCCCTCGGCGGCGACGTAGTCGTCGTAGCTCTTGGCGGTCGCCTTCTGGAAGGCGGAGAGGTCGACCTCGTTGATCGAGAGCTTCGACTTCATCTCCTCGAAGTACCTGGACTCCAGTCCGGCGGCCGCCTTGTAGGCCTGCTGTGTGATCGCCCGCCCGGCGTCCTCGAAGGCCGCCTGCTGCTCGGCGCTCAGGCTGTCCCAGAAGCTCCTGGAGGCGAGCAGGAAGGAGGGCGTGTAGACGTGGCCGGTCAGGCTGAGATGGGCCGCGACCTCGAAGTGCTTCTGCTCGTAGAAGCCATAGGTCGCGGCCTCGGCGCCGTCGACCACGCCGGTCTGCAGCGCGGTGAAGGTCTCCTTCCAGGACACCTTCTGCGGCGTCGCCCCCATCTGCTGGAAGACGCCCTGGCGGAACTTGCCGCCGGAGATCCGGATCTTCAGCCCGTCCAGGTCGTCCGGCGAGGCGACCGCCCGCTTGGCGTTGATGACGTGGCGGAAGCCGTTCTCGTAGACGCCGATGACCTTGACCCCGGCGACCTCCTCGATCCGGGCCCGCACCGCGTCCTCCAGGCCCGCGGCCATGGCGCGCTGCACGTGGCCGCGGTCCTGGAACAGCCAGGGCAGGTCGAAGACGCCCAGCTTTTTGTCCAGCTTCATGACGCCCGAGGCGACGTTGATCATTTCGATCGCGCCGGCCTTGACGTTGGTGATCAGGGCCTTCTCCTTGCCGAGCTGGCCGCCGGGGAAGAGCGCGAAGCGGAACTGGCCCGGCAGGCGCTTCTCGATCTCGGCCGCGAACATCTCGGACTGCTGGTGCAGCGGCGAAAGGGCCGAGACATGGCTCGCGACCCGCACCTCGCGCGGCTCGGCGATGGCGCCGCCCGCGATGACCGCAAGGGCCGCCGCCGCGACCAACTGCGAAAGTAACTGCTTCATGACTCCCCTCCTGCCGCTCCGCTGCCGTCAGCGAATCTCGATGTGGTACTGGAACTCGTCCGCCCGGCCGCGCGAGCAACGCCATTCCAGCGGCGTGTCGTCGTAGCCGAAGGCGGTGCGGTCGATCACGATGACCGGCGTACCCTTCTTGATGTTCAAGAGCTGCGCGTGCGCGCTCGAGCAGGCCTCCGCGGTCAGCTCCTCCTCGGCCCGGGCGACGATCTCGCCGCAGGCTTCTTCGTAGATCGGATAGAGCAGGGGACCGATCTCCGCTTCCTCGAGATCGAGCAGGCCCTTGAAGCGATCGAAGGGCAGCCAGATCTGCTCCGCCAGCACCGGCTCACCGTCGAGCAGGCGCAGGCGCTCCATCGAGATCGCCTTGGCGTCGGGCGACAGCTGCAGGGTCTCGGCCACCGCGGGCGGTGCGGCGAGGGCTTCGCGCCGAAGGATCTCGCTTTCCGGCACTCTGCGCTCCTCGTCGGCGCCGTGAAACCGGAAGAAACGGAACAGCGAGCTGTCGAAGCTCGGCTTGCGAACGAAGGTGCCTTTGCCCTGATGCCGCTCCAGCAGACCTTCGTCTACCAGTTGCGTTATGGCTTGTCGTACGGTCCCCGGAGCGACGGTGAAGTGCAAGGCGAGGTCTTGTTCTGAAGGGAGCCTTTCGCCAGGCCGCCAACGGCGATGTGAGATTGCTTTCTTGAGAGTCTCGGCGAGCCTCTGGTAGCGAGGCAGCCGGTTGTCCCCCGTCAATGCCGCATCCATCACATTACAACGAATTGCCTCCTTGTGAGTCTGATGGCAACAGTCTTATATAAGACTGATAGTGTCAAGTTTGCGAGAATCGCATTGAACAAGCAAACAGCACGCGCACTCCTGCCGCAAGCGGATACGCAACCGATAGGCGCGATCGACTGGCACGCGCACGTCTTCCTGCGCTCGCTTCCGATGGTGCCGGATCGTCGCTACACCCCGCGCACCGACGCGCCCCTGGCGCTGCTGCGGCGCATCCTGATGCAACACCGCATGGCGGGCGCCGTCCTTGTGCAGCCCAGCTTCCTGGGCACCGCGAACGAGTTCCTGCTTTCGGCCTTGCGGGAGCTGCGCGGCGCGAAGTCGCCGCAGCATTTCTGGGGCGTGGTCGCCGTCGAGGCGGACAGCACCCTCGACCGGCTGCTGGCGATGCAGGCGGCCGGGGTGATCGGCTGCCGGCTGAACCTCTTCGCGCGGCCGCTGCCCGATCTGCGCGGCCGGGTCTGGGACCGCTTCTTCGACAACGTCAACCGGCTCGGCTGGCACGTCGAGCTGCACCTCGAAGGGCCGCGCCTGCCGCTGCTGCTGCCGCAACTGGTCGAGCGCTGCGAACGCCTGGTGGTCGACCACTTCGGGCTTCCCGACCCGGAGCGGCCGCAGCACTGCGTCGGTCTGAAGCTGCTGCTGGAAGCGCCGGCGGAGCGACTCTGGGTCAAGGCCTCGGCACCCTACCGGGTCTTCGAAGGGCTGGACGCGGACGAGGCGTCGCGGCGCTGCAAGCCGCTCTACCGAATCCTGGTCGAGGCCTTGGGGCCGGCGCATGTCCTCTGGGGCAGCGACTGGCCCTGGACCCGTTTTCCCGACGTCGGCGGCTACGAGCGGACCCTGGCCTGGCGCGACGCCTGGCAGCGCGCCGAGCCCGAGGACGATCGATAGAATACGACCCGCGTCGGCGGCTCCGGCGTTGCCCCGCTTCACGCTTCGAGCGAAGATGACAGAGCGAGTCCCCCTCGGGCTCGCTCTGTCATCGCTCAGCCGAAGGAGGCCGGACCCATGGCGAAGACGGCACGACTCGCGGTCCTGGACGCGGAGGAGCGCCGGGTGCGCGAGGACCTCGCCGCGCTCTACCGCAGCTTCGTCCACTACGGCTGGACAGACCTGCTGGCGACCCATATCTCGGCGCGGGTGCCGGGCACGACCGACCAGTATCTGATCAACCCCTACGGCCTGTTCTTCGAAGAGGTCACGGCCTCCAACCTGCTGAAGGTCGACTTCGACGGCCGGGTCCTGGAGGGCGATCACCCCTACAACGAGGCCGGCCATCTGATCCACAGCGCGGTGCTCAAGGCCCGTCCGGAGATCAACTTCGTCCTGCACAGCCACACCCGCGCCGGCGTCGCCGTCTCGACCATGAAGGACGGCCTGCTGCCGCTCTCGCAGCACGCCGGCATCGTGCTCGGGACCCTGGCCTATCACGACTACCAGGTGGTGACCGACGCCGAGGACGAATGCGAGCTTCTGGCCCGGGATCTCGGCCAAGCCTACCTGATGCTGCTGCGCAATCACGGTATCCTGGCCTGCGGGCGCAGCGCGGGCGAGGCCTTCGTCCTGCACTACGACCTGGAGGCCGCCTGCAAGATCCAGGTCGACGCGCTGCGCGCCGGCGTGGAGCTGGTGATGCCGCCGGCGGCGGCGGTGGAGGATCTGAAGGACTGGGGCCGTCCGGGCGAGGACGACGAGCGGGCGGCCCGCACCTGGACCGCCATCCTGCGCCGGCTGGCACGGAAGGAGCCGGACTACCGGAACTGACGCCGGAGCGCGACGGCCGGGTGGCAAAGCGCACAGACGGCAGCGGCGAGCGGCGCGAGCTTGCGGGCCTCTCGGCAGCCGAAGGACAAGCAGCCGAACGACAGGGGGAGCGAGCGAAGGTTGGAGACAGTGGTCGAGCGGTCGCTCTCTGGAATCGGGATCTTCTCGGACCTGGATCCGGCGGCCTTGAAGCGGCTGGCCGAGGCCTGCCGCTGGCGCCGCTATCAGCGCGGCGAGCGGATCCTGGAGGAGGGCAGCGAGAGCCGCGACGTAATGTTCGTGGTGGAGGGCGCGGTCAGCATCCTCGGCCCGCGCGACTCCGGACGCGAGGTCGCCTACGCCGTGCTCGAGCAAGGCAGCCACATCGGCGAGCTGGCGGCGCTGGACGGCGAGCCGCGCTCGGCCAGCGTGGTCGCGCGCTGCGACAGCCTGATCGCGGTCATGGCGGCGGAGCGCTTCTTGCGGCTGCTCCAGGACGAGGGCCGGGTCTCGCTGAGGCTGCTGCGCAACCTCTCGTCCCGCATCCGCTCCGGCGACCTCCGGATCCTGGAGCTCAGCACCCTGGCCGCGACCCAGCGGGTCTACGCCGAGCTGCTGCGCCGGGCGGTTCCCGACGCCGCCGTGCCCGATCTCTGGATCGTGCGGCCCCTGCCGCCGATGCGCGAGATCGCCAGCCACGCCAGCACCACCCGCGAGACCGTGGCCCGCGCCCTCGGCGCGCTCTATCCCGCCGGCCTGCTGCGCCGCAAGGGCCGCAACCTCTACATCATGGACCGCGCCGCCCTGGAGAAACTGGTCGGCGGGGGGTGAGGCTGTCGCAGACGGCAGCACCCGATCTCGCCCCGCAGGTCGGAGTCTTCGTTCGCCTACCTTCGTACAAGAAAAGCTGTCATGCCCGGACTTGATCCGGGCATCCATGGTGCCGCTTGCTCGATGGATCACCGGGTCAAGTGTTCGGTCTGGGGAGATAGGTTACAGGTGTTCGGGGGGATGGTTGACAGTTTTGGGCATGGACGATCCTGGAAGGAGGTTGGTCTGTGCCTTGGACGGAGGTGTCGATCATGGAGCAGCGACGAGAGTTTGTGATGTTGGCGTTGTTGGCGGATGCGAACATCAGCGAGCTGAGCCGTCGGTTCGGGATCAGCCGCCAGACTGGCTACAAGTGGTTGGGTCGGTCTGCGGCGGGCGATAGGGATCTGGCGGACCGCTCGCGTCGGCCGTTGCGGCAGCCGGGGCGGACGCCGGAGGCCTTGGAGGCGGCGGTTCTGGCGGTTCGCGACGGGCATCCGGCCTGGGGCGCGCGCAAGATCGCGGCCTGTCTGAAGCGCGCTGGCGTGACGCCGCCGGCGGCCTCGACGGTGCATGCGATTTTGCAGCGCCATGGCCGGATCGTGTCCGATGCGCGGGTCAGCCGCCGCTATGAGCGCTTCGAGCGGCCGGCGGCGAACCTGCTGTGGCAGATGGACTTCAAAGGCCGGGTGCGGATCGGTGGCGGCCGCTGGTGCCACCCGTTGAGCGTGCTCGACGACCATTCGCGCTACGCGCTCTGTCTGCGGGCCTGCGGCAACGAGCGCGGCGAAACCGTGCAGCCGGCGCTGGAGGCGACCTTCGAGCGCTACGGTCTGCCCGACGCGCTCTATCTCGACAACGGCTCGCCCTGGGGCAGCGGCGTGCCCGGCCAGTGGACCCGGCTCGGCGTCTGGCTGCTCAAGCTCGGCATCCAGGTCATCCACGGCCGGCCCTATCACCCCCAGGGCCGCGGCAAGATCGAACGCTTCCATCGCAGCCTCAAAGCAGAGGTCTTCGCAGCACCGCCCTTTGCTGATCTCGGCCAGGTGCAGCAGCGCTTCGATGAATGGCGCGGTATCTACAATCGCCAGCGCCCCCACGAGGCCCTCGACATGGCCGTCCCGGCAAGCCGCTACCGGGCCTCGCTGCGGCCCATGCCGGAGACCCTGCCTGAAATCGACTACGACAGCGGCGAGATCCTCCGCAAGGTCGGCACCACCAAAGCCTATATCAGCTTCAAAAACCGCCTCTGGAAGATCCCACAGGCCTTCAAAGGCGAACGCGTCGCCCTCAGGCCAAACCAAAACGACGGTTGCTACGGCGTCTTCTTCGGCGCAACACGCATAGCAAACATCGACCTCAGAACCTAA